>CAYNDD010000068.1:0-13142 GCA_964395425.1 uncultured Frankiaceae bacterium
TCGTGTATGACCCCTGCTGGGCTACCAGCGACAAGGGGTTCGTCGACTGCCTCCCGACGCCGTACAGCCACCAGGTCACGCGACTGCATGTCACGAAGGGATTCGACAACCAGGGCGGCCTTGGGTCCGCCGCCAGGATCCCGTGGGGTCTGCGGCTGGCCGGTGGCACGCGGACCACGTTGCTTCAGGGAGCCAGCGGCACGGTCAAGGGGATGCGGATCAACTACGAGGTCAAGGGCTTCCGGGTCGTGCTGGTCGGCCCGGTGGACAAGTCCGGCTCGACGTGGACGATCCGTGAAGGCAAGCGCACTCACGGGGTCTACAAGATCGTCGGGCGGGTCGACATCTCGACCGCGTGGTTCGGCCAGCGCTCCCACAAGGGCTAGTGGCGGCTCTGGCCGGCGTCGGGTGCTCCCACGAGAGGGAAGCACCCGACTGGTCAGGTCAGGCGGTGCCTGAGGACGGGCTGGTGCCGGGTGCCTGGCCGTTGGCCGGGCGCTGGCCGCCGCTGGGAGCGGCCTGGCCGGCGGGTCCGCCGCCGAAACCGCTGGCGGTGCTGGTGACCGTGTCGCTGGAGTCGAGGTAGACGGTGACGTAAGTGCCGTCGGACTTCTTCAGGTGCACTTCATAGGTGCCCTTGCCCGAGGAGTCGGTCTCGGCTCGGACAATGGTGGCGCCCGGCTCGGCTGCGGTGGCGGCCGCATCGGCCTTCTGCAGGCTTGTCCCGGTAAGAAGGGTCTCGCCGGGTCCGTGCGTCAGCGTGGCGGGGTTCTGCGGGGCGCCCGGGCCGCCTTGGGGATGGGTGCCGTAGGCGCCGGACGCGGCGGTCGAGTGCGACGACGACCCCGAGCTGGTGCTCGAGGTCGAGCCGCCGGTGGCGGCTGCCGCGATGCCGGCGGCCCCGGCCGTGGTGCCGACGACAAGGGCGCCGACCACGAGGGTCTTGCGGGCGAGGGAAGGGTATTTGGGCATTGGCTGAGAGTCCTTTCAGGTGCGCCCGGGGATTTCCCGGGCCTGCAACCCAAGGTGCTCAGCAAGGCTCCGAAAACACTGGGGGGCAGCCGTGAGCCAGCAAGGTGTTTCGTCGTCGGCCGGTTTGCGCCTAGTTGATGTGGACACCGCTGATTGCTCGGGCGATGACCAGGCGCTGGATCTCCGAGGTGCCCTCGAAGATCGTGTAGATCTTGGCGTCACGGTGCATCCGCTCCACCGGATAGTCGCGGGTGTAGCCGTTGCCGCCGAGGATCTGGATCGCCTGCTCGGTCACCCACACCGCGGTCTCACCGGCGAACAGCTTGCACTGTGAACCCTCGGCCGCGGCGAACTCCTTGCCCTGCCTGGCCATCCAGGCGGCGCGCCACACCAGCAAGCGGGACGCATCGATCCGTACCTTCATGTCCGCGAGCTTGAAGGCGATCCCCTGGTTCTCGATGATCGGCCGCCCGAACTGCTCGCGTTCCTTTGCGTAGTCCAGGGCAACCTCGTACGCCGCTCGTGCGATGCCGACCGCTTGTGCGCCGACGGTCGGCCGGGTGCGCTCGAACGTCGCCATCGACGGTTGCGAGTGGCCCCTGACTCCATCGCGGGCGCGATGCAACCGATCGTCGAGCTTCTCCTTGCCACCCAACAGGAACTTGCTCGGAAGATGGATGTCGTCGAGCACCACTTCTGCGGTATGCGACGCGCGGATGCCGTGCTTCTTGAACTTCTGTCCCTGACTGAGGCCCTTGGTGCCGGGCGGGATTGCAAAGGAGGCCTGGCCTCGGGTGCCGAGCGAAGGGTCGACGCTCGCGACCACGACATGCCAGTCGGCGATGCCGCCGTTGGTCGCCCAGGTCTTCGTGCCGTTGATGACCCATTCGTCGCCGGCCTCGAGGTAGACCGCGCGGGTCTTCATCGCTCCGACATCGCTGCCGGCATCGGGCTCGGAGGAGCAGAAGGCGCCGAGCTTCGGGTCCTCCGGAGTGCCGTACATCGCGGTGACGAACTCGCCGATCTGCTCCTGGGTGCCGTTGGCGCTGACCGCCGCCGCAGCCAGCCCGGTGCCCATGAGCGAGAGCCCGATGCCGGCATCGCCCCAGAACAGCTCCTCCTGCGCGACGACCATGCCGAGCCCGGTCGGGTCGAACCACTGCTGAGCCATGAAGTCGAGGGAGTAGATGCCGACCTTCGCCGCCTCCTTGATGACCGGCCAGGGAGTGTCCTCGCGCTCGTCCCACTCGTGCGCGGCCGGCCGGATCACGTCGGCGGCGAAGTCGTGCAGCCACTTGCGCAGCGTGATCTGGTCCTCGGTGAGATCCAGCGAAAAGTCGGTCAAGGCTGGCTCCTCAGGCGAAATCGACGTACCGCTTCGGTGCCACCAGTGTTGCTTACCGCTGGTGTTTGGGGTGCGCGGCTGCGACTGAGACGATGCAGCGCATGAAGGTTGTCGCGTGCTACGCGGTCAAGGGCGGCGTCGGCAAGACCGCCGCCGCGGTCAACATCGCCTGGTTGGCCGCCCGCGACGGCTACCGGACCTTGTTGTGGGATCTCGACTCGCAGGCCGGTGCGACGTTCCTGCTGCGCGGCCGGACCAAGGTCAAGGGCGGCAGCCGGCGGCTGCTCCAGGGCAAGAGCGATGCGGCGCGGGCGATCCGGGAGACTGCTGACCCTGGCCTCGACCTGCTTCCCGCCGATACGTCGTACGCGTCGACCGACGTCGACCTCAATGCCATGAAGCGCAGCGAGCACCGGGTCGCCAAGGTCCTGGCCGGCTTTGCCCTGGACTACGACCTGGTGATCCTCGACTGCCCGGCCGGGCTGTCACTGTTGTCCGCCAACATCGTTCACGCCGCGGACGTCGTGCTGGTGCCGATCGTGCCCTCGCCGTTGTCGCTGCGGACCCTTGACCAGGTCGTCGACCTCGCGACCCAGACCAACAGCGACGTTGACGTGATGGCGTTCCTGTCGATGGTCGAGCGCCGTCGCGCGCTGCATCGTGACGTCGTGGACCTGCTGCACGGCCGGTACGCCGACGTGGCGCGGACCGTCGTCCCGAACAGCGCGCTGATCGAGCGGATGGGGCAGCGCCGCCGGCCGATCGTGGCGACGTCCCCGGAGAGCACGGGTGCCGCGGCGTACCGGGGGTTGTGGGGCGAGCTCGCCACCCGGCTGGGCCTGGCGACCGCGCGGCCCGATTCGGCCTAGCGGCCGGCTCGGTCCGGGTCGGTCAGCTCGTGGGGCTTCTCGCCGGCGTATAGCGAAGGTGTCTCGGGCGGCCGCCGCATCGGCCCGGCGTTGGCCAGGATCACCGCGACCCACGGCAACACCAGCGCCAGTGCGATCAGGACGACCCGCACCCAGCCGGAGGTGAGGAAGATCGCCAGCACGAACGCGACGACGCGGACGCCCATGGTGATCAAGTAACGACGCTGCCGGCGATCGCGCTCCTCGGCCGGACTCATGGGTGCGGTGGTGACGAGGATCGGGTCGTCCCCCGCGCTGGCCATGCCTACCAGTGTGCGCCCAGGCCGATCGTCAGCCGAAGCGGCCGGTGATGTAGTCCTCGGTGCGCTTCTCGGTCGGGTTGGTGAAGATCCTCTGGGTGGCGTCGACCTCGATGAGGACGCCCGGCTCGCCCGGACCTTTCAGGGTGAAGAACGCGGTGACGTCCGAGACCCGGGCGGCCTGCTGCATGTTGTGCGTGACGATCACGATCGTGTAGCGGTCCTTGAGCTCGGTGACCAGGTCCTCGATCGCGAGGGTGGAGATCGGGTCGAGCGCGCTGCACGGCTCGTCCATCAGCAGCACCTTGGGCTCGACCGCGATCGCGCGGGCGATGCACAGTCGTTGCTGCTGGCCGCCTGACAGGCTCATGCCCGGCTTGTTCAGCCGGCTGCTAACCTCTTCCCACAGGTTCGCGCCGCGCAGCGAGCGTTCGACCGCGCCGTCGAGGTCGCCCTTCTTGCGCAGCCCGTTGAGCTTGAGCCCGGCGGCGACGTTGTCGTAGATCGACATGGTCGGGAACGGGTTGGGCTTCTGGAAGACCATGCCGATCGTCCGGCGGACCGCGGCCGCGTCGATCCCCGCCCCGTAGATGTCCTCGTCGTCGAGCAGCACTTTGCCCTCGATGGTGGCCCGCGGCACCACCTCGTGCATCCGGTTGAGCGCGCGCAGGAAGGTGGACTTGCCGCAGCCGCTCGGCCCGATGAACGCGGTCACGGTCTTGGGCTCGATCGTGATGCTCACGCCTTCGACTGCCTTGACCCCGTTGTAGAGGCAGGACAGGTCGATCGTCTCGATCCGTTTGGACACCTGCGGCTACCTCCCGGCCAGCTGGTTGCGCCGGGTCAGCAGCCGAGCTGCCACGTAGAGCACCACGACGATAAGTATGAGGGTCAGCGCGGCCGCCCAGGCCCGCTGGACGTTAAACGCCGAGGGCGACTGCGCGTTCTGGAAGATGTAGACCGGCAACGACGCCTGGTCGCCGCTGAACGGGTTGCGGTTGAAGAAGAAGTTGTTGCCCGCGACCAGCAGCACCGGCGCGGTCTCGCCGATCACCCGGGCGACGGCGAGCATGACTCCGGTAGTGATGCCGGTCGAGGCCGCGGGTAGCACGACCCGAATGATGGTCTTCCACTTCGGGATGCCGAGGGCGTACGACGCCTCGCGCAACGCCATCGGGACGAGCCGGATCATCTCCTCGGACGTCCTGACCACGATCGGGAGCTCGATGATCGTGAGCGCGATCGATGCCGCGAAACCGGAGAAGCCCTGGTTGAGCGCGATGATCCAGAAGGCGAGGACGAACAACCCGGCGACGATCGACGGGATGCCGGTCATGACGTCGACGAGGAACCGTACGGCGGTCGCCATCCGGTTGTCGCCGTACTCGGTGATGAAGATCGCCACCAGCACGCCGAGTGGGAGCGCGAACGCGGTCGCGATCAGCACCTGCTCCAGGGTGCCGAGGATCGCGTGGCCGATGCCGCCGCCGAGGGCGGACGGGCCGAGGCTGGCGTCGCCGGTCAGGAACCCCCACCCGAAGCGGACGTGCCCGCGCTTGACCACGTAGCCGATCACGTAGCCGAGGGGAAGCAAGGTGAGGATCAAGCTGACCAGGGTCAGGTTGGTGGCGATCCGGTCGATCGCCCGCCGACGTCCTTCGACGATCCAGCTTGCTGCGGTGACCGCGACGACCACGAGCAGCGTGGCCACGACGAGGAAGTCCGCGTCGCCTTGGAATCCGGTCACCGCAAACAGCAGGAGCGTCAGCAGCGTCGCGCCGATGGCGGTCGCGGCAACGGCCCAGTTCGGCAGCGAAGCCTGGCGAAGCCCGCGGGCACCGATGTCGCCGGTAGAAGCCGCGCTCATACCGCTGAGCTCCGCTCTTCAGTGCCGGACCGAAGGATGATGTAGCGGGCGCCAAGGTTGACCGCGAGGGTGAGGACGAAGAGCACGAGCCCGCTCGCGATCAGTGCAGAGCGGCCGATTGAGTCCGCGTCGCCGAACAGGTTGGCGATATTGGCTGCGATCGTGTTGCCCCCGGACGGGAGCACCTTCCAGCTGATCGAGAAGGCGTCACCGATGACGAGGGCGACGGCGATCGTCTCGCCAAGGGCGCGGCCGAGACCGAGCATCGTCGCGCTGATGATTCCGGAGCGACTCGGCGGCAGGACCGAGAGTCGGACCATCTCCCAACGGGTCGCGCCGAGAGCGAGCGCGGCCTCCTTCTGGGCCGGATCGACCTGGCGGAGCACCTCGCGGCTCACCGCCGCGACGATCGGCAGGATCATGATCGCCAGCACGACCGCGGCGCCGAAGATCGACTTGCTGAACAGCGCGGCCCGGCCGCCGGGATCATTGAACAGCGGGATCCAGCCGAAGTACTTGGCGAGGAAGCTCTGCACGCCGGTCAGGTGCGGCAGCAGCAGGTAGAGCCCCCAGAGGCCATACACGATGCTGGGTACGGCGGCCAGCATGTCGGTGAGGTAGCCGAGCAGGGTCGACAGCCGCCGTGGTGCGTACTCGGTCGTGTAGATCGCGACGCCGAGTGCGACCGGCACCGCCATCACCAGCGCCAGCACGCTGGTCAGCACGGTGCCGAAGACCAGCGCGGCGATCCCGAAGCTTGCCGAGCCGACCGATGCCGACCAGGTCTTGGTGGCCCAGAAGCTGGTGGTGTCGGCCCGCAGCGAGGGCACCGCCTTCACCACCAGGAAGACGGCGATCGCTCCGAGTACGACGAAGACCAGCGAGCCGGCGGCCAGCGTGAGACGGCGGAACACCACGTCGCCGCGGCGGCCGGACTGGCTCGCTCGCAGCGACGTGGTGTCGAGCGTCGTTTCCACGGTGCTCATGGTGCCGTATTGACTCCAGCTAGCTGATCGAGGCCACCGCGGCCTTCGCCTTGGTGTCGAGCGACGCGGGCAGTGGCGCGAAACCGAGCGCTGCTGCCTCGCCCTGGCCGGCGCCGACGGCATAGGTCAGGTAGTTCTTCACCAAGGTGCCCTCGCCGCTGTTCTTGTACTTCGAGCAGACCAGGACGTAGGAGACGGTCGAGATCGGATAGCCGGTCATGCTGGTGAACGACAGGCTCCCGGCGAGGTCGTTGCCGGTGCCGGTGATCGAGAAGCCGCTGTTGATCGACTTCGCGACGGTCGCCGGCGAGATCTTGACGAAGCCGCCGCTCGCGCCCTTGATCGCCGCGGTCTGCAGGTTGTCCTGCTGCGCGTAGGTGATCTCGGCGTAGGTGATGCCACCCACCGTGCTCTTCACGCCCTGGGCCACCCCGGACGAGCCGGTGGCGCCGGTGCCGGTCGGCCAGCTGCTGAACTCCTTGTTGACCCCGAGGGTCCACACCGAGGGCGCGGTCGCGGTCAGGAAGCCGGAGAGCACGTCCGTCGTACCGGAGCCGTCAGCCCGGTGGTAGACCGAGATCGGCGTGCTCGGAAGCGTCGTGCCCGGGTTGTCGGCGGCGATCTGGGCATCGTTCCAGGTGGTGATCTTGCCCATGAAGATGCCGGCCACGGTTGCGGCGGACAGGTTCAGCGGCGAGGTCACGCTGGGCAGGTTGTACATGATCGCGACGCCGCCCGAGGTGACCGGGATGGTCAGCGCCGTGCTGCCGCAGGCGGAGTTCGCCTGCGACTGCTCCTGCGAGGTCATGGTCACGTCCGAGCCGGCGAACGGGATCTTGCCCGAGGTGAACTGCTGGATGCCGGCGGTCGATCCGGTGCCGCTGTAGGTGATCTGTGCGCTCGAGTGGGCGGCGTGGTACTTGGTGGCCCACTGCTGCTCGAGCGACTGCTGGAAGGTCGATCCTTGAGGGCTCAGGCTCGTGCTGCTCCCACTGCTTCCCCCACTGCCCCCACCGCAGGCGGCAAGCCCGAGTGCGGCGACCGTGGCGATGCCCGCGGTACGCATGACAAGTGAAACCTTCACGACAACGAAACCTCCGATGCGATCTGGCCCGGTGAGCCCCGAGCCGGTGGCGCGGCCGGCGGGGAATGCCCGCGGCGACACTGCCGACGCTATGGAGGAGATTCAACCCTTTGACCGACTTCACATGAACCACAAGTGAACGCCCGCAGGCCGAATGGGAAACGCGCGCTCGTTCCCTGTTGACAAACCTGTGGACAACTGGCCTCTGCGGGCCGATCGCGGGGTACGGCGGGGTGGCCCGGCTGGATGAGGGGCTAGGCCTCGGCCGGCATCGGGGCCCGCTCGCCGGTCACCAGGAAGATCACCCGGCGGGCTACCGACACCGCATGGTCACAGAACCGCTCGTAGTAGCGCCCGCACAGGGTCACGTCGATCGCGGTCTCGATCCCGCCCTGCCAGGACTCGTCCAGGATCGTGGCCAGCAGCCGCCGGTGCAGGTTGTCCATGACGTCGTCGTCGCGCTCGAGCTCGGCGGCCATGGTGAGGTCACGGCCGGCGATCACGCTGGAGCACTTCGCGCAGATCCGCTGGGCGACCTGGCCCATCTCCAGCACGGTGGCCTGCAACTCGGCCGGGATCGCGCTCGATGGGTAGCGTCGCCGGGCGACCTTGGCGATGTGCAGCGCCAGGTCGCCCATCCGCTCGATGTCGGCGACCATCCGAAGGCCGGTGATGATCACCCGGAGGTCACTCGCGACCGGCTGCTGGCGGGCGAGCAGCTCAAGTGCGTTGGATTCGATCCGCTCGTAGAGCTCGTCGATGGCGAGGTCGCCGGTGATCACGGACTCGGCAGCCTGCAGGTCGGCGTCGAGCAGCGCCTGGGTGGCGTGGTTGATCGCGCTGCCGGTCAACCGGGTGATGTCGACGAGCGAACTCGTGATTGCCTCGAGATCCTCGTGATACTGATCGCGCACCGCGCCTCCCGCTCTCGCCGTTCCCACCTTAGTGCGGGTTACCCACCGTGCCGCCCCGGCGGTGAACGGCGAGCAACGGGCGGATGAACGGGTGGGGGCGGGGTTGTGAAAGCTCACCCGGTCACGCCCACCGCGTTCGCCAAGGAGCACGAACCGGGCAGATCGGCTCCTTATCATCGAGATGTGACGGTGGTCGCAGCAATCGTTGGACTGCTGGTGGGGGTCGGCCTGGCTCTGATGATCCGGCCGCTGGCTCGTCGCCGGTCGGTGGAGTCCCCGTTGCCCGCGCCGCGCCCGCCGATCCCGCGCACCGCTCGGGTGCCCGCCGAGACCATGCTCGAGCTGCTGCCCACGGCCGCGGTCCTGCTGGACGCCGACGACGCGGTGCGACTCGCGAACCCGGCCGCGATCCAGCTCGGGGTGGTGCGCGACTCGGTGCTCGACGTGGCCGAGCTGTCCCGGCTGGTCCAGGCCGCCCGCCGCACCGGTCAGCCGCAGACCGTCGAGTTCACTATGGACTTCAACGACTTCCCGCGTCGTACCGTCTCGGTCGGGGCCCGCGCCCAGCGGCTGGAGGGCGGCGAGGTGGCTCTGGTCGTGGACGACCTCACCGAAGCGAAGCGGGTCGAGTCGGTACGACGGGACTTCGTCGCCAACGTCGGGCACGAGATCAAGACCCCGGTCGGCGCGCTGCAGCTGCTCGCCGAGGCCGCGCTCGACGCCCATGACGACCCGGAGGCGGTCCAGCGATTCGTCGGCCGGATGCAGCACGAGGCGCAGCGACTGTCTCGGTTGGTCCAGGAGCTGCTCGACCTGTCGAGGCTCCAGGGCGGCGAGCCGTTGCCGGCGCCCACCGAGGTCTCGGTCGACGCCGTGCTCGACGAGGCGGTCGACCGGGCCAGGCTGGCCGCAGAGGCGCGCGGGATCTCGATCGTGCGCGGCGGCGACGACGGGCTGGTCGTGCTCGGCGAGGAAGGCCAGCTGGTCACCGCGGTGGCCAACCTGCTCTACAACGCGGTGGCCTACAGCCCGGACGGCACCCGGGTCGCGCTCGGCGTACGTCTGCGCGACGACGTCGTCGAGATCACCGTGACCGATCAGGGGGTCGGGATCCCCGAGGACGAGCAGGAGCGGATCTTCGAGCGGTTCTACCGGATCGACCCGGCCCGTTCGCGCGCGACCGGTGGCACCGGACTCGGGCTCGCCATCGTCAAGCACACGGTCGGCAACCACGGCGGCGAGGTCACCGTCTGGAGCCGGCCGGGCAACGGCAGCACCTTCACCATCCGGCTCGTGTCAGGCTCGCAACCGCAGGTTGCGACTCCCGCACTGCTACAGGAGGCATCAAACCCGTGACCCGAATCCTGGTCGTGGAGGACGAAGAGTCGTTCTCCGACGCGCTCGGATACATGCTTCGGCGGGAAGGCTTCGAGGTCGCCATGGCCGCTACCGGGCCGGACGGCATCGAGGAGTTCGATCGCGCCGGCGCCGACTTGGTCCTGCTCGACCTCATGTTGCCGGGACTTTCCGGGCTCGAGGTGTGCCGGCAGCTGCGGCAGCGCTCCGAGGTCCCGGTGATCATGCTCACCGCCAAGGATGCTGAGGTCGACAAGGTCGTCGGGCTCGAGATCGGTGCCGACGACTACGTCACCAAGCCGTTCTCGGCGCGCGAGCTGGTTGCGCGGATCCGCGCGGTGATGCGCCGGCGCGGCACGGAGCCCGACGAGATGGTGTCCTCGGTGCTGGAGTCCGGCCCGGTGCGGATGGATGTCGACCGGCACGTCGTGAGCGTCAACAGTGACACCGTGCCGATGCCGCTCAAGGAGTTCGAGCTGCTCGAGTTCCTGCTGCGCAACGCCGGCCGGGTGCTGACCCGCGGTCAGCTGATCGACCGGATCTGGGGAAGCGACTACGTGGGCGACACCAAGACCCTCGACGTCCACGTCAAGCGGCTGCGCGCGAAGATCGAGCCCTCGCCGTCTTCGCCCCGGCACCTGCTCACCGTCCGCGGACTCGGGTACAAGTTCGAGCCCTGATCGGTCGTAGGCTTGGATCGATGACTGAACCGCTGCCGCCGGATCCGATGTCAGAAGAGAGCGACGTCGGCTGGGGAGACGTCGAGGACCGCCCGACCGGGTGGGGCGACGATGCCGATCGGGACGTCGACATCGACGAGGAAGCCAGCGCGGCAGAATGGGGCAAGGACGACGAGCGCCCCCCGCACTACGACACCCCCTGACCCGCCAAGTTGATCATGGCGAAGAGCGCGTTTTTCGCGCGATTCTTCGCTCGGTTCGCCATGATCAACTTCGCTACTGACGGTTAGGCGACGTCGCGGGTGCAGAAGGCGCAGACGCTTGCAGTCTCCGGGATCGATGACATGCAGTGCGGGCAGTCGGTGGTGGGGGTCGGCTCGTCCGGTGCCGGCTTGTAACGGTCGAGCAGCGCGCCGACCGGTACGACGACGAAGAAGTAGACCACCGCGGCGAGGATCACGAACGCGATGATCGCGTTGAGAAAGTCGCCGTAATAGAAGATCGAGTGGTGGATCGTGAAGGTCAGTGAGCTCAGGCTGGCTTTGCCGGCGATCGCCGAGATGATCGGCGTGAGCAGGTCCTTCGTGAAGGCCGCGATCACAGTGCCGAACGCGGCACCGATGACGACCGCGATCGCCAGATCGACGACATTGCCGCGCAGGATGAACTTCTTGAAACCGGCCACTTCTTCTGCCCCCTAGTCCAGGGAATCGGGTCATGTGCAGGAAGCAGTCTGCCTTACTCGGCTGACCGGTCGGCGGCCCCGACCTCGCTGGATGCGCTTCGGTCAGGCTCCCCGTCGTACCGCGATCGACAACGCGTCACCGGTCGCGGCGCGGGCCAGCGCCGCGGCTTGCCGCTCGGTCACGGCGACGATCAGCAGACCGCCGCCGTCGCCGGATCCTGCGTCGCCGGCTCCGTCGTCATGAGGCGGCACCGCAAGCACCCGAACGTCATGCACGACGACGAAGCTCTCCGGCGCTTCGCCGCTGCCGGGTTGGGGTGCAGCGATGACGTCGACCAGATCGCCGGCATGCACCAGCGCGAGCGCGGCCGCACCGTCCGCCACCCGCACCGGCACGGCGACCGCGTCGGCTAGATCGGCCGCCGCGAGCAGCGCCGGCGACAGGATTCGTACGTCGGTCAGTGGCTCGCCGGCCCGCACCGGTGCAGCGAGCAGCCGGCCGGTGACCGAGGCTGCCGCCGGCAGCGCGTCGCTCGGAACGTCGGCGACCGGCATCGACTCGAGCCTGACATCGCCGCGCACCAACGGTTCGCCGCCGGCTAGGTCGCGGGCCGCGACCCACACCGCGCGGGTCGGGGGCGGTGTGGGCCGGGCCGCGCTCAGACCGGACACGACCGCGACACCGGCCAGCGCGGCGGCGACGAGCCGGCGCCGAATCGCGAGCCGGCGATGCCACCCGCCCCAGCTCGAGACCGCTCGGCTCCGATCCATCGGCCGACGCTAGGAAGCCCGACCGCGTGAGGTGGCCGACGAGCGGTGGCTGTGGATCAGCCGTGTGGGCGAGGCGTCGTGTGGATCGCGCCTACGCGACCTTGCTGCCGCCGCCCTTGGAGTCCGACTTGCCGGCCTTGCCGCCCTTGTCGGCCTTGGCGCCGCCGGAGTCGGTCGACGTGCTCGTGCCGGACTCGGACCCGCCCGAGTCGGAGCCGCCCGACCCCGAGCCGCCGGAGTCGGAGCCGGAGGACGACGAGTCGCCGCCGGTTGCCTTGCTCGGTTCGCTCGACGAGCCGGCGGAGGCACCGTTGGACTTCCCGGACCGGCTGTCGTTCTTGTAGAAGCCCGAGCCCTTGAAGACCACCCCGACCGGTGAGAAGACCTTGCGCAACCGGCCCTTGCAGCTCGGGCAGACGGTCAACGGGTCGTCGCTGAAGCTCTGGACGGCCTCGAGCCGGTCGCCGCACTCCGTGCAGGCGTACTCGTAGGTCGGCATCTCGCCTCCTCGAACGGCTGGCCCGATCCTGGGTTGGCACTCGCGTGCCCCGACTGCTAATTGTGCCGCGAAACGGTCCGGTTTCCAAACCCCGAGCCTCGGGCCTGCTGCGGCGTACCGCTATCGCGTCGACCGGGAGCGGACGGCGCCGGCGGGCGCTACCACTCCGTCGAGCGCCGCGATTAGGTCGGCGCGGGCGCGGGCGACCCGCGAGCGGATCGTCCCGAGCGGGCACCCGCACACCTCGGCCGCCTCGGCGTAGTCGCAACCCACGATCTGGGTGAGCACGAAGGCGGCCCGGCGGTCCGGGTCGAGGTCTTGGATCAGCAGGTTGAGGTCCACCACCGGCGCCGGGTCGGCCACCTGCGACCGCTGCGGCACGGTAAGCAGATGCATGTCGCGCACCCGCGTACGGCGGTCGAGCTCGGCAGCGCAGGTCCGGCGGGCGATCGTGAGCAGCCAGGTCGAGACCTGTGCGTCGCCGCGGAAGCTCGGCAGCGCGCGGAACGCCCGGAGATAGGTCTCTTGGGTGAGATCGTCGGCGGCCGCTCGGTCGACCAGGTAGGCGCAAAGTCGCCAAACTGGAGCCTGCGTGCGGGCGACCAGCTCGGCGAATGCCTGCTGGTTGCCACGGCCCGCTGCTGCCGCTACACCGGCCAGGCTGTCACCCACCCGCTCAACCGTACGGCCGACGCGGCCGGGGTCCGTCGGCGGGTGTATGGCGGATCGGGATCTGGCCGCCGGGAACTATTCCGGTCCGTCCACGCACTAAAGGAATTGTGAGATGTGAGCAGGCGCGGCTCGCGCTGTCGGCT
>CAYNDD010000069.1:0-13043 GCA_964395425.1 uncultured Frankiaceae bacterium
AGTCACATTTGTCGTGCACGAACTCAATCCAGGGACCGCGACCGGCTCGCCCTAGCCCGGCGGGCGGCCGACCTGCCGTGCCGTGCTCAGGCTCTGAGCAGCTTCGCGTCGTGCTCCAGCCAGTCCAGCACCAGGCGGGTCGTCCAGTCCGGCGCTTCGAGCATCGGGACGTGGCCGATGTCCTTGGCGACCTCGAACCGCCAGGCCGGGAAGGCCCGCGCGGTCGCGACGGCCAGGTTGATCGGCACCAACCGGTCCTGGTCGCCGTGCAGCATGAGGACCGGGGCGGTGACCCGCTCGAACGCTCGCCGCACGACCTGCGGTCGGGCCAGCAGCCGGATCAGCGACCGGCCGGCGTCGACCAGGTCGGAGGCTCTGAAGTCGCCGGGGCGCCGGCTCTCGATCGCGGCGATCCCGGCTGCGATGACCTCGGGCGGCACCCGGGACATGTCGACCGTGCACAGCATCAGGGTGTTGTGGACCTGCGTCGCCACGCTCTGCCGCCGGCGGCGGCGGTCGAGCAACATCCCGCCGATGCCGGGTGCCGCGATGATCGCGAACTGCAAGGCGACCCGCTTGTCGACCCTCGAGAACAACGGGTGCGGCAGCGCCGGATCCACCAGGACCGCACCCGCGATCAGCGCCGGCGCAGCCGCGGACTCGAGCAGGGTGATCAGGCCGCCCATCGAGTTGCCCATCAGCACGACCGGCTCGCCGATGACCTGACCGAGGAAACGGTCCAGCAGCCCGCGATTGGCCAGCACTGTGGTCGACCGCCCGGCGGCCGGGCTCAGGCCGTGCCCGGCCAGGTCGATCGCGACCATCCGGCAGCGTTCGGTCAGCGCGGGGGCGACGGCCAGCCAGTTCCAGGCCGAGCCGCCCAGCCCGTGGACCGCGACGATCAGCGGCCCGTCCGCCGGCCCGCCGAAGTCGAGGTAGTGGGTAGGTCCGTCGAGGTCGACGATCCGCGAGACGGCCGCGTGGGTGGTGGTCACCCCTCCACGATGCCTTATGCCCCGCGACGCCCCGGGACTCAGCCCACCGGATGAGCGGTCTGGGCCGGCGGTTCCCAACCGACCGCGGCCAGCCGCTCCCGGACCCGGTCGACATCGGTCTCCGACGGCGTCTCGCTGAGCAGGTGCCCGATTGCGGCGCGGATTGCGTGGGTGGTGGCCTCGTCCGGGCTCTCCTCGGCCAGCTCCTCGGCGACGCTCGTGACCTCCTCCTCGGTCAGCCGGCGGCGAAGCAGCGCAAACAACGGCAGATAGTCACGCTCGGGCACGCCCTGCGGGTAGCCCTTGCGGAGGTAGCCGACGATCGCCTGCAGAATCGGAGGGAGGGGCATCGGGTTCCTCGAAATCGGTCGCGCCGGCGGTGCCGGTCAGCTGCTGGAGACGATGCTGTAGATACCCCAACCGATGGCGGCCAGAACCACCGCGAAGCACACGACCGCGACCGTGAGCCCGGCCGGGTTTCCGCCGTATAGCCGGTCGTCGGTCACCGGCCGGTCGCCCACGGTCGCCAGCCGCGGGGCGGCGGATAGGGCGCGCAGCCCGACCGCGAACAGCACCGGCAGCCCGGCACCGGCCAGGATGCCGATGACGACGATCTTCCACAGCGCGTGCAGGTCGATCCACGAGTTCATCGAGGCGTCCTTTCGAGTCGGGTCATCACGCTGCGGCCACCGCCGCCCAGCCGGCTTCAGACGGTGCCACCGAGCCGGTCCACTCGGCGTTGACGTTCTTGTGGTCGACCTTGGTCTTGCGCGAGGCCGCGTAGAAGCCGGCCGCCACCGCAATCAGTACCGCAAAGATGATCACGACGCCCGCGGTGCCGCCGATGCCGTTGGCGGCGTAGTAGGCAAGCGCACCGACCGCGCCCGACGCGGGCAGTGTGATCACCCACGCGGTCGCCATCCGGCCGGCCACGCTCCAGCGGACCTCGGCACCCCGCCGTCCGACCCCGCTGCCGAGGATCGAGCCGGTCGCGACGTGCGTCGTCGACAGCGAGTAGCCGAAGTGGCTGGCGAGCAGGATCGTCGCGGCGGAGGAGGACTCGGCGGCCATCCCTTGCGGCGACTCGATGTCGACCAGCCCCTTCCCGAGGGTGCGGATGACCCGCCAGCCGCCGATGTAGGTGCCGAGGCTGATCGCCAGCGCGCAGGAGACGATGACCCAGTACGGCGCCTTCGCGCCGCTCGACAGCGTGCCGTGCGCGATCAGCGCGAGCGTGATCACGCCCATTGTTTTCTGGGCGTCGTTGGTGCCGTGGGCGAGCGACACCATCGAGGCCGAGCCGATCTGCCCGATCCGGAATCCGTGGCTGCGGGCTCTTGTGCCGATCGTTCGGGTGGTCCGGTAGACGAGATAGGTCCCGAGCGCGGCGATCCCGCCGGCGATGATCGGCGACAGCAGCGCCGGGATGATCACCTTCTGGGCCAGGCCGTGCCAGAGGACCGCGTGCCCACCCGACGCAGCCAGCGTGGCGCCGATCACGCCGCCGATCAGCGCGTGTGACGAGCTCGACGGGATGCCGAGATACCAGGTGGCGAGGTTCCAGAGGATCCCGCCGACCAGGCCGGCGAAGACGACCGTCAAGGTCACGATCGAGCTGTCGACCAGGCCGCTGGCGATCGTTGCCGCCACCGTGAACGACAGGAACGCACCCACCAGGTTGAGTACGCCGGACAGCGCCACCGCGATCCGCGGCGGCAGTGCACCGGTCGCGATAGAGGTCGCCATCGCGTTGCCGGTGTCGTGAAAGCCGTTTGTGAAGTCGAACGACAAGGCGGTCATCACGACCAGGACGAGAATGAAGTCGTTGTTCACAATCGCACGCTACCCAGGCCTACCAGGGTCATTCCTTGCAGCCTTCAACGGTCATCTGGGGTTCACTTTGGCGTCGCCGAACGGCTGCGCGCAGTACCGTCGGGGGTCGAGATTCTGGCGCGTGACGTCGGCGGGAGGACGGGCTGATGACGCACGACGGGGTTCCGGAGCTGGTGTATTCGGACGGCACGGTTGCCGACGACGACCTCTTCGATGCGCTCGACGATCTCGAGATCGACGTCCTCATCGACGACGACGGCGAGCCGACGCTGCTCGACGCCCAGGGCCGGCCGATCGAGACCTGGCGCGAGGGTTACCCCTACGACCGACGGATGACTAGGTTCGACTACGAGCGGACGAAGCGGCTGCTGCAGATCGAGCTGCTCAAGCTGCAGTCCTGGGTGAAGGCGGACGGCCGGCGGCTGGTGCTGCTCTTCGAAGGTCGTGACGCGGCCGGCAAGGGCGGGACGATCCGCCGCTACACCGAGCATCTGAACCCGCGGGGCGCCCGGGTGGTCGCGCTCGAGAAGCCGACCGACCTCCAGCGCGGCCAGTGGTATTTCCAGCGCTACGTCGAGCAGCTGCCCGCGGCCGGGGAGATCGTCTTCTTCGACCGGTCTTGGTACAACCGGGCCGGCGTCGAGCGCGTGATGGGGTTTTGCAGCGACGAGGAGTACCACCGGTTCATGGTCCAGGCGCCGCCGTTCGAGCGGATGCTGGTCGAGGACGGCATCGACTTGATCAAGTTCTGGTTCTCGGTGACCCGCAGCGAGCAGCGGACCCGCTTCACGCTGCGCCGGGTCGATCCGGTCAAGCAGTGGAAGCTCAGCCCGATGGACCTCGCATCTCTTGATAAATGGGATAAATACACCGCGGCGAAGGAGCAGATGTTCCGCTCGACGCACACGTCCTTCGCCCCGTGGACGGTGGTGAAGAGCAACGACAAGCGGCGCGGGCGGATCGAGTCGATGCGCTATGTGCTGTCGCGGTTCGACTATCCGGGCAAGAACCGGGCCGTGGTGGGAGCGCCGGATCCGGCCCTCGTCGGGCCGCCCGACGCCGTGCTCGAGGACCGCTAGGACCACTACTCACAGCGCAACTTCTGGCGTTCATCTAGTGGTCATCTGGCGTTCGGCTTCCGTGCGCTGGTTGTCGTCGTACGTCGGTTGTCGTGGTGTGACGGCAACGGCGTCGGTCCTGAGTTGCCACGACGGGGAGGATTTGCGTGAAGTCGCCGCGGTTTCTGTTCGTCGTGGGCGTCGGTCGCGGCCAGGAGGCGCACCCGGTCTGGCCCGATGTGCACCAGAGCTTCGAGGGTGAGGTCGACGCCGACGAGTCGTGGGTGGCCTGGCGCCTCACCGGCGCCAACCATCGGGAGCTCGGCCGGAGCTCGCGGGTCTTCCCGGACCTGACGACCGCCCGAGCAGACGCGATCGCCCTGCACGAGCGGATCGACCACGCCCAAGCGCACATTCTCACCGTGCCGCACACCGGCACCTGGGGCTGGCGGCTGCGGCTCGACGACGTACCGGTCGCGACCTCGAGTCGGGGGTACGCCCGGCACCGCGAGTGCACCTACAACGTGGCCGCCTTCATGGCCGCAGCGGCCGTCGCGGAGCTGTCCGAGGGAGAGTTCCCGCGGGCCTGGAAGTTTCACATCGAGCCGGTAGTTGGGCCAGCGCTATGACGACTGAGGGAGTATCGATGACCACGGTTGCGCCACCGGTGATTGACATCGCGGCGGCCGAGCTGCCGCCGCGCAATCCGACCGGCGCCCATCTGGACGCGCAACGGGTATCGGCGTGGTTCGGCACCAACAAGGTGCTCGACCGGGTCAGCCTGTCCATGCCGCCGGGCGTGGTGACCGCCTTGATCGGCCCCTCCGGCTGTGGCAAGTCGACCTTCCTGCGCATCCTCAACCGGATGCACGAGTCGGTGCCGTCGGCGAAGCTGGCCGGCGAGGTGCGGCTGAACGGCGAGGACATCTACGCGCCCGGTGCGCACATCACGAGGACCCGCAAGCGGATCGGGATGGTCTTCCAGAAGCCGAATCCATTCCCGGCGATGTCGATTGCCGAGAACGTCGTGGCCGGACTGAAGCTGACCGGCACGCGGATCGGGCATGCCGAGCGCGATGCGTTGATCGAGGACTGCCTTCAGCGCGGTGGGCTGTGGGCCGAGGTCAAAGATCGACTCAGCGCGCCGGGCGGCTCGCTGTCTGGCGGGCAGCAGCAGCGGTTGTGCATCGCCCGCTCGCTTGCGGTCAACCCGGACGTGCTGCTCATGGATGAGCCCTGCTCCGCGCTCGACCCCACCTCGACCCGGCGGATCGAGGAGACCATCGCCATCCTCCGCGACCAGGTGACGATCGTCATCGTCACCCACAACATGCAGCAGGCGGCCCGGGTCTCGCAGCAGTGCGCGTTCTTCCTTGCCGAGCTGGGCACGCCCGGCCAGATTGTCGAGGTGGGCTCGACCAAGGACATGTTCGAGCGGCCGATCGACCAGCGCACCTCTGACTACGTCAACGGTCGTTTCGGGTGACCGCAACGCTCGAACAGCCTCCGGCGCCGCCGTTCGAACCGGACGACGTCCCGCGAGAGCTCGGTACCAAGCGCGACGTCCCGGACCTGGCATTTCGCGGGATCGCGAGGACGGTCGGCGCGGTCGTCCTCGTCGTGACCGGGGCGATCGGGATCTTCCTCGGCTATCAAATGATCCCGACGCTGCGCGAGTACGGCGTGCACTTCTTCACCCAGAACCAGTGGGTTCCAGAGCAGAACCTGCTGGGCATCAAAGAGGTGCTGCTCGGCACGGTTGAGGTCGCGCTGATCGCGCTGATGTTCTCGTTTCCCCTTGCGTTGCTCACCGCGCTCTACATCAGCGAGTACGCACCTTCCTGGTTGCGCGGCTGGCTGGTTGCCGCAGTCGACCTCATGGCAGCGATCCCGAGCATCATCTACGGGCTCTGGGGTCTGCTGCTGATCGCGCCGCACGCGTTGTTCGTCGCCCGATTCCTCAACGAGTACCTCGGCTGGATTCCGATCTTCGCCGTCCATGGCGGAAACCCGCGAGCGGCCACCTTCGCCGAGACGCGCTACGGATCCTCTGCCTTCATCGCCGGCATGGTCGTGTCGATGATGGTCATCCCGATGGGCTGCGCGGTCATGCGCGGGGTCTTCGCGCAAGCGCCGATGGGCGAGCGCGAGGCCGCCCTGGCGCTCGGCTCGACCCGATGGGGCGTGATCCGCTCGGTCGTCATCCCGTTCGGCCGCGGCGGCATCATCGGCGGCACGATGCTCGCGCTCGGTCGCGCGCTGGGCGAGACGGTCGCGGTCTACCTGATCGTGTCCCCGGACTTCGACGTGAAGTTCCGCCCGCTCGAGATCGGCACGATCACGACCGCATCGCTGATCGCCAACTTCTTCGGAGACGCCACGAAGGTGCAGCTCTCCGCGCTGCTGGCGGCCGGCTTCGTGCTCTTCGTCATGACGCTGGTGGTTAACACCTTCGCCGCGATCATCGTCAACCGCAGCCGTAGTGGCGCGATGACGGAGATCTGAGATCGCGATGACCACCACCGCCGCCCACACCACCGCCGTACCAACCGGCCAGTCACCCGGCGACGCCGCTGCGCGGGCGCCGGAGCCACCGGATGTCCCGAGGGCCGTCACCGTTCTGACCGTCGACGACCGGCTGTCGCTCTACGGCTCGATGCTCGGTTCGCTCGGTCTGGTCTGGTTGCTCTACACCCAGATCCTGCCGTTCAGCGGCAAGATCGGCTTCTTCATCTGCTGGTACGTCGTCTACCTCGTGATGTTCGCCTCAGTGACCGCGATGGCGCATCCGCTGCCGATCGTGATCGACCGGCTCTGGTCCGCGATCATCACCGGTGGCGCAGCGTTGGTCGGGATCGCGCTGGTTTCCACCGTCCTTTACACGTTCTTCCGTGGCTGGGCGGCCGTCCACCACGTGAGCTTCCTGACCCACTCGCAAGCCGGCGTGAGCCCGACCGCGCCGCTCAACCAGGGCGGCATCTCCCATGCGATCGTCGGGTCGCTGATTGAGCTCGGAATCGCCACCCTCGTCTCGTTGCCGCTGGGCATCGGCACCGCGGTCTTCATGGTCGAGGTCGGCGGGAAGTTCGCCCGGATCGTGCGGACCGTCGTCGAGGCGATGACTGCCCTGCCGGACATCCTTGCCGGACTGTTCATCTATACGACCCTGATTGTTGGGCTGGGCTTTCAACGCAGCGGATTCTGTGCGGCTATGGCATTGAGCGTGATGATGCTGCCGATCATCGCGCGCTCCGCTGACGTGGCGCTTCGAGTGGTTCCGGGGGGCCTACGCGAGGCCGGCTACGCCCTCGGCGCGTCGCAGTGGCAGACCGTATGGCGAGTGGTGCTGCCGACCTCGAAGTCCGGCCTCGGCACCGCAGTGATCCTCGGGATGGCCCGGGCGATTGGTGAGACCGCTCCGGTCTTGATCACCTCCGGTGCGTCGACCTTCTTCAACAAGGACCCGTTCAACAACCCGATGAACTCGCTGCCGCTCTACATCCTGACCGCGGTTCGAAGTGGTGAGCCGCGGTTCATCGCGCGTGGTTTCGGGGCCGGCATCGTGCTGTTGCTGCTGGTCCTTGCACTGTTCGGAGCGGCTCGCTTCCTGTCCCGCTCCAAGGCGATCAGCCGATGACCCGGCGCCGAGCCGGCTGCCCCCGCGCCTCCCACCTCCGGCAAGGACATCTCATGCGCCGTCTGCTCGCTGTTTCGACCGCCGCGCTGGCGTTCTTCGTCGCTCCGCTGGCCGGCTCGGCTCCGGCGAATGCCAGCGTGACCCATGCCTTGATCTCGGGCTCCGGCTCGAGCTGGGCGGCGAACGCGGTGAACCAGTGGATTTCCGACGTCACGACGAACGGGCTCCAGGTGGTCTTCACCGCCTCCGGTTCGGCCCAGGGCCGCACCGACTTCCGCAACGCCACCACCGACTTCGCGGTCAGCGACATCGGGTTCCAGGGTGTCGACCAGGCGACCGGTGACTCCGACACCAACTGCACCGACCCGAACAACCCGAAGACCTGTCGGCCCTACGCCTACCTGCCGATCGTGGCCGGCGGCACGTCGTTCCCGTATCAGATCCGAGTTGGCGGGCAGCTCGTCACGAACCTCCGGCTCTCCGGTCAGACGTTGGCCAAGATCTTCACGAACAAGATCACCAACTGGGACGACCCGGAGATTACGTCCGACAACAACGGCCGCAAGCTGCCATCGATCCCGATCATCCCGGTCGTGCACTCCGAGGGGTCCGGCTCGACCGCGCAGTTCACCCGCTATCTCGCGACCGAATATCCCAGCATCTGGAAGCCGTTCTCCGGCGGGCTCGGGCAGACCGAGTACTTCCCGCGCAAGGACCCGCAGGTTGCCCAGAACGGCTCCGACGGCGTGATTAACTTCGTCACCTCCGCTGCGGCGAACGGAGCGATTGGGTACGACGAATACAGCTACGCGCTTGGCAAGGCCTATCCGGTCGTCCAGCTGGAGAACAAGGCCGGCTACTTCACCGCACCCACCCAGTACAACGTCGCGGTCGCGCTGACCAAGGCGCAGATCAACTATGACAAGAACTCGAAGGACTACCTCCTTCAGAACTTGAACAACGTCTACACGATGCCCGACAAGCGGGCGTACGCGATGTCGTCATACTCGTACATGATCATCCCGACCTCGCCGACCGACCCACGAATGACTACGGCCAAACGACAGACGCTGGCCGATTTCCTGTATTGGGACATCTGCGGCGGTCAGGCCGAGATGGGCCCGATCGGGTATTCGCCGTTGCCGATCAACCTGGTCGAGGCCAGCTTCGCACAGACCAACAAGCTGCACACCGCCGACAAGAACGTGCAGCTGAGCCACGAGAACGTCACAACCTGTCACAACCCGACGTTCGTGGCCGGACACCCGACCGAGAACTACCTGGCTCAGATCGCGCCCGAGCCGCCGGTCTGCGACGAGGTCGGTCACGGACCGTGCACCGGGGGGACGGGCACCGGGCCGAGGGGGAACCCGCACAACGGACATGCGCCGAGCAGCAGCCCGTCGGCGAGCACTAGCCCTCAGCCATCGGGGGGCAGTACGGCGCCTACAGTGCCTGGCCAGACGACACCGTCGGCCGGAAGCTCGATCCCCGGCGTCCAACCGAGCACGGGTACGACCAGCGGGGTCGACGACATCATCGGCGAGCCCAACACCTTGCCCGCTTCGAACAACGGCGGCATCGGCGGTCTGCTGGCCATCCTCGCCGCCATCGAGCTGCTGCTTGTGCTTGCGGTTCCGCCGATCATCGCCCGGCGGATCCAACGTCGCAGGTCCGGGCCGTGATCGCACCACGTTTGCAGAGCAAGGGGCCGCGCAGCCACCGGCGACGGGTCGCCGGCATGGGCGCGTTGACGATTCTGCTCGGCCTCCTGGCCGCGGTCCTCGCGCCGACCGCCTCCGGATCCCCAGCAAGCGGACGGCACGACTCGGGGCAGTTCTCGAAGACCGAGCGGATCTCCCGCGTGCATCTTGTCGACGGGAAGAATGAGGTGGTCGACAAGCGGACCTTCTCACTTCATGTCGCTCAGACTCGAGATCTTCGCGATCGACAGGAAATTAGTGTCTCGTGGACGGGCGCCCATCCGACTGGCGGCATAATCGCGGACCCGAACTCGGCAATCGCGGCCCAGCAGGAGTACCCAGTGGTCCTGATGATGTGCCGAGGTCTGGCGTCGCCATCGGCTCCAAAATCCGAGCGGATTAGCCCTCAGACGTGTTGGACGCAGACCCCACAGGAGCGCTTTCAATTCAGCACTAGCAACTTCCCGCCATTCCGGCTTGACCGGTATGCGTCGGTCGCCGACCGCGCGCTGTCGGTCGGCGCGCCGTCGCCGTATCCACGGGCGTGCGCGGTCTCCCCAGGTGCTCAATTCTGGGTTCCGTTTGTCGCTGCCAACGGCAAGGTGTACGACGGCGGCCCTAACCTCGGCTGCGCTGGGATTCCGCCGGAAGCCGCTAACGCGTCGGCTAGCTTGCAGCCCGGCAACACGACGTACGCCGTGAGCAATCTTCAGGGGAAGGGGTCTGACAAGTTCGTCATCACGACGGATGAGAGCAATGCCTCCCTCGGCTGCTCCGACAAGGTGCACTGTGCTCTCGTCGCGATTCCCATCATGGGGATTAGCTGCGATCCTGCGGGTGACAGCCTGCCTCCCATTGACCGACCTACGCCTGCATCGACTGAAGCTGAGGCTCTCGCGCTCTGCTCGAAGACGGGACAGTACCCGCCGGGTGCTATTTCCTCAGGCCTACCCGAAACGGAAGACCTGGCGGTAAGCGGGGAGTTGTGGTGGAGCGCGTCAAACTGGCGTAATCGGATTGTGGTTCCGCTTTCTTTCGCGCCGCCGTCGAACGTCTGCCAGTTGGTGAGCAAGGCAACGCCGACCGACGTCTACGGCTCGTACTTGATGGTGCAGGCGACCCAACAATGGTCGCCGTACTTCTGCCTTAACCCGAAGCTCTTCACGGTTCAGCAGGTGCAGACGAGTGAACCTGAGGCAAAGAATCTCCTGCAGGCAGGATCGATCCAAGCGGCCTTTCAGGGCAACTCGCCGCCGACCCACTTCACGAAGCCCGTCGTCCAAGCACCTACTGCTGTTACGGGTTTTGCGATTGTCTACGCGATTGACACCGCACATGGGCAGCAGTATCTCCATCTTCGGCTCGACGCCCGCTTACTCGCGAAGCTTCTGACCGAGTCGTATCCGTCGAATTCAACGGTTCAACAAGACGACAAGGCGCTCTGGAACCCTAAGACGCACAAGCCGAACCCGTTGGACCTGGCCGCTGATCCGGAGTTCCAGGCGCTGAATCCCGGGCTTGCCGACAAGGTTTCGACGCCGGAAGCAGCATCAACGTTGCTTTCGATCTCGAGCGACTCAGACATAGTGAGCGCTCTTACCTCCTACATCAACGCTGATCCCGAGGCACGGGCCTGGCTTAACGGAAAGCCCGATCCGTGGGGGATGGTGGTCAATCCGAAGTACAAGGGCATCAAGTTGCCGGTAACGACGTTCCCATTGCTCGACACGTACGTTCCCAAGACCCTCTACCAGGCGGACTTGAACCCGTGCCTACATGCGGACCCTGTTCCGTGGCTACCCCTCGTGGCGTCACCCGTGGAGAATCCAGCCACCATCACCCTGGACCTGCAGTTCGATATCGCGAACTCCCAGATCGAGTGTGTCAACGGCGGCCTCCCGGGTCAGAAGCTTGCGTCTGTCGGACGCGAGACTCCGGGGCAGCGGTTCATTCTCGGGTTGACCAGCCTCGCAGACGCCAAGCGGTATGAGTTGGACACCGCCGCTCTTGAGACGCAGGGCGGGTCCACAACCGGCTCACGATTCACTTCGGCAGCGGGGAGGTCGTTCGCCACGCCGACGGACGCAGACTTGCGTCGGGCTGCTGATCTGCTTACGCCGGACAAGGCGGCAGGCTCTTGGCCCGTGCCCTACGCGAAGTTGCGCACGGCTCGGGCTGGCAAGGCGGCGTACCCAGGGACCATGCTCGTCTCGACGGACGTCCCCACCAGCGGCCTGCCAAAGCTCGAGGCCCACCAGCTATCGACCTTTCTGAATTTCGTCGCGTCGCGTGGGCAGGCGCGCGGATTGACTGCTGGCGATCTACCTCCGGGTTATCTGCCCATGACCGTAGCTAACGGGTTGGGCAAGCTCGTCGACTACACCAAGGCGGCCGCGGCCGCGGTCGCCGCGCAGAAGGGCGTCGTGCCGCTCGTGAGCGGTCAGCAGCCACCGATCAGCCCGACGCCGACTGACACCAGCAGCAGCGGACCGACGCCGACCGACAGCTCGTCGATCCCGCCGGTCAAGAGCCCTAGCCCGGGTTCGAGCTCGCCGACGACCGCCACCTCGCCGACCGCGTCACCGACGACGAGCCAGGTGGCGCTGTCGCTCGGTACGACGGCGGCGAAGCGCTCGGCGCTGTCCGCGGTCGCTTTCCCGATCGTGCTGCTGCTCGCACTGATCGCCGGGACGCTCACGCTTGCGCTGTGGCGGCTCGGCCGCCCCGTCGGTCCATCATGAGCAATCCGTTCGCACCGCCGCTCTCGGCGAGCGAGGAGGTTCGGAGCGGGTGGTCGCCCGAACAGCCGCCCGAGAAGACAAGCCGCTGGCGACGTCGGATCCGGCGGCCTCAGCGGCCTACCGGCCCGCAGCTTCCGCTCTCACCCGCCCGGTCGATGATCATGACCACCGCGGGCACGGTCGCGATCCTCGGTGTCTGGCTGGTGCTCTACGCGCTGTTCTTCTCAGGCCTGGCCGAAAGCCACGACCAGCACGTGATGTACAGCCAGTTCCGGGAGAAGCTCGCCCTGGCCACGGTGCCGATCGGCGGCGTGATCAAGCCGGGGACGCCGATCGCGCTGATCAGCGCGCCGTCGATCAAGTTGCACTCCATCGTGGTCGAAGGCACGACCTCGAAGAACCTGGAGAACGGGCCCGGCCACTACCCGAGCAGCCCGTTGCCGGGCCAGGCCGGGATCTCGCAGATCTTCGGCAAGAGCGCGACGTTCGGCTCGCCGTTCGGTTCGCTCACCTCGTTGCGAGCGGGCGCACCGATCACCGTGACGACCGGTCAAGGCATCTTCACCTACCGGGTCGACGACGTCCGGCGGGCCGGCGACCCGATTCCGGGAGTGCTCGCGTCCAACCCGTCGAGCCTGATCCTGGAGACCGCGACCGGCAGCGGCTGGCGAAGCGGCTGGGCCCCGAGCCAGGTGATCTACGTCGACGCCTCGCTGTCCGGCGGCAAGATCCAGCCGACCCCGGCCGGCCGCCCGGCAGTGTCGCCGGCGGTGGACAACGAACTTGCCAGCGACACCGGCGATCTCGTGCCGTTGGTGCTGTGGTTGCAGGTCCTCATCCTGCTGTCCGTCGGGCTCGTCTACGCACACACCCGGTGGTCGTTGTGGCAGATGTGGCTGGTGGGTCTGCCGGCAGTGATTGCAGTGCTCTGGGGCACAACGAGCTGCGCGTTGTACCTGTTGCCCAACCTCGCCTGAGCGGCTCGCGCACCGCCCGCTGATGAGCCGGGTGCCTAGTGTCCGACTTCGATCGGCTCCTTGCATTTCCTTCATTGGCCGTTCACCTGAAAACACCTG
>CAYNDD010000070.1:0-12998 GCA_964395425.1 uncultured Frankiaceae bacterium
TGGCTCGGCAGACGTCGACGATGTAGCCCATCACTTCGGGCGTGGTGCGGACCGCAGCCACTGCGGCTCGGCCGGCCTGTAGGTGCCCGATCCCGGCAACCGGCTCGATGCCGGCCGCAGCGAGGTCGCGTGGATCGAATCCTTCGTCGTGGCGGGCCAGGATGCCGATCTCGTCGTCGCGGGCAGGCAGCGGAACCGTGAGCTTGAGCAGGAACCGGTCGAGCTGAGCTTCCGGCAGGGTATAGGTGCCTTCGTACTCCACCGGGTTCTGCGTTGCCGCGACCATGAACGGGTTCGGGAGCGGCCGCGGGAGGCCGTCGACGCTGACCTGGCGCTCCTCCATGGCTTCGAGCAGCGCGGCCTGGGTCTTCGGCGGGGTGCGGTTGATCTCGTCCGCCAGCAGCAGATTGGTGAAGACCGGTCCCTCGCGGAACTCGAACCGGGCGGTGCGCGCGTCGTAGATCAGCGAACCGGTCACATCGCCCGGCATGAGGTCCGGGGTGAACTGCACCCGCTTCGACTCCAGCGACAGGGTGGCGGCGAGGCTCCGGACGAGCAACGTCTTCGCGACCCCGGGCACCCCTTCGAGCAGCACATGCCCTTGGCAGAGCAGTGCGACGACCAGGCCGGTCACCGCCGCGTCCTGGCCGACTACCGCCTTGGCGACCTCGGTCCTCAGCGATGCCAGCGATTCGCGCGCGGCCTCGGCGGACACCGCGGGCTGGGT
Source organism: uncultured Frankiaceae bacterium (assembly GCA_964395425.1). Taxonomy (GTDB): domain Bacteria; phylum Actinomycetota; class Actinomycetes; order JAFAQI01; family JAFAQI01; genus DATAUK01. The sequence goes on from CAYNDD010000070.1 coordinate 728, forward strand.
TTCGCTCACTGCTGACCTCCTGAGGACGGTCCCTCGTCGCCGGTGACGTCGGCCTCGAGCTTCGGCAACGCCTGCGCGAGCCGGACGAGCGCGGCGTCGTCCCCCGGCTCGCCACCGTAGAGCAACTCCTGGACATCGGTCGGCGCGGCGTGGGCGCGTTCGGCGACCAGCCCCACCACCGATGCCGGTTCCTCATCGGGGCGCAGCCGGAGCGCGTGGGTGAGCCGTCGTACCGTGGCGGCCCGAAGTGAGCCGGCGGCCCTGCTCCGGGCCTGCGCGGCGTGCAGGAGCCGGCCCTGCCCCTCGACCGTCTCCGCGGCGCGGACCACGACCGGGAGTGGCTCGACCACCGGCCGGCCGAGCCGGCGGGCCCGCCACAGCGCGAGGACCACGAGCGCGATGAACAGTTGCAGGGTGGCCCACAGCAGTCGCGACGGCAGGAGGTTGAACAGGCCGCGTTCGGACTTCGGCACGGGCCCGGCGTTCAGCCCGCCCGGCACCCAGTCGACGGTGGCGGTGTCGAGCAGGCCGAGCGCGAGCGCCGCATCGCCCTGCTTCGCCAGCGCCGAGTTGCTGAGGGTGGACGGCGAGCCGAGCACGATCGTCGTTGCACCATTCGCGCGGGTGGACGTCACGAGCGCGGCGTCCGCCCCTTGGTGGTAGCACCCGGTGACCCCGCCGTGTACGGCGTACAGGTCGCCGTCGACCTGCACCGATCCTGCGGTCACTGCGGCCGGTAGCGGGCACCCCGGCCTGAGTGTCGCGCTGGTTTGGGCGTCGGCCGCCGCGTCGACACCGAGGACCGATAACGCGCTCGGCGGCGGGTCGATGAGGACGACGGTTGACGCACTGCGTGCGACCGTGGCCAGCGCGTGGCCGGAGAGGGCGCCCGGGTCGGTCAGCAGGATCGTCGAACCGGAGGCCGAGCCGACCTGCGGCAACGAGGTCGCGACGGTAACGGTGACGCCGCGGTCGGCCAGCAGGGTCGCAAGCGCGCGAGCCCCTTCGGGGGCGGCGTTGCGCGGGTCGAGCGGGGTGCTGTTCGAGGACTTGCCGATCGCCGCCAGCACTGTCACGAGCGCCAGCCCGATGAGCACCAGGATCGTGGGATAGCGCACCGAGCGCCACAGTCCGGACAGGTCAATCGGCGGCTCGGCCGCGATCGCACTCACCGGGCCAGCACCTTGCTCCGGTCCGAGCGGCGAACCGCGTCGTCGGCCTCGACCACCGCCGTCACGTCGGCGGCGGTCGCCGCCGCGTCACCGTAGACGATCGCATTGAACAGTTCGGCGGCGGCGGACAGGGCGGGCGCAACCGAGGGCATCGCCCGCCCGGCATCCCGGGCCAGCTCGCTCGCCGTGCGACCCGCGCGGGCGTCGACCACGCTGCGCTCCTCGAGCTCGCGGGCGACCGCGCGCATCCGTTCGACGACCGCCGTCTTCCAGTCCCCGGCCGCCGCCGCGAGCTCGGCCAGCGATCGATGCTCAGCCGCCGACATCGTCGTACCCGCGGTCAGCAGCGCGCCGACCTTGGCCGAGCGCTGGGGCACTCCGACCCGCCAGATGACGAGGGCGACGGCGATGGCGACCACGACCACGATCGACAGGGCACCGGCGTCACCGGCCGGCGCGTGGTTCAAGGCGGAGTTGAGGACGTGGTCGATCGCCCGCCCGGCGGCGCGGACCGCTCTGACGACGAACGGGTCGCTGGTGCGGTGGTAGATCGCCTTCGACAGTTCGTGCTGAGCCGCCCGCTGGGCGCCGAGCCGAGTGATCGGGGCGGGGTTGGTCATGGGGCCGGGGTGGCCGCTGCCTGTTGCAAGGTGTGATCGAGGCCCTCGGACCGCATCCGGCGGTCGAGGTAGAGCAGCGCGATCACCCCCGACGAGAACGGGCGGACCAGGGTCGAGGCGATCAGGCCACCGATCCCGGTCAGCAGCAACGGGGTGAAGGTGAACTGCTCGGAGCTGTTGCCGGACAGGATTCCGCTGATGCTCCCGCCGGCGAACGCGAACGGCGCCGAGATGATGCCGGAGATGACGAGGGTGATGATCCCGGCCAGCACCGTGATGCCGAAGATCCGCCACCAGCTGCCGCGGACCAGCAGTCGCGACCGGCGCAGCGCGGCGAGGACGCCCTGCTTCTCGAGCATCAGGGCGGGTGTGGCGAGCGAGAGCGCGACCCCCAGATAGAGGGCGATCACGAACGCGGCGAGGCCTCCGAGGACCGCCAGGGCGACTCCCGGGCCGGTCGCACCGTAGACCGCGATCAGGATGCCCGGGGCGACTCCGACCACCCCCACTGCGGCGATGATCAGCAGCACCAGCAGGCTGGCGCCGAGCAACCGCCAGAACGAAGGGACGGTCGCCCGCCAGGCATCGCCGGCGCTCATCGGCCGGCCTAAGGCGCCTTGTCCGATGATCGTTGCGATGATCCCGCTCAGCAGCGCGGTCGCGACGAGCGTGGCGATCGCCACGATGATCTCGACGGTGGCGGTCCGTCCGGCGTAGTCACCGACGTTGCCGAAACCGGTGATCGTGCCGTTGGTCGTGGTCGTGATGTCGGTCCTGATCCCGTGCAGCAGGTAATAGGACGTCGCGGTCCGAAGCGCCTCGACGACCAGCATGATCGGCGCGGTGAGGCCGAGGGTCGCAGCGGGATATCGCCGGATCGTCGTGAACGCGCCGTCGAGGATCTCCCCGACCGCAAGCGGCCGAAGCGGGATGATCCCCGGTCGCGGTGGCTGCGGTGGACCCCAGCCATACCCCGGCTGGCCCCAGCCGGGAGCCGGCGGGCCCCATCCCGGCGCCGGCGGTGGCGGGGTGAAGTACGGCGGTTGCGCGGGGGGCTCGCCCGGGGTCGCCCAGTCGCCCGATCCGGGCTCGTCGCTCGCCATGTTCACCCCGAAGGCTCCGTTGGAACCGCCATCGTCGCAGAGCGATGAGACGATAGACGGGTGAAGGCGCGCGTACTAGTCGTTGATGATGATCCGGCGCTTGCCGAGATGCTCGGCATCGTGTTGCGCAACGAGGGCTTCGAGCCGTCGTTCGTCGGCGACGGCGACCAGGCACTGACTGCCTTTCGGGTCGTCAAGCCGGACCTGGTGTTGCTCGACCTGATGCTGCCGGGCACCGACGGGGTCGATGTGTGCCGGGCGATCCGGGCCGAGAGCGGGACCCCGATCGTGATGCTCACCGCGCGCAGCGACACGATCGATGTGGTCATCGGTCTCGAGTCGGGCGCGGACGACTACATCGTGAAGCCCTTCAAGCCCAAGGAGCTGGTGGCCCGGATGCGCGCGCGGCTGCGCCGCAACGACGAGGGCGAGAACGAGGTGCTGACGATCGGCGATCTCACGATCGACATCGCCGGCCACGTCGTCAGCCGGGACGGCGCGCCGATCGCACTGACACCGCTCGAGTTCGACCTGCTCACCGCGCTGGCCCGCAAGCCGAGGCACGTGTTCTCGCGGGACCAGCTGCTCGAACAAGTGTGGGGCTACCGCCACGTCGCGGACACCCGGCTGGTCAACGTCCACGTGCAACGGCTGCGGGCGAAGGTCGAGCGCGACGCCGAGCACCCGGATATCGTCGTCACGGTTCGGGGGGTCGGCTACAAGGCCGGACCGACGTGATCAAGCGGGTCGCAGCGGTCGGGAGCGCCGTGCGGCATCGCTGGCGCCGGTCGCTGCAGACCCGGGTCATCGCGACCACCCTGATGCTCTCGGGCACCGTCAGCCTGCTGCTCGGCGTGACGATCCTGCATCAGGTCCGGTCCGGCCTGCTCGACTCGGCCACTCGCTCGGCGCTGAGCCAGCTCAGCACCGGCGTGGAGCACGCGCAGAGCCAGTTCGCCGCGCTTCCGCCGTCGGACCCGCGGGCCGTCGGCCAGACCGCCTCGGCGGTCGTGCTCGCCCTCTCGCCCGACCCCGACCAGCAGAACTACGACGTCGTGCTGCTGTCGGCGACGCCGGGGCTGCCGTCGTACCAGCCGCGGAACGGGCCGCACGTCGGCCCGTCGAGCATCCCGGCCGCACTGCGCAAGGCGGTGTCCTTGCAGTCCCGCGAGGCGTGGACCTACACGACCGTCACCGCCGCCGACGGCACCCGCGGGCCGGGGCTGGTGCTCGGCGCACCGGTCCAGGCCGGCTCGGTCCGCTACCAGCTCTATTACCTCGTGCCGCTCAGCCGCGAGGTCGCGACGCTGAGCCTGGTCGAGCGAACGATGTTGTTTGCCGGCGGTGCCCTGGTGCTGTTGCTGGTGGGCATCGCGACGGTTGTGACCCGCCAGGTGGTTCGGCCGGTGCGACAGGCCGCCGCCACCGCCGAGCGGCTGGCGTCCGGCCGGCTCCGTGAACGGATGAAGGTGCGTGGTGAGGACGACCTCGCGACGCTGGCCGCATCCTTCAACCGGATGGCCGACACGGTGCAACAGCAGATCTCCCAGCTCCGCGAGCTGTCCAGGTTGCAACGCCGGTTCGTGGCCGACGTGTCGCACGAGCTGCGGACGCCGATCACCACGGTGCGGATGGCGGCCGACGTCCTGCACGGCTCGGCCGGCGACCTGCCGCCCGAGCTCAGCCGCTCGTCGGAGCTGCTGCAGGCCCAGCTCGACCGGTTCGAGCTGCTGCTCGCCGACCTGCTCGAGATCAGCCGGTACGACGCCGGCGCGGCGGTCCTGGACGTCGAGCCGGTCGACCTGCGTCAGCTGGCGACCCGGGTGGTCGAGCTGGCCGCGCCGCTGGTCGAGCGCAGGGGGTCGGCGATCACTCTGGATGTGCCGACCAAGCCGGTCATCGTCGACGCCGACTCGCGGCGGATCGACCGGGTGTTGCGCAACCTGGTCGACAACGCGATCGAACACGCCGAGGGCGGCCCGGTCGAGCTCCGGCTGAGGGCCGGCGAGGGTGGCGTCGCAATCACCGTCCGCGACCACGGCGTCGGGTTGCGGCCGGGCGAGGCCTCCTTGGTCTTCGGGCGGTTTTGGCGAGCCGATCCGGCCCGCGCCCGCGCAACCGGCGGGACCGGGTTGGGCCTGTCGATCGCGCTCGAGGACGTCCGGCTGCACGGCGGCTGGCTGCAAGCCTGGGGCGAGCCCGGCGAGGGGGCGTTGTTCAGGCTCACGCTGCCGTGGCACGCCGGCGAGCAGGTCACCTCGTCGCCGCTGCCACTCGGTCCCGATGCCGGTACGCCGGACCCACCGGACCGCTCCACGGCGGAGACCCTGCGTGCCTAGCCGAGAAGAGCACGCCCCGCGATCGGGATTGCTCGGGCGGGTCGGGATCGTCGCGGCCGTCGCGGCCCTGGCCGGATGCGCCAGCCTGCCGGTGTCGGGCTCGGTGCACGTCGGCCGCGCGTTCCCGGCGGGATCGGGTGCCGACCTCAACGACATCAGGGTCATCGCGGCGGCCCCGCAACCGGGGATGACCCCGAGCCGGTTGGTCAAGGGCTTCCTGAACGCCCTCGCCGACAGTGACGGCAACTATGCGGTCGCCAAGCTCTATCTGGCGCCGGGGGTCAGCTGGCACCCGGCCGCCGGCACCACGTTGTACGAGGGACTGCCCAAGGTCGAGGGCGGCGCACGCGGGATCGACGTGGTCCTGCGCCGGTTCGGCACGGTGGACGGGCGCGGCACCTTCCACGTCGTCACCGGCACCAAGCAGGCGCACTTCGCGGTGGTCCGATCGGTCGGGCGGCAATGGCGGATCTCGCGGCTGCCGCCCGGCATCGTGCTCTCGGTGTCCGATGCCGAGCTCACCCTGCTGCCGGCGACGATCTACTACCTCAACCGCGAGCAGACCCGGCTGGTGCCCGAACCGGTGCTGGTGGCGCCGGACACCCCGGGTTTGGCCACCACGTTGATCCGGGAGTTGATCGACGGGCCCGGCCCGGGGCTCGCGCCCGCGGTGGTCAGCGCGATCCCGCACGGGACGAGCCTGGTCGGAAACGTCTCGATCGACAACGACGGGGTCGCCGAGGTGGACCTCTCCGGCGCGGTCCTGCAGGTTGCCGGGTCGACGCTGCAGCGGCTCTCGGCCCAGATCGTGTGGACGCTGCGGCAGGTCCCGTCGGTGACCGCGGTCCGCCTGCTGGTCAACGGTGCATCCCTCAGTGGCACCGGGGTCGCCGCGGTGCAGCGGATCGGTTCGTGGCCACAGTTCGACCCCGATACGCCGCCGACCACCCACGGTGCGTTGCTGGCCGATCACGGGCGGGTCGTCGGCGTCCGGGCGGCCGTGCCGGTCGCGCTGCTGGGCCGGGGGCTGAGCGCGCCCGCGGTGAGCGCGGACGGTTCGGTCGTGGCTGCCCTCCGGCCCGGGCGCCGGCACACCACCCTGCTCGTCGGCTCGGCGCTGGGTCCGTTGCACGCCCGGGTGCAGGCGGCCAGGCTGTCCGCGCCGACGATCGACCCGGATGGCGACGTGATCGTCGTACGCGGGGTGGGCGCATCCGCGAGCCTGGTGGAGGTGCCGCGGGTCGGTCCGGTCCGGCAGGTGTCGTTTCCGTCGACGATCCGGACCGAGGGCATCGACCAGATCGCCGTGTCGAGGGACGGTGCGCGGATCGCAATGGTGGTCGGGCCGGCTGATCGCTCGGCCTTGGTCGTCGGCGCGCTCTCGCTGGCGCACGACTCGTTGAGTGTGTCGACCGCAAGCCTGGTCATCCCGGGCGCAGCCGATGTGAGCGGAGTTGCCTGGGCCGGGGCCGGCGCGATCGTGACCACTGTCAGGGACTCGATCGGTCACCGCTCGATCGTGGAGACCTCAGTGGACGGCTATCAGCGCACCGACACAGGCGGGGTCAGCCCTCCGCGCGATCCGACCCAGGTCGCGGCCGGGCCCGGCGAGCCGATCCTGGCCTCCTCGGCCGGGTCGGTGTGGGAGCTGTCCGGGGCCCGGTGGACCCGGATCTCGGCCGGCGCCGACCCGTCGTACGCAGGCTAGGTCGCCGGCAGGTCTGTCCACAGCTTGCCCGGTGGTCCGCCGATCCCGGCGCGGGCCGGGCAGGGTCGGCCTCATGGCGATTCTCGACCGGCTGTTCCCGGCGGAGTGCGCCGGCTGCGGCGGACCCGACGGGCCCGCCTGCCCGCGCTGCCTCAGGCCGCTGTGGCAGCCGGCCACGACGAGCCGGCCCCGGCCCACCCCCGCCGATCTGCCGCCGACCTGGACGGTCGCGGCGTACGCCGATCCGTGCCGTTCTCTGCTGATTGCCTACAAGGAGCGCTCGGCGGTGGGTTTGCGGCCGGTGCTGGCCGCCGCGCTGGCGAGCGCCGTCGTCGGCGCCTGGCATGCCACCGCCGGGGGATTCGGCGCTGCGCCGGCCCGGATCTGTCTGGTGCCGGTTCCCTCCTCGCCCGGCTCGATCCGGGCCCGCGGCGATGACGTCGTCCGGTCACTGGCCAGGAGCACGGCGGCGGTGCTTCGGTCGGAGGGGGCCGACCTGCGGGTGGTCCCGGCGCTGCGGCACGTGCGGCGGGTGGCGGACTCGGCCGGCCTCAGCGCCGTCGCCCGGGCGGCGAATCTGGCCGGCGCGTTCGCGGTGCCCCGGCGGTTCGACCAGACCTTGTCGGGGACCCAAGTGATCATCGTCGACGACGTGATCACCACCGGATCGAGCCTGGCCGAGGCAGCCCGGACGCTACGCGCGAGCGGGGCGGACGTCATCGCGGCGGCAACGGTCGCGGCCACCCAGCGGCGGACCTGACCTCGCATGGTGGCCGCCCAGTCGGAGGGGCTAACGTCGGGACCGGGCCCGGTGAGTCTTGCAACGTCACGTCAGGAGATGCACCTGTGGACATCGTCGTCAAGTCGCGCAACACCGATCTCGACTCGCGTTTTCGGGCCGCGATCGGGGAGAAGCTGGGTCGACTGGCCAAGCTGGATCCCAAAGCCGACCGAGTCGATGTCGAAGTCTCGGAGGAGCGCAATCCACGGCTTGCCGACGTCCGGATGCGAGTGGAGCTCACCTGCCGCACCCGGGGTCCGGTGATCCGGGCCGAAGCGTCGGCCGCCGACCAACAAGCCGCGCTCGACCTCGCGATCGCCAAGCTGGACATGCGGCTTCGGCGGGCGGCGGATCGCCGCCGGGTGCACCACGGCAGCCGTACGCCGGTATCGGTCGCGACGGCGACCGGAGCGGTCGTCGCTGCGCCGAGTTCGGCCGCCCCCGGTGATGAGGGGAGCGAGGACGACGGGCCCGAGCCGGCCCCGTTCGTCGTACGGGAAAAGGTGCACCGGGCCGCGCCGATGAGCCTCGACCAGGCGCTGTTCGCCATGGAGATGGTCGGGCACGACTTCTACCTGTATCTGGAGGAGGGCGACCTCACCCCGAGCGTGGTCTATCGCCGGCACGGATATGACTACGGCGTTGTCCGCCTACATGAGCCAGATCCGGGCGGCGAAGCCCCCTCGGTGTAACTACCACGCTCTGGCCCACTCCGTGCAATCATTGCCGGGCGGAGCCGCGCCCGCGCTCTCTCTGGTGGCGGCCAGGCCGTGGAGGTCTCGTGAGTGACACGACCGACAGCAGCGCGGTCGCCTCGCTGTCCGCCCTCACCGGCGAGCCGATCCGAGTCCTCGTCGTCGACGACCACGCGCTGTTCCGGCGGGGCCTGGAGATGGTGCTCGCCCAAGAGCCCGACATCGACGTCGTGGGTGAAGCCGAAGACGGCGCAGAGGCGGTCGAGAAGGCCGTCGAGACCACCCCCGACATCGTGCTGATGGACGTCCGGATGCCCAAGCGCGGCGGCATCGACGCCTGCACCGCGATCAAAGACGCCGTGCCCAGCAGCAAGATCATCATGCTCACGATCAGCGACGAGGAAGTTGATCTCTACGACGCGATCAAGGCCGGCGCGATGGGATACTTGCTCAAGGAGATCTCGATCGAAGAAGTCGCATCCGCGATCCGGGCGGTGCACGGCGGCCAGTCGCTGATCTCGCCGTCGATGGCGTCGAAGCTGCTGAACGAGTTCGCCTCGATGATCAAGCGCGGCGACGAGCGGCAGCAGGTGCCCGCGCCGCGGCTGACCGACCGCGAGATGGAGGTGCTCCGGCTGGTCGCGAAGGGGCTCAACAACCGCGACATCGCCAAGCAGCTGTTCATCAGCGAGAACACGGTGAAGAACCACATCCGCAACATCCTCGAGAAGCTGCAGCTGCACTCGCGGATGGAGGCGGTCGTCTACGCCGTCCGCGAGAAGCTCCTGGAGATCACCTAGCTAGGCGTCGGCGTCAGCCCTCGATGACGTTGTGAACCGTCGCCACCATGGGATCCTTGAGCTCGACGCCGAGGCCGCTGAGGATCGGTACCAGCGTCGCTCCGAACGCGTCGAACTGCTCCCGGGACTCCCAGATGTCGAAGACGTCGATCAGGCCGTCGGTCTCGAGGGCGATGTGCAACGTGCGTCCAGCCGGCGCGCCGGCGCCAGCCTCGGAGAGCGCCTGGAGCGCCTGGCCGTACTTCTCCGTCGTGAAGCCACCGTGCGCGAAGTAGATGCCGAGTGCCATGAGACCGATCCTTTCGGCGTCCTTCGACGCGAAGTGGTTGGGAGGGTGTCGGCGGACCGTATCCGAGGACGGGTCGACGCACAATGCCGGGGTCGCCGGCTGCGGCCGAGTCGAGCCACGGTCTGAAAGGATCCGGGGGTGGTCGCGGCGCTGAACCGATCGGATCGCGTCATCATCGCGGCTGCCGCGCTGCTGACGGTGGTCGCCGGGATCCTGCACTTCGCGCCCGGGAATCAGGTCGCGACGTTCATCGTTTCCGGGTTCGCCTTGGCCGCGCTGGCGGCGCTCGTCGGGCGCAGCGTCGAGCAGGTCGCCGACCGGCTCGGCGCCGGAGCGACCGGGGTGGTCCAAAGCGCACTTGGCAACCTGCCTGAGCTGTTCGTCTGCATCTTCGCCCTTCGGGCCGGCCTGCCGAACGTGGTCAGGGCCGCGATCATCGGCTCGATTCTCGGCAACATCCTGTTGGTGCTGGGGCTGGCCTTCATGGTCGGCGGGCTGCGCAACGGCCGGCAGCAGTTCGAGGGTGCCCGGGCCCGGACCGTGATCGCCCTGATGATCCTGGCCGTCGCCGCGATGCTGGTGCCGAGCCTTGCGTCGTATGTCCATTCGCGGGCCGCGGCGCACGAGCACGCGCTGTCGGACATCGCCTCGGTGACCCTGCTGGTGGTCTTCGCGCTGTCGTTGCCGGCCTCGCTGCGCCGCGGCGATGGCGAACCGGAGACCGCGGCGCGGGACGAGACCCTCTGGCCGATGCCGGTCGCGATCGCGGGCCTCGCGGTCACCGGCGTGCTCGCCGCGGTGGTGTCGGACTGGTTCGTCGCGGCGCTCACCCCCGCGCTCGGGACGTTGCACATCTCGCAAACCTTCGCCGGCCTGGTGATCGTCGCGATCGCCGGGAACGCGGTCGAGAACGTGGTCGGGATCCAGCTCGCGGCTCGCAACCGCCCCGACCACGCCCTGTCGGTCATCTTGAACTCGCCGCTCCAGATCGCGCTCGTGCTCGCCCCCCTGCTCGTGCTGATCTCGCCGGTGCTCGGCGGCGCGACCCTGACCTTGGTGTTCCCGCCGCTGTTGGTGACGACGGTGGTGGCAAGCGTGCTGGCGGTCTGCTTCGTGATCATCGACGGCGAGTCGGACTGGCTCGAGGGGTCCGCTCTCATCGGGCTGTACGTCGTCGTCGCCGCGTCGTTCTGGTGGGGCTGAGCCCGACCGGCGTCCTACGATGGATGAGCCGTCCGTCCCACCCCGGCACCCGCTGACGACAGGAGAGCCTCACCGTGGCCGTCTTCGACCGGATCATGCGCGCCGGCGAGACGCGGATCCTGCGCCGGCTCGAGTCGATCTCCGAACAGGTGGCGACGCTGGATGAGGACTACCGCGCGCAGAGCGACGAGGAGCTCCGAGCCCACACCGATCAGTTCAAGGAGCGGTACGCCGAGGGCGAGCCGCTCGACGACCTGATGGTCGAGGCGTTCGCGGTGGTACGCGAGGCGTCCCGCCGCACGCTCGGGCAACGGCCGTTCGACGTGCAGGTCATGGGCGCTGCGGCGCTGCACCTCGGCAACATCGCGGAGATGCGGACCGGCGAGGGCAAGACCCTGACCGGGGTTATGCCGGCCTACCTCAATGCGCTGACCGGCAAGGGCGTGCACGTCGTCACCACCAACGACTACCTCGCCAAGCGCGACGCCGAGTGGATGGGCCGGATCCACCGCTTCCTCGGGCTGACCGTCGGCGTGATCCTGACGCAGCAAACACCGGACGAGCGACGCGCGGCGTACAACTGCGACATCACCTACGGCACGAACAACGAGTTCGGCTTCGACTACCTGCGCGACAACATGGCGTGGAGCGAAGCGGAGCTGGTGCAGCGCGGCCACCACTACGCCATCGTCGACGAGGTCGACTCGATCCTCATCGACGAGGCGCGGACCCCGCTGATCATCAGCGGCCCGGCCGAGCACAACGCCAAGTGGTACATCGAGTTCGCCCGGATCGCCGCCCGGCTGACCAGGGACGTCGACTACGAGGTCGACGAGGGCAAGCGCACGATGAGCGTGCTCGAGTCGGCGGTCGAGCGGGTCGAGGACGAGCTCGGCATCGACAACCTCTACGAGGCGGTCAACACCCCGCTGGTCGGCTACCTCAACAACGCGATCAAGGCGAAGGAGCTGTTCAAGCGCGACAAGGACTACATCGTCACCAGCGGCGAGGTCTTCATCGTCGACGAGTTCACCGGCCGGGTCCTGCACGGTCGGCGTTACAACGAAGGCATGCACCAGGCGATCGAGGCCAAAGAAGGCGTCGAGATCAAGCAGGAGAACCAGACGCTCGCGACGATCACCTTGCAGAACTACTTCCGGCTCTACGACAAGCTCGGCGGAATGACCGGTACGGCGGCCACCGAGGCGGCCGAGTTCGACCAGGTCTACAAGCTCGGCGTCGTGCCGATCCCGACCAACAAGGACATGATCCGGCTCGACGCACCGGACGTGGTCTACAAGACCGAGGACGCGAAGTGGTCGGCGGTCGTCGACGATCTGGTCGATCGGCACGACAAGGGCCAGCCGGTGCTCGTCGGCACGACGAGCGTGGAGAAGAGCGAGCTGCTCGCCGGCCTGCTGCTGCGCCGCGGTGTGCCGCACGAGGTGCTGAACGCAAAGCTGCACGCCAAGGAAGCGGCGATCATCGCCCAGGCCGGGCGCAAGGGCGCGGTCACCGTCGCCACCAACATGGCCGGCCGTGGCACCGACATCATGCTCGG
>CAYNDD010000071.1:0-1997 GCA_964395425.1 uncultured Frankiaceae bacterium
CGGCATCGAGGACGGGCCGGTCTACCGGGTGCTCGAGGGACGCTACGTCGCCCGGTGGGCGCGCTACGCCCCGGGCCGCCTGCTGGAGGCGGCGGCGCTGGACGCGGTGATCGACGGTCCGTTCGACACCTTCGACTGGATGACGTCGGTCGCGCCGGAAACGCTGCTCGCCGCCAACGACCTCGACCCGCTGGTCGTCGTCAGCGGCCATAGCTGACCCGCGCCGTCACCCGCGCGGCGGCTAACCGCGCGCCCGGTCGCGTCGTACCGTCGGAGGTCGAACCACAATCCACGGACGGGGTGCGCTCATGTCACGATGGTCATGGTCGGTGCTGGCGGCCACCGCCTCAATCGCGATCGCGGGTGGGCTCGGCCTGGTCGCACCAGCCGCGGGTGCTCCCACGGCGGCGTCGAGCGGCTACGGCTTCCGGCAACCGACCGCCATCGCGACCGCGGACCGGAAGCTGTGGATCGCGAACCTGGCCGGCAACTCGGTCACCGTCACCGACCGGCACGGCGCCTTGCTCCGCGTGATCAGAGCCACCAATGACGAGTTCGGCCACCCGGACGCCATTGCGGCGGCCAACGGGAAGGTCTGGGTTGCCAGCCGGGCCGGGCGGATCACCGAGCTCAACGCCGGCGATGGGTCCCTCGTCAGAGTCGTGCGCGGCAAGCGCTACGACCTGCGTGACCCGGTCGCGCTCGTAGTGCACGGTGGCGAGGTCTGGGTGGTCGACCGGGCCGCCAACGCGATTACCGAGATCAACGCCGGCGACGGCTCCCTGACCCGGGTGCTGTCCCGCTCCGCGCGCCCCGGCCTGGGCTTCGACGCCCCGGTTGCCCTGACCTTTGCGGGCACCACGGCCTGGGTGGTCAACCAGGCCGGCTCGGTGACCGGCTTCAACGCCTCCTCCGGCGCACTTGTCCGGCGGCTGACCGCCGCCCGCTACGGCCTGGCCGCGCCCGAGGGAATCGCGTACGCCGGACACCGGCTGTGGATCACCGACAGCGCGACCAACTCGGTCACCGAGACGACGTCGTCGGGCGACCTGGTCCAGGTGATCTCCAACTCCAGCAACAACGCGAACTACGGCTTCGACGCGCCCAGCGTCGTCGTCGCCCACGGCGCGCAGGTCTACGTGATCAGCCCGCCGGGCTCGAGCCCGATGATCACCAAGATCGAGACCTCGACCGCGAACGGCGACTGGTACGAGTGCAACAACAACAGACCCCACCCACGGTTCGACTACCCGACCGGTCTGACCGTGTTCGGCGCCCACCTCTGGGTGGTCAGCCCGCGCAACAACTCCCTCGCCGAGCTGCACATCAGCACCGGATCGCTCGTCAAGCGGATCACCTAGCCGGTACTAGGGTTTGATCGGGACCGAGCCCGGATCCGGGGGCAACCCGCGCACGACCGCGACGAGCCTCCTGGTCGTTCACGGTGATGGAGAGGAATCGCATGACCGTTGAGTCGGTGGTACGACGATGACCACCGTCGAAGCTCCGCGCGGCAGCATCCTCGGCACCCGGGTCAACCGGGTCGAGGACCCGGAGTTCCTGACCACGGGCGCGGTCTACACCGAGGACCTGGTCGACGACCGGCTCGCCGACGCGGTCCGGATCACGGTCGTCCGGTCGCCGATCGCGCACGCGAGGATCGCCTCGATCGATACCAGCGCCGCCGCCGCGGCCCCTGGCTGCGTCGCGGTGTACACCGCCGCGGACCTGACCGACGTGCCCGCACAGAAGACGATGCTGCCGATGTACCCGCCGGAGGTGGCTCAGCCGCTGCTCGCCGTGGACACGGTGCGCTTCGTCGGCGAGCCGGTAGCGATCGTCGTCCACGAGGGGCGCTACACCGGTGAGGACATCGCCGAGCTCGTGGCCGTCGACTACGAGCCGCTGCACGCGGTGGTCGACCCCAAGGAGGCGCTGGCCGGCGCGACCCTGCTCTTCCCGGACCTGGGTCACAACATCGTGATCAAGCAGGACCC
>CAYNDD010000071.1:2097-12900 GCA_964395425.1 uncultured Frankiaceae bacterium
ACCTGGGTCGAGACCCGCTCGGAGAACATGGTCGGGATGACCCATGGCCGGGCTCAGATCCAGACCGCCACGCTCGGCGGCGACCGGGACGGCAACGTCAAGGCATACCGGCTTCGGGTGCTCCAGGACAGTGGCGCCTACCCGCGCTTCGGCGCCGTCCTTCCGACCCTGACCCTGCTGATGGCCCCGGCGGTGTACGACCTCGACCGGCTCGAGACGTCGTTCACCAGCGTGGTCACGAACACCACGCCGCTGGGCGCATACCGCGGTGCCGGCCGGCCCGAGGCCACCGCTGTCATCGAGCGGATGATGGACATCTTCGCGACCGAGATCGGGATGGATCCGGCCGATGTGCGCCGGCGCAACCTATTGCCGGCGTTCACCGAGCCGCTATCCACGAAGGGCGGCGCGCTCTACGACTCGGGCGACTACGCGATGGCGCTCGACACGATTCTCGCGGCGGCGGACTATCCGAGCCTGCGCCGCGAGCAGGCCGCCCGGCGTGAGCGCGGTGACCGCAACCAGCTCGGGATCGGGCTCAGCGTCTACGTCGAGATCACCGGCGGCGGCGATGAGTCCGGCCCGCCGAGTGAGAACGCCACGGTCGAGATCCACCCCGACGGTACGGCGACAATCCTCACCGGCACCTCGCCGCATGGTCAGGGTCACTCGACCGTGTGGGCGATGCTCGCGAGTGAGGAACTCGGCATCCCGATCGACAAGATCACGGTGAAGTGGGGCGACACCGACCTGGTGCCCGAAGGTGGCGGCACGATGGGATCGCGCAGCCTCCAGCAGGGCGGTGCGGCGGTCAAGCAGGCCGCGATCGAGCTGGTCGAGGTGGCCCGCAACCGGGCCTCCGACGAGCTCGAGGTGGCCCCAGAGGACCTCGTGGTCGATCTCGACATCGCCGGGCTGGCCGTGCGCGGCGACCCCAGCGCCCGGGTCACGTTCGCCTCGCTCGCCGAGAAGGAGCCACTGAAGGTTAGAGCCGTGTTCAGCGCGCCGGGTGCGACGTACCCGTTCGGGGCCCATGTCGCGGTGGCCGAGGTCGACATCGAGACCGGCAAGGCCGTGCTGACCCGGCTGATCGCGCTCGACGACGCCGGCACCCTCATTAACCCGCTGATCGCCGAAGGGCAACGACACGGCGGCCTCGCGCAAGGAGCGGCCCAGGCCCTGGTCGAAGAGGTGCGCTACGACGAGGACGGCAACCCCACGACCACCACGTTTGCGGACTACCCGATCATCACCGCGACCGAGCTGCCCAGCTTCGAACTCGTCACGACCGAGACTCCCACGTCGTACAACCCGTTGGGGGCAAAGGGAATCGGCGAGGCCGGCACGATCGGAGCAACCCCCGCGGTGCAGAACGCGGTTATCGACGCGGTCTCGCACCTCGGGGTCACACACATCGACATGCCGACGACCTCGATGCGGGTCTGGTCGGCGATCAACGACGCGAAGGGCGCCTGATGCAGGTCTCGATATCGGTGAACGGGGTGGCTCGAACCGACGACGTCGAGCCGCGCCTGCTGCTCGTGCACTATCTCCGGGACGTGTGCGGGCTGAAGGCGACCAACATCGGATGCGACACGTCCTCGTGCGGGGCCTGCACCGTGCATCTGGATGGCGACTCGGTCAAGTCATGCACCGTCCTTGCACTGCAAGCCGACGGCACGTCGGTGACAACGGTCGAAGGCCTGGCGACTGGCGGCGAGATGCACCCGGTGCAGGCCGCCTTCCAGGCCGAACACGGTCTGCAGTGCGGCTTCTGTACGCCGGGGATGGTGATGGCCGCGGCGTCACTGCTCGCGGAGAACCCGCATCCCAGCGAGCAGCAGGTGCGCGAGGGCCTCGAGGGCAACATCTGCCGGTGCACCGGCTATCACAACATCGTCCGTTCGGTGCTGACCGCCGCCGACTCCATGGCCCAGTCAGCGACCGGATCCACGGCGGGGTCCCGATGATCCCGGCCGCATTCGACTACGTCCGCGCCAGTTCGGTGGACGAAGCGATCGCCTTGCTCGGTGCGCACGGCGACGATGCCAAGCTGGTCGCAGGTGGGCACTCGCTGCTTCCCATGATGAAGCTGCGACTGGCGGTCCCATCGGTGCTCGTCGACATCGGCCGGTTGCCGGAGAGCTCCTATGTCCGGGTCGACGGCGACGAGGTGGCAATCGGCGCCCTCACCCGGCACTGCGACCTGGTCGGCTCCGAGGTGCTCCGGGCCGAAGCGCCGCTGCTCGCCGATACCGCTGGCCACGTCGGTGACCCGCAGATTCGCCACCGAGGCACGATCGGCGGCTCGGTGTCGCACGCCGATCCGGCCGCCGACCTGCCAACCGCGGTGCTCGCGTCGGACGCCACCTTGGTGCTTCAGGGCCCGGGCGGGCGGCGCACGGTCGCGGCCACCGAGTTCTTCCTCGGCTACTTCGAGACCGCGATGAACCCCGACGAGATGCTGGTGGAGATCCGCGTCCCGCGCACGGGTCCGCACGGCTGGCACTACCAGAAGTTCGTCCGGCGGGCTAACGACTGGGCCATCGTCGCGGTCGCGACCGTTGCCGGGCGGGTCGCTCTGGCCAACATGGGAAGCCGGCCGCTGCGGGCGACCCGCACCGAGGAACAGCTCGCCGCCGGCGCCTCGCTCGAGGCCGCCGCGGCGCTCGCCGCCGAGGGCACCGAGCCGGTGCAGGACATGCACGCCGACCAGAACTACCGCAGACACCTCGCGCGCGTGTTGACCCGGCGTTCGCTCGAAGCCGCCGCCGGCTGATCCGGCGTACCGATCAGTGCGCGACCAGCCACTGCGCGTCGGGCTGGATCGTGATCAGGACGATCGTGAGGTCACCCTTGGTCGCGGCACCTCCGTGCGCGACCTTCTCGCTCACGACGCACGAGGTGTTCTTCGCGGTCAGGCCGTGGACCCTGCACAGCGTGATCGCGTGACCGTTGCGGTAGACGATCGGCGTGATGCTCGCCTTGAGCCCACTGGTGGTTGCGTCGTAGATGAAGGTCAGGTGGCTCGAGTGGGTGGTGTGTGCGGTCGGGGCGGTGACGTCGACGGCCTGACCGAGTACGCCGTGGCCGTGCTCCTTCGCCGGCGCCTTCGCCAGTGACACCGAGATCTTGCTGACCGTCGGCGACCCGCTTTCGTCCGAGGCCCCGAGGAACGCCACCTGCGGCGCGTCGGAGGTCGCGGTCGGCTGCTTGCACACGGCGACCTTCACCAGCGCGCAGCTCCCGACGCCGTACCCGCCGGCGCGGGCAACCGGCGACTTCGGGGCACTGGAGCGATCGAGCACGATCGATCCTTCGAGCACGCTGATCGCCGGCTTGGTCGGCCCGAAGCTCACCGGCACACCGAGTACGGCGACGTTGTGGCCGCTGCCCTTGCGAACCAGCGACCCCTTCTGCAGGAGGGTGGGCGCGGTTGACGAGCCGGCCTTCGCGCCGCGGTAGATGCCGCCGACGCCGTCGACGTTGAGTCGGCTGTGCGCCTCATCGATCAGCTGGGTGCCATTGTCCATCGCGATGTAGCCGAAGCCGGTCATCGTCAGAGTACCGAAGTTGTCGATCACCCGGCCGTCGGTCAGGTCGGTGCCGCCGAACTTCCCGCCGTCGACGAGCAGCTTGCCGCCGGCCGCGATCGTGGTCCGCCCGCCGCCCCGAGCGGTCACGCCGGGGCAGGCGCTGATCGAGGGATCGAATGCACACTCCGAGGAGGTCTGGGTGGCGACCTCCTTGTGCCCCTTGACGATCTGTCCGGTCCACCGCAACGTGCCGGACACCGTGAGCGGGCCGTTACCGCCCAACGCCGACGCGTCGAGCGCCAGCACGCTGTGCTTGTCCACCGACGAGGGGTACACGGTCGCGCCCTTCGCCGAGCCGAGGAACAACCGCGCGCCCGGGTCGACGGTCAGCGTGGCACCTTGCCCGACATCGACCCCCGCGACGTGACGGGCATCGGATGCGGCGATCGTCACGCTGGCCGGCTTGCCGCCCTTACCGGTGCCGATGCAGACGTACTGCCTCTGGTAGGTCGCCGGAGTCTGACCGGCGTCCGGCACGACGTTCGAACTCCAGTTCGCCGCCTGCGACCAACTGTGCCCGTTGCCGTCGCCGGTCCACCTGATCGTCGTGCCCGAGTACGTCGCGCCCACCGAACAGAACGTGTCGGCTGCGTGCGCAGCGGATGCAAGCGGGCTCACGGCGAGCACCGAAGCGGCGGTTGCGGCGACGGCGACGGCACTGACGGGCAGGCGGCGAGGCTTCATCGCGGCACCGTACTACGGCGCTCGGAGGCCCGCCCGGCGTACCGAGTCAGTTGCCTCGCACGATCTGCTGATAGCTGATGTGGTCGCAGTTGCGACCGGCTTGCTTCGAGGCATACAACGCCTCGTCGGCCGCGGTCAGCGCGTTGGCGATCGGCGCGGAGTCGGTCACCGCGGCGATCCCGCTCGAGAACGTCAGGCCAGGATGGATCGACGCCCATCTGACCCGCATCCGGATCAGGACGTCGAGCGCCGCCTCCGGAGAGGTCTCCGTGAGCAACAGCACGAACTCCTCACCGCCATACCGGCCGGCCGCGTCCTCGCCGCGCAACGCCGCGATCAGCAGCCCGCCGAAGTCGGCCAGGACCCGATCGCCCGCCGCGTGACCCTCGCGGTCGTTCAAGTCCTTGAAGTGATCGAGGTCGCACATCACGATCGTGTCGCCGCCGCGCGCCTCGGCGAGCCGGGCGTCGAGCGCGCGCCGGTTGATCAGTCCGGTCAACGCGTCGACATGCGCGTGCCGGGAGAGAATCTGGTGGTCCTTGGCGGCCTGGTCGCTCCGCAACGACAGCAGCTCGCCGACCAGGATCCAGATCAGCACGCCGATCGCGAGTCGAACCGATGCTGCCGCCGACCAGCTGTCCTGCGCCGCGATCCATACGACCGCCGCGATCGGCGCGAGCGCCACACTCGTTCCAGCCGGCTGCGTCAAGCCGACGTACACGAAACACAGGTTGATGAAGCCGGTGTAGGCAACTGCGGCGCCGTTGCCAGCCACCCCGAGGACGGTGAGGGCAGCGAAGATCGTCAACGGGAAGAGCAGTGCGAGCCGCGACCGGTCGTCGTCCCAGGGCAGGTACGGGCTGAGTACGACGACGGCCAGCAGGCCGGCGGCGGTCAGCGCGAGCGCCAACGGCGACAGCGTGGACGGGTGCACCGCCCACAACGTGGACGTCACGATGGCGGCACAGGTCAGCAGCAGGGCACGGCCCAACGCGACCTGGCCGACGACCGATCGGGGGCCGTTGACGATCGCCGACACGGACTCGGCGCGCGAGACGCGTCTCACTCCACCACTCCCGTCCTTCATCCGGCCTTCGAGGCAGCAGTGGGTCCGATCGCTGGCACTCCCGGCCCCGAACGGTGCTGCTGTCGCATTTATCCTCGGCGGCCGGACCGGGTCGGCTTTAGGCCATTCGAGCGACGGACCAATGACCCGAACGCCTCACCGTCGCCGTTCGTAGCGCAGGAGGACGACCCCGTTGCCGAAGGTGCGGCTCTCGGCGAGGGACAGCGGCAGCGTGATGTCGGGCGGGAAGAAGCGGTGACCGGCGCCGAGCACCACCGGGTGGACATAGAGCCGATACTCGTCGATCAGGTCGTGGCGCATGAAGGTGGCCGCGAGGTCGGCGCCACCGAGCATGAGGTCGCCGCCCGGCGCCGCCTTGAGTGCCATGACCTCCGCCGGCACGACCTCGTGAACCACCGTGGAGTTCCACTCGGCGGTTTGAAGCGTCCTGGAGTAGACCAGCTTCGGCATGTCGCGCCAGATGCCGGCGAACTCTGCGACGGTCGGGGAAGCCGCCGGCTCCTGGTCGGCGGTCGGCCAGAAGTCCGCCATCAGCTCGTAGGAAACCCGGCCGTCGACAAAAGCACCCATCCCACGAAGCTCGTCATTGAAGTGGCGATGCAGCTCCTCATCGACGAGATGCCAGTCGAGCTCTCGATCGGGCCCCTCGAAGAAGCCGTCGAGCGAGACCGACATCATCACGATCAGCTTCCTCACGATGTAACCCGCCGATCGGTTGCGTTCACCTCCGGAGGTGAACGGTGAGGGTGTCCCGGACCGTCGCGCCTGACTTGGGGACGAAGGTGACGGTAACAACCACGATCGCTTTGTGGTGCTTGGCCAACTTCTTCTTGAGCGTGCTGGTCGGCGTGATGGTGAGGACGACCCGGCTCGGCTTGCCGACCGCCTTCGTCACCGTCCGCACGCTGCGACCTGTGAGCGTGAGCTTGCCGGGCTCGGCAAGCGTCACCGGCACGGTTGCGGTGCCGGTCTTCCTGCGCACGCTCGGCTTGCCGACCGACACGGCCTTCACGACCGTCACGGTGAGCCTGGCGGCGCCCGCGTTGGGCACCGGGCCACTCGAGTCCAGCACGAGCAACTCGACGGAGTACGAACCGGCAGTGCCCGTCCGGCCGGTGATCAAGCCGGTGCTGGGGTCGATGGCCAGGCCGCGCGGAAGACCGAAGGCCTGCCATTGGTAGGGCCCGACCCCACCGGTCGCGCCGGCGCTCCCTCGGTACGACGCACCGGTCACCGCCTTGGTCGAGACCGGATCGGTGACCGTCACGGTCGCGCCGTCCAGTGGCTGGTTGCCGGAGATCTCCTTCGCGCCCGGATGGTTGGTGGCTCCGGCGGCGCCGTCGGCGCCGGCCACGCCGGGTGCCCCGACTGACCCGCTCGCACCGTTCGGGTCGCCGAGACCTGCCGCACCGGCGGCGCCACCCGCGCCGGCGGCACCGAGACTCCCGGCCGTACCCGCCGCACCGGCCGCGGTCAGATCCGACGTCGGGGGCGCACCCGCGTAGGTGATCTGGTCACCCGTGCTGATCGCACCCGCGATCCCGCGAGCGGCCGCACCGCCGTCGCCGCCGTTGCCGCCGACCCCGCCCTCGCCGCCATTGCCGCCGTCGGCTCCCGGGTCACCCGCACCGGTCGTACTGCCACCGGCGCCACCTGCACCACCGGTCGCACCGACGGCCCCGCTGCCACCGGCTCCGCCGCTGCCACCCGTGGCGGTGTTGGCGGCGAAGGTCACCGCCGCAAAGTCCCCGCCGGACGCCGCGAACACCGCGCCCCCGGCACCCGTTCCACCGTCCCCGCCGGTGCCGCCGCTGCTGCCGTTTCCGCCATCACCGCCATCGGACCCGCTGGTGGTCGCGCTCGCGCCGCCGCCGCCGTGACCGCCCACACCGCCGTCTGCTGCCGGAGTCGTGCGCTGCGCGCGGGTGCCGCCGCCACCACCGTTGCCGCCGGTGGCGGCGTCCTGGTCGAAGGTCGCGCCGACGACGAGCAGTCCGTTGCCGTCGCTGTAGATCGCCCCGCCATCGCCGTCGCCACCGAGGCCGCCCGCTCCCCCGTCGCCGTCAGGTCCTCCCGAGCCCCCAGGACCCGAGGCTCCCGGCACTGCGCCGTCACTGCCCGCAGTGCCCGCACCGCCGGCACCACCCTGAGCGCCGGCGCCCCCGGCGCCGCCGGTCCCGCCGACGGCAGCGTCGGAGGTGAACGCGGTCCCGACGACCGTGAGAGTGCTGTCCCCCTCGCTGGAGATCGCGCCGCCGAAGCCGTCGCCGCCGACCCCGGCATCACCGCCGGTGCCACCTGCGCCACCGTCGACCCCGGCGTCACCGCCGACCCCGGCCCCGCCCTCGCCACCGGCCCCGCCCGCGCCACCGGTAGCGATGTCGCCGACGAACGCGCCTCCGGAGATCGTCAGCGAGCCGCCCGAGGCGAGGATCGCCCCGCCATCGCCCAACCCGCCGTCCAAGCCGGTCGAGCCGGCGCTGCCCGAAGTACCGGCCGGACCCGGCAGGCCCGCCGACCCGGTCGCCCTGGCGTTCTGCATGGTCAGGTCGACGAGGGTGAGCGCGCCGCCGGTCACCCGGAACAACCGGCTCGACGTGCCGCCGTCGAAGACGACCGCGTGGCCCGCGCTGTCGATCGTCGTACTGCCCGTGGTGACGGTGATCGCCTGGTGGAAGGTGATCGTGCCGGAGCACCCGTAGTCGATGACCCCGCCGGTCGCGACCGCGGCCTTCAGCGCCGCATACGTGCAAGTGGTCAGGACGGTCGGCCCGGCAGCGGCGTGCGCCGCGACCGCGCCGGTCCATCCTGCGACGCTCGCGAGCCAACTCGCCGCGAGCAGGGGCGCGGCGAACAGCGCGGTACGACGCCCACCCGCCACCTCAAGCCACCCCTTCGCACTGCCTCCGCTCGCACTGCCTCCGCCCAATGATCTCGTACGACCCGGGCCCGGCGCGGGCCTTCGCCAAACTGACGGATCCGCGACGAGTCGCTAGCCGGTCGTCTTGATCGTGAAGGCAGGCCCGGCTGTCGCGAGCAGCAGCGGCGCCGCGGCCGCGAAGATCCGGAGCCGCACTTTGGTGTGCTTGCGCGCCTTCCAGGTGAGGTGCGCGGTCCAGTCGTGGTGCTTCGACTCGAACGTCAGCGTCGCGACCTTCACCCAGGACTTGCCGCTCTGCCGCTGCAGCTGGACATGACCCTTCGGCGGTACCGGCTTGACCACCGCGGTGATCGACACGGTCTGGTGGCGCAGCGCCGTCGATGGTGCGCTCCACGAGATCGACGCATAGTGCTTGGCCTTCAACGGAGTGACGTGCTGGAAGGTCAGGACGGCGTCACCGCCCGCCGGCACGTTCGAGCCGGTCTGAAGAAGCGCTGACCAGACCACGCCTTGAGTGCCGCCGGAGACACCATCCCAGAATGTTTCGGGCGCGCCCGGCCCGCTCATCGTGTACGGCGCACTCACCTTGCCGTTGCCGTCCGCCTCGCTGTTGAACCACGGGTGGTGGTCCGGCATGGTCGAGCCGACCTGCTCGTTCATCTCGGACGTCAACGGGATCGTCACCACGCAGGTGTTGATGGTGGCGGACACGCACGTGAACTGGACCGCGGCCGGAGCGGCCGACGCCGCGCCGACGGCCGACAGTGGGAGCAGACCGGCGCTCAAGACGGCGGCGCTCAGGCCCACGCTGATTCGTTTCGAGATCTTCATTCGCCCCAACCTTCCGGTGCCATTGGCTATCGGCGTCATCGTGAGGCGGGCGCGTCACACCGGCGTCACATCGGCCGACCGGCCCGGTAGGTCAGGCGAGCACCGTGTTGGAGCTGTCGGAGTTCGGTGCGCGCAGCCGCGAATAGTGGCTGAGATCAACCACTGACCCGGTCATCGGCGCAGGCCAGTGCACCGGGTCCGTGTCGTGATCCCGGCCGGCCAGCGAGCCGACGATCACCGCGGCCATCATGGCGCCGATCACTGGCGCATTCTTGAACTGGTTGCCGCTCGTGCCGATCGCGACGAAGTAGCCGGGCAGGTTGGTCTTGTCGTAGATCGGGATCCAGTCGTCGGTCACGTCATAGACCCCGGCATGCCCGGTCGGCCGGTTGGGCACTGCGAGCGAAGGCACCCGCCGGGCGAGCCGAAGGGTCTGCCGCTCGTACACCGGCGGGGTCGGGTGCACGTCGTACTCGTCGGGGTCGGCGAGCCACCCGAGCCGGTCGCAGGCCGGCTCGAGGCTGCCGACCAGCAGCTTGTCCCCGGGGGCCGAGCGGAAGTAGGTGCCGAGATCGCCGTCCCCGACGGTCGGTCCGAAGCCTCCGGTGAGGGCAGGCGGACCGTCGAGGGTGTGCACCTCTTGCCGCATCGGCGCGGTGCGGACCGCGAAGTCGTCGAGGACGCCGGCCAGCTCGTTGATCGCGGCCGAGTGCGGGCCCGCGGCGTTCACCACGATCGTCGCGTCGACCGCTTGGCCGTCGGCAAGGGTGATGCCGGTGACGCCGGCCGCGCCGCAGCGGATCCCGGTCACCTCGGACCGAAAGATCGAGCGGGCGCCGCTGGCGGTGGCGGCCGACCACAGGTTGTGCGCAGCCAGTCCGGGGTCGTCCACGAACCCGCCCTCAGGGGTGTAGAAGCCGCCGAGCTCACGATCGGGCTCCAGCCAGAACTCGTCGTCGTCCGGCGCTCGAGGCGGGAAGTACGCCGTCGTCGAAAGGTGCGGAAACCGGGCCCGGAGTGCGGCCGGGTCCAGCACCTCGTACGGGATTCCGAGCAGGTCGTAGTGGCGGGCGACCCGCGAGTGGTCATGGCCGGGGGTGTCGAGCACGAGGAATCCGGTGGTGAAATACCGGGCGAAACCGGACTCGTCCGCGGCGCCGAGGACCTCCGGCCACCGCTCCCAGTGGTGCTTGGCCTCCCAGGCGACCGCGACCCCGGCAAACGTCGAGTAGTGGAAGCGGACGATCGCCGACGACGCGCTCGTCGAGCCTTGGCCGGGGCCGGCGGCCCGATCGACGATCGTCACCGCGATGCCCTCGCGGCGAAGGGCGAGCGCAATGCCGCATCCGACGACGCCCGCACCCACCACAACCGCAGCGGGCGCCGAAGCCACCGGCCCACCTTATCGACTTCGCTCGCCAGCGACGCGCGCGTTGCCGGGCCGCCGATGTCCCCGCCATCCGCACCGCGGCTCGATAGATTTCCGGCATGGCCCGAAAGGATCCTCAGCCCGGGACCGCACTGTGCCCGGAGTGCTGCGAGCACGGGGTCGGCCTGACCTGGTTCTGCGGATGGTGCGCGGAGCTCGAAGAGTTCGGTTCGAGCGACTTCGGGGTCTGGGGCAGCGAGCTTGTGCTGCCGTGCGAGCACCGGGTGCGCAACCAGCAGGCCAAACCGGCGTAGCCCACGCCCGGAATCCCGGCTGGCTGAGACTCGAATCGGTT
>CAYNDD010000072.1:0-12738 GCA_964395425.1 uncultured Frankiaceae bacterium
ACCCTCTTGAGGTGACCGTTGTGCAGCAGCATGATCGAGAACCTGTCGTTGTCCACGCCGAACCCGCGCGCTTCGACGACGTAGGCGTACGACGTGCCCGGCACCGCGGCCACAGCACGCAGGTCGGTGGTTGCCCCGTCCGATCCGCTTCGCAGCCTCGGCAGCAGATGCTGGCGGGCGGTCATGCCTGGACGGTGTGGTGTCGCGCCGGCGGACGCGCCGGCGGCGAGCACGGTCAGGATCGACGCGCCGATGGCGGCGCGCAGCACGGTCGAGCGTGTGGTCATGGATCCCCCCGGATTCCACGCGATCATTGCAGAGCGACCGACTGCTGTCTGGTATTTGCCGGGTGAGAGACCAGCGGCTCGTCCTCCACCAATCCTGGCGAGGGAGGTCTCAGCAGGAGAAGGTCACCGATGCGCTCGATGGTGCCGTCGTCTTGTTGCCGGCGTAGGCCGCCTTCACTCTGCAGTGCGGCTGGCCGACACGGGTGAACGACGTCGAGAAGTGCTGGGTGTTCGTCAGCCCCACGATGTGATGGGCCCGCTTGATCCAAGGGCCGAGGTTCTTCCTCGAATACAGCGTCACGTCGACCGCCCCACCATTCACGCCGTTGTTGACGCGACCCGTCACGTTCAGCTTCGAGTTCTTCTTGCCGACCGACAGAGTGGTCGCGGTCTTCGTGGGAAGCAGGAATCCGGCCATCGAGGTGATCGTGCCGAGGTTGCTTACGGTCGGGTGCTTTTGGTTCAGCTCGAGCCCGTGGCCGTTCACCCCATAGGTTCCCTGGACCAGCGGGTCGCCGTACACGCCGAAGTAGACCCCCTGGCCGAGCTGATAGATCGTCTCGACGAAGTCAGGGTCGAATGAGGACCCGCTGCCGAGCTTGTACGGCGCCTTGGTCAGGTCGACGACGCCGTCCTCGGTGAGGCCGCTCGGCGCGATCAGCTGCAGTTGCGGCCCGTCCGTCGGGCCGGCCTCGCCGACGACGACGATGTGCGCGAGCAGTGCCATCGCCGATGGCGTGCCGTCCGAGGAGATCGCCGCCGGGCTCGATAGGTGGGTGCCGCCGGTGGAGTGCAGGACCGAGATGGACGGCCCGATGGTCTGGCCGCCGAGATCGATGTTGCCGGCGGCCACTCCGTACGGCCCGGCTCCGACCATGTCGGCGTACGCGGGCAGTTTCGGCTGGTCATTGGTCGACAGGATGTAGAGCCCGCCGGTGGCGAAGGTGCCGGTCTCGTGGTTGATCGCGATCGGCTCGATCGCGTCGCCGGGGTTCTCCGGCACGAGGATGGCCATCCGGTCGTCCTGGACCGAGACCCAGTTGAGCGTCGCCGCGCTTGGCGTCTCGGCGAGGGTGAGTGCGCCGGTGTTGAGGTTGACCTTGTAGAAGCCGAGCCCGTACGTCGAGCAGTTGCTGGCGACGCAGGTCTCGGCATAGAGCGCGTCGTCGAAGTCGGGGTTGTGTCCCTGGCCGTCCCAGGAGTAGAGGTTGTTGCCCCGTTGGCCGGCGAGCACGTTCTGGATCGGCGGCTTCGACGACAGCGTGAGCTTGCCGCTGCTCTCGTTGACCGAGTAGGTATAGATCGACTGCTTCGAGCCGAACACCCCGGCCATGACATAGAGCTTGATGCCGGCCTTTGTGTGCAGCAGGGTCACGCCGCCGATCGCGCCGCCTGGCGACGGGATGGTGCGCGCGAGGGTCACGGTGTGGTCGGCGTGGACTGCCAGTGTTTGCAAGCCGCTCGCGATCGTGCCGGCGTAGATGTAGCCCGTGGCCGGCGACGGTTTGGCCGCCGGATGCTCGGTGCCGGAGGCCGCCGCCGGGCCGCTCGCACACCCGATCCCGATCGCGGCGATGGCCGCGAGTAGTGCTCGATGACGTCTCATGTTTCCCCCGGATGATCTTAACCACGCCGTCTCACGGCATCAGCCGGTCACTGAAAATTCCCGAGGCCCCGCCCTGTGCCGAAGATCTTGGCCACTGTGGGGTCATACACATAACCGGCCATCGCAGTCAGAGGGGCGCGTCGAGACTTCGGCTGGAGCGGGCGACCGGGATCGAACCGGCATGGCCAGCTTGGAAGGCTCGGTTGGCGGCGCCGACCGGGCCGGCGTTTGCCCAGGTCAGGGCCTAGTTTCGACGCAAGCGGTGATCGCTTAGGCGTCCGGTGGGCCACATCCGGGCCACAACTGCCGGCGCTTTCCGGTCATTGGTGGTCATCGCTAACCCGCTCTTCCGCTGCCCGGGTAGCTGGGTATGCCAGCAGCACGCTGCATCCTGGCTCGTCTGAGGTAGCTCCGTCTTCGTTGGTGTTGGCCTCCGTCGCGATCAGGGAGGGTACGTAGGCAACCTGGGGCGCCAAATGTCGCGAGACCTTTAGGCCGTTTCGGGCGCGAACGGCTGTCAACCTTGAGCTAGTTGGCCTGCAACCGGCAGGCTCGAAGGAAGGTCAAAGCTGTGGCCATGAAGAGCCGCGAAATCTTGCTGCTCGGCGGCTACGAATGCCCCCGAACAGTTACGGCCGGACCTGCGAGCGGCACCGCTCACACCGAATGGATCACCGTGAACGGAAAACTCTTGCAGGAGTCGTATAACCGCTCGGGCATCGCCGATGACGGCACGGAGGTTTTCACGTACTTCTCTCGCAGGCTGGGGGAACAGGCAGGACGTTGCGGCTAACAACAGGAACGCCAGATCATCAGTGCTGAAGATGCTGTTGCGTGGCCGGCCGGGGATCGAGTCAGCGAGCGTTTCGCCGAACCCGCGTGGCCGGGCTGGCGAGGTCGAAGAGCTGCCCTTGTCCTGGGCTCGTCGCTCGGGTGCCGGACTGTCTGCGAGCCGGCTCTTTGGCTTGCCGCTGTCGTGCTCGACCACTCGCTCGTTGCGGTCCGCGCGTCGTTGAGGCGCTAGCACTCTGAGCCTGCTCGACAAGACTCGAGAGGGCCTGGGCGATTGCGGCGTCTCGGTCACGGGTCGCGTGTTGGTAGCGAAGCGCTGCTTGGGGACTGGCGTGCCCCATCCGGACCATGAGTTCACGCAGGCTTGCCCCGGTCGCCGCCGCAAGGGTGTTGCCGGTGTGTCTGAGGTCGTGAAAGTGCAGATGTGAGAGGCCGAGACCGCGGACGGCGGGATGCCAAACGTCGGTGGTGAAGTTGGACTTGCGGAGCACCCCGCCGTGAGGACCGACGAACACCGGACCGTCAGGGCCAGTCTGAGCAAAGCGGTCGAGGTGTGCGGTGATGTCCGGGATCACTGCCGCTGGGATCGTCACGGTGCGTCGCCCTGCTTCGGACTTCGGTGGCCCGATGTGGCGTTTGCTACCGACCAAGTCGGATGCTGATGCGCGGACCGTCACGGTTCCACTCTCGATGTCGATGTCTCGTCGGGTGAGTGCGGCGAGTTCGCCGATCCGAAGCGAGCAAAATGCGGCGAGCAGGACCAGTGCACGCCAGCGCTCACCGATCACACCCGCGATCGCGAGGACCTGGGGGAGCGTCGCGGTCGGGCGCTCCGGGCTGAACTCTTGCCCTGCGCCCGGAATCACGCATGGGTTGCGGGGAATCTCTTCGTCGTGCACGGCACTGCCACAGATGGTGTGCAGCAGCCGGTAGCACTTGGCGGTGGTGACTGCACCAGGGCCGTGGGACGAGGCGAGACGGGCATGCCACTCGCGGATCACGGCGGTGCTGAGTTGCCGAAGTTGCAGGCGGCCGAGCGACGGGAGGATGTGGCTGTCGAGTTGCTGCTGATACAGCTCGACCGTCCGTGGAGCGAGGGGCCGGCCTCGGACCTTCCGGGTCTTTAGCCACGTCGTGGCGTAGTCCCGAAGCAGGACACGCCCGGAGGCTGGGTCGAACCAATCTCCGCGGTCCAGGTCCGCACGGATGCCAGCGAGGAACCGGGCGGCGTCGGCGCGGGTGGCGAACATCCGCCCGTGCACCCGGCCGTTCGGGTCGCGGTACCGCGCCTGCCAGCGCCCGTTCTCACGGCGGCGGATGCTACCGAAGTCGCGTCGAGCCATTGGTCCTCACAAGAGCTGGTGGTGTTCCAGCAGAGCGCGGATCAGGTGCCGAAAGAGGCCCGCGGCGGAATCTGTGGACGAACCCGGCCAGCTTCGACGAACTCGTCGAGGTCGACCTCGTCGAGCCGGACGTGGGCGCCAAGCTTCACGTAAGGGATCCGCTTCTCGGCGATCAGCCGGCGGATGAACCGAGGCTTGGTGGCGAGCCGCTCGGCGGCTTCGTCGACGGTCAGCAAGGCCATGGTGGGCTCCTCCCGGCGTTCCGGCGGGCACCGCCGGTGACGAATGTCGGTATTGGTCTAGGACCATACGCCGGATATCTGTCATGGCAAGTGGTCATATTGCTTGCGGCGGGTGTAGGTTGCCGGCGTGGCACGCAGCAGAAAGACCGGTACGGACCGCGGTGAACCGGCACGACCCTTCCTGGACGGGGTGAACCTCAACGAAATCGTCGCCTATAACTTTCGTCGCGCCCGCGAGTTGCGCGGGTTGACCCAGGACGAGGCGGCCGACCGGCTCGCGCCGTTCCTCGGGGTGCGGTTGAAGCAGGCCGCGGTCTCTGGGATCGAGGGGGCCTACGGCGGGGTGAAGCGCCGCGAGTTCGACGCCCAGGAGTTGCTCGCGTTCGCGTGCGGGTTCGACCTGCCGATCATCTGGTTCCTGATCCCACCACCGGGAGACGACCGCAACCTGCAAGGGACGGTGGAACGCGTCAGCGAGCTGTATCTGCTGGCGATGGGCCGCAACGACCAGCTGGACTACCTGCGGGACCGGTTCGCCGAGCTCGGTCACGTCGAACCGGACGAGTCCGACCTGGTCCTCGAACGGGTCTACGGAGGACCCACCGAGCGGACGCTGCTGGACTATCCGACCCGGCGGAAGGAGCTGCTGCTGGCCATGCTGGACTCCCACGCCGACCGGCTCGACCACGCGGCCGAGGAGATGGGGAAGTTCTTCGACCATCTGCGTCAGGTCGGGATCCGCGGCTACGTCGCCGAGAAGGCCAACGACCGCGACTTCATGTTCCCTCCGGCCAAGAAGACCGCGGCACGACCGAAGCGCGGCGAGGGTAGAGACGGCACACTGTAGACATGACCGCCGATCACGCCGCTCGAGCGACCCGGGGCGCGGACGGCATGATCCGGGTCGAGCTGCCGGACGGGCGCACCGTCACCATCCCGGCACGGCTGGATGCTGGCCAGCGGTGGGAGATCGAACGGCAGCGGGCACACGACAACGCCGCGCGGTCGGTAGCAGAACGGCTGGAGGAGCTGCGCCGGCAGACGACCCTGTTGCTCACGCTTCGCGCGTCCTAATGGAGCCGATGCCGCTCGACGCCGCGGCGATACTTGCCGTCCTCGACGAGTACCAGGTCCGGTATGTGATCATCGGTGGGGTCGCCGGGTTCCTGCAGGGTGACACCGCAGCAACCTTCGATCTTGACGTCGTCCCGGCCGCCACCGAGGACAACTTCGCGCGGCTCGCCGACGCACTCAACGCGATGCATGCCGGGCTGCGAGCGCCGGGGCTCGACGAGCCGGTCTCCTACCGCTTCGACGCCGCGACGTTCGCCTCCTACACGACCCCGGCCACCCGCACCGAGCACGGCGACCTCGACATCGTGCTGCGCCCGGACGGGATTCCCGGTAGCTACGACGAACTCGCCACCCGCGCCCAGCCGATGCACGCCGGCCCGGTCACCGTCTATGTCGCCGACGTCGTGGACATCATCCGCTCCAAACGCGCCGCCGCGCGGATGACTGGCGAACCGAAATACACCTCCGACGCCGACCGGCTCGAACGGCTCCTCACCAACACCCCGACACCCGAGCGCCGCGACGCCCGCGATCTCGGAGCCCGGGAGGACGAGCGGTTCCGTCCCGACCCGCCGGGCCGGGATGGCGGCCGCGGGATCGACCGGTAGGCGGGTTCTCGGGACGCGACACGCCCGACCGCGGGCAAATTTCTCAACTCGTCCACTCCAGGCCGACCGTCCTCACCGCCATCGTCCCTCGAAATCCCTTGACTACCAACATTTCCCGCCACGCCCACGCCACCTGATCGGCCCGCCTACCCCGCCCCACAATGCCGGCAGACATGTGCATTGGCAATGCATACGGTGTCGCTCGTGTTGTCGACGTCGAAGGTCGGGACCGCGTCGTGGCGGTACTACTCGAACCAGGTGCAGCGCGGGGCGTGCGAGTACTACCTCGGCGTCGGTGAGGCGCCGGGTCGCTGGCAGGGCCGTGGCCTCGACGCGCTCGGGCTCGACCCGAAGGCGGTCGTGGCGGAGCGTGAGCTGGAGGCGCTGTTCGGCCGCGCCCTGCACCCCAAGTCCCGTCAACGGCTGGGCCAGGCGTGGCGCGCCGACGGGGTGACTGGCTACGACTTGTGTTTCTCGGCACCGAAGTCGGTCAGCGCCCTGTGGGCGATCGGCGAGGGCAGCGTCCCCGCCGAGGTGATGGCCGCGCACCGCACCGCCGTCCGCACCGCGCTGGACTACCTGGACAGCCACGCATCCTTCTCCCGGGTTGGCACCAACGGACACACCCAGGTGAGCACGGACGGGTTCGCCGCCGCAGTGTTCGGTCATCGGACGTCGCGGGCGGGGGACCCGCAGATCCACTCCCATGCGCTGGTGGTGAACAAGCTCCGCTGCGCCGACGGTGGCTGGCGCACGATCGACGGGCATGAGATCTACGCGCACAAGAAGTCCGCCGGCACGGTGTATCAGGCCGTGTTGCGCAACGAGCTGACCCGCCGCCTGAACGTGTCATGGGCGGCGGTGTCGAAGGACGGGCAGGCCGAGATCGCCGGCATGCCGACGGAGCTGATCAAGGCCTGGTCGAAACGGGCGATACAGCTGACCGCGGAGGCCGCCCCGGTCATCGCCGCCTACGAGTCAGAGCTCGGGCGGTCGCTGTCCTCAGCGGAACGCACCGCCGTGTGCAAGGTCGCGGTGCTGAAGACGAGACCGGGGAAGGACTCGGTCGACATCGTGGCGCTCTCCGACCGGTGGCAGGCCGAGGCCGCCGAGTTGGGCTGGGACGGGCTGGGGGTGCAGCGCGAGATCGGGAGGGCTGGCCGGCCACCACAACCAACCGCTGCCCTGGTCGAACAGATGGACCGTGCCGTCGTCGAGGCGGTCCGCGCGGCCGGGGCACGGCGAGCGGTGTTCTCCCGCTCCGACCTGGCGGCCGAGGTCGCGACCCGGCTGCCGAGTGGCGGGTTCGACGCGAACCTGGCCCGGACCCTCATCGAGCAGCTCGCCGACCAAGCACTGAGCACACCCGACGCGGTCACGCTGCGCCCGCAGATCGAGGGATGCCACCGCGGCTCCGACGCCCGCTACGCCTCCCGATCCACCTTGGATGCGGAGCTGCGGATCCTCGGGGTCGCCGATGTCGGCCGCGCTCGGGGTGTGGCAGTTCTTGACCCGCGAGAGGTCCGGACGATCGCGCGCCGCCGCGGGCTGGACACCTCGCAGCGGGCCGCGCTCGTCCAGGTCGCCACGAGCGGGGATGTGGTCTCGGTGCTGGTCGCGCCGGCCGGGGCCGGGAAGACCACCGCGCTCGGCGCCGCGGTCTACGCGTGGCGCGCCGCCGGATACCGGATCGTCGCGCTCGCGCCGTCTGCCCGGGCCGCCGCCGAACTACGGGATGCGACGTTCGCCCCGGCCGACACGGTCGCGAAGTTCCTGCACGAACACCACCAACCACCGAGCCCGTTCGTTCTCGAGACCGGTCGGTACCGGCTGCATCCGGGAACAGTGGTGATCGTCGACGAAGCCTCCATGCTCGCCACCACCGACCTCGACGCCTTGACCCACGCGACGTGGGAGGCGGGAGCGAAGCTGCTGCTGGTCGGTGACCCCGCGCAGATCGGTGCCGTCGACGCGGCCGGCGGGATGCTCCCCGCCCTCGCCCAACGCCTGGACGCGCCGACGTTGGACACGGTGCACCGGTTCACTGCAGCGTGGGAACGCGACGCATCCCTACGACTCCGCCGCGGTGACCCGACCGTCATCGACGACTACATCGCGGCCGGTCGGGTCCACCACTGCCCCAATGACACCGCGGCGTATCAGGCCGTCCTCGACAGCTACCTCGACGCGAGCATGGCCGGGCGTCGGGTGTTGATGCTCGCCCGGACCCACCACGACGTCGACACCCTCAACACCCTCGTCCGCGCGCACGCGATCGACACCGGGCAGGTTCACGGGCCCGTACTCGTCGAAGGGCAGGTGGAGTGGCGGGCTGGGGACCGGCTCCGCGCCACCCGCAACAACCGCAGCATCACCGTCGGCGAGGACTACCTGCGCAACGGCGACCAGTTCATTGTCCTCGGCGCTGAACGCGGCGGACTTCTTGTCCAGACCCTCGACGGCGGCCGGGCCGCCACGCTGCCCGCCGACTATGTGATCGCGCACACCACGTACGGGTGGGCGTCGACCATCGACGCCGCGCAAGGCGCCACCGTCGATGACGCGGTCCTGCTTGCCCGACCCGGTATCGACCGCGAACACCTTTACGTCGGTCTCACCCGCGGGCGGAATGAGAATCACGTGGTCGTCGCCCAACCCACCAGCGACAACGATCACCACGGCCTACCGAAAGCCGGGGTGCCGCGGGAGGCCAGAGCAATGCTTGCCGACGCGCTCAATGCCAGCGGCGTCCAGAAAGCCGCCCACACCCGGCTACCCGAGCACCTCCAAATCGAGCCGGGCACAAAGCCAGTACCAGCTCGGCCCATGGTCCGACGGCCCAGACCGGCACGAGCGCTGCTCCGACCGATCGAACGACCAGGGCTCAGGCGCGAACTCAAGGACCAATGCCACCCGCTCTCCCGCGACCACGGACGCGACATGGGGCGCGGCCGATAACGATGAGGTATCTGACGATCAGCGACCCACACGAATCATGCCGCGGAGCCAGCAGGACTCATCCTGTGAGACCGTCACAATCCGATGCGCGACCAGGTTCACAGGTAGTGCGAGCCAAGGCCGCTAGCAACCGCGGTCCGACTGTGCCACTCAAACACCAGGCTAGCCAGGGCTGTCACCAGTGTCGGCCGGACGAAGCCTATTCGCGATGCTGCTCGGAGCAATGTCGTCGACACGAACGTGATTCGCTTTCACACCTCATCTCGCTCCGCCCGGGTGCGGGTCGATCGCACAGGTCCAACATAAACCGTCCGTCTCCGATCGCAGGGACGGATCGGTGCGACTGCGGTCACGTATCCTCGGCCACCCGGTAAGTAGACGCGCACCTGCGTCACGGCGCCCGCGGGGCACGTGATACCAGGCTGAGATGAGAGGAACGAGTAGCCAGCGAACGCTTTGCGGCGAGCCGCGATCGTGACCGTGGACGTGCTGCCCGTTTGGCGATGCACAGACGACGTGCGCATCGGTTCGCCGCTGCTGGACAACAGCACGATGCGGACAAACCCGCGCAGTGAGCACGACTGGGGCGAGGTGTCTCGTATGACCAAGTACCCACCAACGCTGCCATTGGAGACCTGTCGGCTTCCGTGGCCTCTGGCACGAAGTTGCTTGGCCTGACATGGGTGGACCAGGCGCGGGGTGATTGACCGTGACGGTGACGCTGAGGGGGTTGTTGATGTTGCATTCGAATGAGTGCCGACGGCTGGCGTGCTCGATGACCCTGAGTGACAGGACGTCACCAGCGCAATCAGCGCCAGCGCTACTAGTGGACGTGCAAGCGGCCTGACCGCTGTCATGTCGCCTCCAGACTGCGTGGATGCCGGGTCTGTGTCGATCGGCACCCGGCATGGGTTATGCCGCGCCGGCCGATACCGTCATCAGTCAAACTGAAGGCCCGCGAGGTCGAATGGGTCGCCGCTACTGAACTGAAGGCTGTCCGCGGCCTCACTCGTCGCGTGGAATGTCGCCGCGGCCGAGGCCGTTACGGCGCCAGCGGGCTCCAGGTATGTGCCGATGAGGGTCAGATTCGCTGGCTGATTCGGATCACTGTTTCGGGTATAGACGCGGACCGCGGGGGTTCCCTGGGCCGTACCGACATACACGAGCAGCCAGTTGGACCCGACGGGGCCTTGCCAGGCATTGTTGACGGCGAATTGAGTCGCGGCAAAGGGCCCGTCGTTCATGTCATTGTTGATACCGGACTGCAACGGGGGCGACGTTGGTACCACGACTGCGGGACGTGGGCTTGGAGACGCTGGCTTCTGCGCTGGATCTGCTTGCCCGTTAGCGATTCCCTGATTGAGTTGGTCAATGATGGCCTGCTTGGCGGCGGGCGCGTTGATTCCAGCGGTGTATTGGAACGTTGGTGTCGGCGACGGGTCGCTATTGGAGGTGCTTGCAGCGGCGATCGCGATCCCGCCCGACACCGTGGCGCAGACCACTACGCCGACGATCAGCAGGCTGCGGCGTGAAGGGCGCGGAAGGCTGCGACGGTGTGTGTCCGTCCTGATCTTGAGGGTCATTCTGATCACTCAGCTCTCGTCGTCGATCGACACGTTGTCAACGAGGTTTTGGGCGGTCGCGTCGTGCGCATTGAGCGTGTTCCACAGGTTGTCCCATGCCTGCGTGTGGGTGTAGGACGACGAGTCCAGGTCGTGCTCATTCATCGGGCCTTCGATGAAGTAGGCGCCGTGGTCACTGACGCCCCACCATGAGATCTCCTGCCACTCCTGTTGCATGCCGTTGAAGTAGATCTCGGGTAGTGGGACAGCGTCGGGAGTACCGTAACTGACGTTGTAGATGTTCTGTTGATCCCAGCCGTTGTTGCAGTTTCCGTTGTCATGCGACGACTGAGGGCAACCGTCAGCGGACCCATAGTCAAACATCAACCCGCCAGCACTGTGAGTGTCGTAAGAGTTGGACCAGTTGATCGTGTCCGGCGCGGACGATGAACCCCCCCATGAGGGCTCCATGTCATTGCCGCCGGAGAACGACAGTTGTCCCGTGTAGCCTTGGTTACTCGCCCACGTGTTGAGACTGTCGATCATGTTCGCCCAAGCCTCACCATCCGATGAGGTGTTAGCGCTCGCTCGGCTGTTGTTCGTGCCGACCACGATCGTATTGAACGTGGTGAAGTCTGTGACGGTGCACCCGTACCAGTTCGCTGCGTAGTCCTCGGCGAGAGCCTTGATCTGCGCCGTCGTTACGTTAACCGCCGTAATGAGAGTCGATCCGCTGCCATCTGAAAGCTGGGCGCCAAAGTCAAACAGAGACAGCCGGTAGGGGTAGTTGCCATCGAGATCGCTCGTTCCTTGGTTGCAGCCGATCGTTTCGATATCACTCGCGCTGGTCGACGTGACGTAGAAGACGTTGTCAGCGTGATACTCGCTCTGGGTCGCCCATGCACTGGTCTGGGAGACGGAGAGGCTGACTGTAGCCGTCAGCAACACGACCATTGCACGCACCACCCCGAGCCCCCAGCGTGTGCCTGACCGGGCCGTCTTGAAGCGAGGCTTCATGGCTACACCTCCACCTGCTCACCCGCAAGACTCTTGATCTGAACTCCACCCTGCATCGCTATCGTGAGCCCAGACGTCGGGAGATGAGTAGGGTCGAAAGTCACTTCTTGCAAGGACGCACGACCTTGTCGGAATATGACTGGTCCCGACCCAGGGGTCACCCGCCCCGGTCATTCTCTGTCGAGTTGCAGAGCGCGTTAAGACCTGCGGCCGTGCGACCTTGCGGGTCACTTGCCGGCTACGTTGGGGCCTCTTGCTCCAGCCCCCCGATTTGTTAGGAACAGGAGAGTGTCGGCGGCGCTCGAAAACTGAACAGTTTCGGCGGTGAAAAGTGAGCACTCAACAATTGGGGAGTGATCACTTTGGAGGACTGGGCGCTGATCCGGAGGCTTGCTGCGGAGGGTGTGCCGAAGGCGCGGATTGCTGATCGGTTGGGGGTCTCTCGGACGACGGTGATCAAGGCGGTGAACTCCGACGCGCCGCCGAGGTATGAACTCAAGCCGGCAGCGACGTCGTTCACGGTGGTCGAACCAAGGGTGCGCGCGCTGCTCGATGATGTGCCAGACATGCCGGCGGCGGTATTGGCTGAGCGGGTGGGGTGGACGTGGTCGATCCGGTGGTTCAGCGAGAACGTGAGACGGCTGCGCCCGGAGCACCGGCCGGTCGATCCGGCTGACCGGATCAGCTGGGCGGCTGGTGACGCTGCACAGTGCGACGTGTGGATCCCGCCGCGCAAGATCCCGCTCGAGGATGGCACCGCCCGGCTGCTGCCGGTGCTGGTGATCACGGCTGCGCACTCGAGGTTCATCACGGGCCGGATGATCCCGACGCGCAAGACCGAGGACCTGCTGTTGGGCTCGCGGGAGCGCAACGGCTAGCCGCGCGCCGAACTGTTCGACCTAGTCTCGTCGCTGCTGTACTAACGGGCGGTCGTGGAACTGTCGAGCGGGACCCCCGGGCCACATCTGGGCCACATCTCGCGGAAAGCGGCGGGGAATCGCAGTCTCTGGCGGTCAGCGCGACCCATGATGCGGTCGAGCGCAAACCGATGGCGACCTGCGGAAACGCCTTGTAGAGGTCAGAGCGGGCGACGGGAATCGAACCCGCATGACCAGCTTGGAAGGCTGGGGCTCTGCCATTGAGCTACGCCCGCGCGGTGGATCGTCGTCAGACCCTAGGATCGCAACAACGCCGCGGGGCGTAGCGTAGTGGCTAGCGCGCCTGCTTTGGGAGCAGGAGATCGGGAGTT
>CAYNDD010000073.1:0-12631 GCA_964395425.1 uncultured Frankiaceae bacterium
CTACCGATTGGATACGACGCGGACGGCGCCTTGGCAAGCTCTAGCACCGACCAACATGCCGCGATGGTGGTGCGCGCAATGACAGCCGGCCTTGTCGGTGCATGGGTTGCTGGTGATCAGTATTTCCTCGGACCCTCGGCCGGCTTAGATCGTGGCTGCACTCCGGCGACGACGATGTCGACGACATCTTGAGCGAACCGATCGCTGAGCGGGAGGTGGGACTGCAAGAGCCGGTGGTAGGCAGCTCCGAAGACCAAGTCGAGTAGCACCTCGGGGTCGGCGTCAGGCGATGCCTCTCCTCGTT
This sequence comes from uncultured Frankiaceae bacterium, assembly GCA_964395425.1. Taxonomy (GTDB): domain Bacteria; phylum Actinomycetota; class Actinomycetes; order JAFAQI01; family JAFAQI01; genus DATAUK01. The sequence continues at coordinate 305 of CAYNDD010000073.1, forward strand.
CGAAGGCCCGCTCGAACATCTGGCGATGCTGTTCGCGCACGGGGCCAACGAAACGTTCGCGCCAGACCTCGGCCAACTCCGGGTCTCGCTGGACTTCGGCGATCAGCCCGACCAGGGTGCGGCCTGTCACCGTTCCCTTGGCGATCTTGATAAAGCCGCGCAAAACAGCGAGCAGGTCCCCACGAAGGGAGCCTGTGTCCTGAGGTGGAAGCCGATTCCGGTAGTCGCTAGCGAACGCTTCGAACACGAGGGTGCCCTTGCTCGGCCATCGCCGATAGATGGTGGTCTTGCCTACGCCGGCACGCTGCGCCACCTCTTCGATGGTCAGGTCGACGAAGCCGCGTTCTGCGAGCAGTTCGTTGGCGGCGTCGAGGATGGCGCGGTGGGAGCGTTCGCTGCGAGGACGGCCCCGTGGCGCGGGCGGTTGAGCGACTGGTCTGGTCATGGGTTGCATCGTATCAGATTTATGATACGGTACGTAGCGTCTCGTTAATCAGAGAGGTGATTCCGATGACTTCGGTGCAGATCGAGCGTCACGCCGCCAGACCCGCCGGCGGCAGCCGGCTGCATCGCGTTGACGGGCTTCGGAAAGGGTCGCGGCGAGCGTCGGAGTCGCCAGTCGCAAGGACTGTCACGGACGTGCCCGGTGCGGAGATCGGAGTCGGACTGTCGACGCCGGCGCTGGCCGTGGTACTGGTCGCGTCGTTCATGGTGGTTCTGGATTTCAGCATCGTCAACGTCGCTCTGCCCTCGATTCGCCACGACTTGGGCTTTCGGGGCGACACCGTGCAGTGGGTCGTGACGGCGTACGCGATCACCTTTGGCGGCCTGCTGATCCTGGGCGGTCGCATCGCTGACACACTCGGGCGACGAGAACTGTTGGTCATCGGGCTGCTGGTGTTCGCCGCTGCGTCACTGGGCGCCGGGATGAGTGGCAGCGCCAGCATCCTGGTCGCCGCCCGAGCGATCCAGGGAGTCGGGGCTGCGATCGTGGCGCCGGCCGCGCTGTCACTGATCACGGCGCGCCTGGCGGAGGGGCCTCGACGGACGCGCGCGCTTGGTCTGTATGGTGCCACCGCCTCGATTGGTTTTGTAGCAGGGCAGGTCCTGGGTGGCGTGCTGGTGCAGTACGCGACCTGGCGGTGGATCTTCCTCGTCAATGTCCCGGTGGGTATCGCGGCTGCGATCGTTAGCCGTCGCCTGATCGAGGCGGACCGCCGGCGTTCGACGCCGGCCCACCTTGACGTGGCAGGCGGCATTCTGGTCACGGTCGCGGTGGCGTTAGCCGTGTTCGCTATCTCCGAAGGTCCAGTCCTGGGCTGGCTGCGACCACTTGTGCTCGGCGCTGTCGTTGTCGCCGCGTTGGCGTCTGCAGGTTTCGTGGCGGTGGAGCGGACCCACGCCGATCCGCTCGTCAACTTCCGCCTGCTCCGCCGGCGAGGACTACACACTGCCGCGGTCCTCACGCTGTTGCTGGGCGCCTGGAATGCCGGTGAGCTAGTCGTGATGTCGGTGTACTTGCAGCAGACGCTTCGCGATTCACCCCTCGCCGCCGGCCTTGTGATCGCCCCACAAGGGGTGGCGGGCTTCCTCGCCGGGATCTTCGGTATCCGGTTACTCCGACGCATCGGCATTCGCACTTTGCTGTTGGTCACGACTACCGCGGTCGGTGTCGGCTTCCTGGTCCTCGCCCACCTCCCCGCTGGCGGTCACTACAGCCCCCTGTTCGCCGCGGTCGTCCTCGTCGGGTTCGGAACCGCGGGCACCATATTCACCGCGACCGTGATGGCATCAAGCGGCGTGGCCCGATCGGACCAGGGACTGGTCGGTGGTGTGGTGAACACGGCCCGCCAGGTCGGCGCAGCCATCGGTGTCGCGGTGCTGATTGCGATCGCCGAGGGCCCCCATGCGCGCGCTGGTCTAGCGAGGGTCAGCGGTGACCGGGCGGCAATGCTGGCGGCGGCACTCGCGGGATTCTGCGCAACCGCGGTCGCCTGGCTGGGGACACGACCTCGTCCGCGCACAGGGCTTCCCGGCACATTACCCAGATCGTGGCCGATGCCACATCGGTGCCTGACCCTGCACCCGACTCTGTCCGAGAGGAGATCGTCATGAGTGGACAAATCGTTGCGGAACCCGTCACCTCGTTGGCCGGGACGGCAACGCACAACGAGCTGCGGGAGCCGGTTGGCCGAGCTGTCGTGTGGACCGCCGCGATCACGGCGCTCGGCGGGCTGCTGTTCGGCTACGACACCGGCGTCATCTCGGGTGCCTTGCTGTTCCTGCACACCAGCTTCGGCACCGTGAGCTCGTTCGACAAGGAGCTGGTCACGAGCCTGCTGCTTGTCGGGGCGGCAGCAGGCGCATTCGGCTCGGGCAGATTGGCAGACCTGATCGGCCGGCGCTCGGTGATCCTCATCACCGCCGCTGTTTTCGTGCTGGGCGTGGTCGGAGCGGCGCTCTCGCCCACGTTCTGGGTGCTGGTCGTGATGAGGTTCGTGATCGGGTTGGCGGTCGGTTCCGCGTCGATGGCGGTCCCGCTGTATATCAGTGAGGTCGCGCCGCCCAGGGTGCGAGGCGCGCTGGTGAGCTTCAACCAGCTGGCACTCACGTCCGGGATTCTCGTGTCGTTTCTGGTGGACTACGCGTTGAGCTCGAGCGCCGACTGGCGGCTGATGTTCGGCCTGGCCACGATCCCGGGCGTTCTGCTGTTCATCGGGATGTTGACCCAGGCCGAAAGCCCGGTCTGGCTCGTCACCCACGGCCGGATCGCCGACGCCCGAAAGGTGCTGGAGCGGGTACGCAGCGCGGACCATGACATCGACGGTGAGATCGACGAGATCAGGGCCGTGAGCAACCGATCTACGAGCTACCGTGAGCTGCTGGCTCCCGACGTCCGCAAGCTCGTCGCGATCGGCGTTACGTTGGCGGTCTTCCAGCAGGTCACCGGGATCAACACGGTGATCTATTACGCGCCGACCCTGCTGCACCAGGCCGGCCTCGGGAACTCAGCCTCGCTGCTCGCGAACGTCGGGAACGGCATCGTCAACGTCGGCATGACGATCGTCGCGATCTGGCTCATCGACAAGGTAGGCCGGCGCGTTCTGCTGATCAGCGGCACTGTCGGGATGGCGATCGCACTGTTCGTGGTGGCCGCCACCTTCGCGGTCAGCGGGAACACGCTCGGTCACACGGCTTCAATCATTGCGGTGGTCAGTCTCGTCGCCTACACCGGCTCGTTCGCCATCGGCCTCGGCCCGGTCTTCTGGTTGTTGATCAGCGAGATCTACCCGGCGCGGATCCGCGGCAAGTCCATGAGCATCGCCACAATGGCCAACTGGGGAGCAAACTTTGTGGTCGCGGTGACCTTCCTGACCTTGCTCAACGCGATCTCGAACGCAGGGACGTTCCTCCTGATGGGCTTGTTCAGCCTTGTGGCCGTGGCGTACTTCTGGCGGAAGGTGCCGGAGACCAAGGGCATGACTCTGGAAGCGATCGAACGACAGGTCGCCTAACGTGCGACGAACGACCAAGCAAGCTCACCAACAACACGTACAGGTCAAGAAGGAGGACGGTAATGAACGTCACAGTTCTCGGTGCTGGCGGCATGGGTTCCGCGATGGCCGAACGGCTCTCGGAATCCGGCCACAGGGTGACCATCTGGGACCGAAACCCGGACCACCTCATGAGCGTCAGCGGCTCGGGCGTCACTGCAGCCGCTGAACCCGCGTCGGCGGTCACGGACGCGTCCGTCGTGATCACGATGGTGACGAACGGCGAAGCGGTCCATGCTGTCGCTGAGCGGATGCTGTCCGCGATGCGCCCTGACGCGGTGTGGGTGCAGGCGTCCACGGTCGGGGCCGAGTGGGCTGATCGACTTCGCGCGCTGGCTGACGCGAACGGTCGGACGATGCTCGACGCGCCAGTTTCCGGCAGTACCGGACCGGCGCGGAACGGAAAGCTGAGCTGGTTGGTCGCCGGTCCAACGAGCGCGGTCGAGGCGGCTCGACCGGTGCTTGACGCACTTGGCGAGCGAGTTCTCGTCGTTGGCAGCGGTCAAGAGGCGAACCGGCTCAAGCTCGTCGTCAACACCTGGATGACCGCAGCGACTGTAGCGATGGCCGATGCACTCGCTGCCTGTGACCGGCTCGGCATCACGCGGTCGTCGCTGCTCGAGGTGCTCGACGGCGGCCCCCTCGCGATGCCATACGCGCTGCAGAAAGCTCAGCTGATGACCGACGGCCAATTCGCCGCTGGGTTTCCGGTCGAGCTTGCACTCAAAGACATCCGGCTCACCGAACAGGCCGAGGGCCAGCAGCCACCGTTGGTGCACGCCGTTGAAGAGCGGTTGCAGCGGGCGGTCGACGCCGGTCATGCCCGAGACGACGTCGCTGCTGTGGCAGCTGTCGACTAGAAGACATTGGGAGAAGGAGAAGTCTCATGGATACGCCAACGACCTTCGTGGCTGACGGTGGCCGGTATACCGAGATGGCCTACCGGCGATCCGGGCGAAGTGGTGTGGAGCTGCCGTTGGTGTCGCTGGGTTTCTGGCAGAACTTCGGCGGTGACCGCCCGTTGGAACTTCAACGGGCGATCGTGCGGCGGGCGTTCGACCTCGGTGTGACGCACTTCGACCTGGCAAACAACTACGGCCCGCCGTACGGCGTCGCGGAGTCCAACCTCGGCCGGCTGCTGGCACAGGACTTCAGGCCCTACCGGGATGAGCTGATCATCAGTACCAAAGCAGGATGGGACATGTGGCCCGGCCCGTACGGCGATCACGGATCGCGCAAATACCTGCTGGCCAGCCTCGACCAGTCGCTAGCGCGGCTCGGGTTGGACTACGTCGACATCTTCTACTCGCATCGCCCGGACCCGGCGACACCGCTTGAGGAGACTATGGGCGCCCTGCACACCGCGGTACAGCAAGGCAAGGCGCTCTATGTCGGGATCTCGTACTACGGTCCGGAGCGCACCCGGCAGGCCGCGGCGATCCTGCGCGACCTCGGCACGCCGCTGCTGATCCACCAGCCGTCGTACTCGATGCTCAACCGATGGGTCGAGAACGGCTTACTCGACGTCCTCGACGAGATCGGCGCTGGCGCCATCGCCTTCACCGCTCTCGCGCAAGGGCTACTCACGCCCAAATATCTCGACGGCATCCCGGAAGGCTCTCGCGCGGCATCGGACAACTCAACGCTGTCTCGAGCCGCGGTCTCCGCCCACCGAGACGGCTTGCGTGAACTCAACGAGATCGCCGCCAAACGCGGACAGACGCTCGCGCAGATGGCGCTGTCATGGGTGCTCCGCGACCCGCGGATCACATCCGTCGTGGTTGGCGCCAGCTCTGTGCAGCAACTCGAGGACAACATCGCGGCCATCGAACAACTCGAGTTCAGCGCCGATGATCTCGCTGCGATCGACACAGCTGCTCCCGACGACCCCGACATCGACCTGTGGCGAGACCAGTCAGAAATTGGCCCCGACCGTCGGAGCTGAGCCGATCAGCGAAGGAGCGCTGTTGGATCTTGTCATGGGCGTGGTGACGGCTGTGGTGTTAACCAGTGCGTCACCGTGGTCGGCCGGTTGGGGTCGGTCATTGCGCGGATTCGGTCGAAGCGCTGCTGGTCACGCCTGGTGACCCGTTCGTGTTGGCGAAGGTGCTCGGGCCAGGAGGCGACGACGAACTGCTCGATGAACCGGGTACCTTGCTCGGCGTCGCGCCAGACCCGCCAGGAGATCGCTCCGGTGCGGCGCCGGCTGAATCTTGACCCTGCGAGCGCGGCGTGCAGATCGTCCTCGCGCCCAGGGCGGGCCCAGTATTCGACGTTCACCATGATCGGCCCACGAGGCAAGTGATCAGTGGCCAACTGGGGCTGAGGCCAATCACCGGCGGGGAGGAGGTCCTCCGGGGGTAGCGGGATGAACCGATAGCGCAGCCCGGCGAGCGGGCCGAGCGCGAGGCCCGCGGCCGCCAGCAGCAACGCCGTCGACAGACCGAGCCGTTGGGCGCTGACGCCCAGCACAACACTGCCGACCGCCGCCCCGCCTTGGAACGCAATCAGGTAGAACGCCATGCCCCGTGCCTTGACCCATCCCGGCAAGCTCAGCTGGAAGGCCGAGTTCAGCGTCGAGAGCACCAGGATCCAAGCCAGCCCGGCGACGACCAACGCGACCGCGACGACCGGGCGGACCCGAACGTAGGCCAACACCAGGGTCACGCCGGCCAGTCCAAGCGAGCCGATGCTCACTAACCAGGCCGCGCTCGCCAGAGTACGCAGCCGGGGTAGCAACGCGCCGCCGCCGACTGCACCCAGGCCGACGCAGCCGAGGAGCAGCCCGTAGCCACCGGAGCCAAGATGCAGGTGCGACGTGGCCGTCAATGGCAGCAACGCCCAGATCGCACTCGCGAAGAAGGTGAACAGCACGGCCCGTGCAAGCACCGCGCGAAGCGCCGGACTCGCCGAGATGTAACGGGCGCCGGCGCGTGTGGCCTCACCGGCATGCTCTCGCGGCAGGACACCGGCTAGCCGCGTCTCCCGCCAGCGGGCCACCACGGCGATAACCGCGAGGAACGTCGCCGCGTTGATCAGGAACAGGGTGCCGGCATCGGTCGCCAGCAGCACGAGGCCACCAATCGCCGGGCCGATCGCCCGGGCGAGGTTCATGTTCACCGCGCCGAGCGAGATGGCCTGTTGGCGTTCGGCTGGCTCGACGAGCTCCGGCTGCAGGGTCTGCCAGGTCGGCGATGTGAACGCCTGCCCGGCACCGACCGCGAAAACCAACGCCAGCAAAACCCACGGCGTGACCAGGCCGCGCAGCGCGAGCACTCCAAGCGTGGCCGCCGCGACAAGCATGAAGGTCTCCGCCCCGATCAGCAACCGTCGTCGGTCGACGAGGTCGCTGACGACCCCGGCAGGCACGGAAAGCAGCAGCACCGGTAGCGCCGCGGCGGTCTGGATCAGCGCGATCAGAGTGGCCGAGCCGGTGAGGCTCAGCATCAACCACTGCGCACCGACGGTCTGCATCCAACTGCCGATGTTGCTGACGAACTGCGCGCTCCACATTGCGGCGAAGGTCGGGTGGCGCAGCGGCGCCCAGGCAGCCCCGGAAGCTCGCGGCACATGCACTCCAATCGCAATCAGTCCGTTGCGACCAATCAGATCGGGACGCGGCCGTCGAGTCAATGTTTGTCGTGGCAGGTCTAAGACCACTCGTAGCGGTGACGGTTAGGCGGACATCGTCTACCGAGTCGGTCAAATCAGGGGATGAGCACGATCTTGCCGAGAGTGTGGCCCTGCTCGAGTTCTGCGAACGCCTCGCGGACCTCCTCAAGCGGGTACGTCGCCGCGATCGGCACCTCGATCTTGCCAGTCGCGGCGAGCTCGGCCATCTCCGCGAGGACGTCGGTTGTGGTGGCCGCACCGCTCCCTTCAGCTTTGACCCCGAGCTCTGTTGCTGTATCGAACGCCGCGATCGTGTTGATCCGGTCGCGGGCAACACCGAGCGCGACCGCCAGGTACACGTACTCCGGGCCGTACAGGTCGATGAACGCGGTTACCCCGTCAGGCGCTGCCGCGCGGATCCGCGCTTCGAGTCCGTCGCCGTAGTTGACGACGGTGGCGCCGTGCGCCTGTAGCCAGTCGGCGTGCCGGTCCGACGCGATCGCGATCACTCGCGCCCCACGCAGTCGCAGCAGTTGCACCACGATCGTCCCGACGCCGCCCGCAGCGCCGCTCACCGCCACGGTGTCGGCGTCGGTCGGGTCCACCGCGCGAACCGCAGCGTAGGCGGTGCAGCCCACGACGTAGAGCGAGCCTGCCGCCTCCCAGGACAGCCCTGCCGGCTTCGCAACCAACTGATCGGCAGGGACAACAACCTGCTCGGCGTGGCTGGAGCGCTCCCACGTCCAACCGAGCACATCGTCGCCGACCGCCCACTCGCTGACCTCAGCACCGATCGCGGCAACGGTGCCCGCGAGGTCGCTGCCCTCACCCGAAGGAAAAGTTGAGGGGAAGCGTTTGTGCAGCAGTCCCTGGCGGATTTTCGCCTCACCCGGGTTGATGCCAGCCGCACGGACCTGGACGACGACCTCGTTCGCCGCCGGCGAACGCATCTCGACCTCCGCCACCCGAAGGACGCTAATGTCTCCGTACTTGCTGAAGCGGACTGCCTTAATCATCGGGACTCCTGTTCTAGCTCGCGTCGATAGCGGCCCTGACAACCCAGAGGTCGTAGGTTCAAATCCCACCCTGCCACTAAGGCAAAACCGCAGCTCAGGGCCATGATCAACGATCATGGCCCTGAGGCAGTTTCAAGATCATTCCCTGCGCGTTCCCCATAACCCAGGGGTCCAAGCATGTGTTCGTAACCTCCATCCATGCTGGTAGCCGCCTTCCACAATGGCATGTTGACCTCGTCGGCGAACCGAGCTGATGGCACTCCCGCTCGCTTCACCGTCGCTTGCTGGCGGGTTCACACCGGGCGGCTGGGGTGTCGTGCGCTGGCGCCCAGAACCCGTCAGCGGCCGGAGCCTCGAAGCAAGGACGCTCGCTGCTTTCGGTGCCTAGGGGTGTGCGCCGGGAATAGATGGAGATGATCTAGATCGTGAGGGTGCTGGTGGCAGGCGCGTCGGGGTTCGTGGGCAGTCGGCTGTGCTCGGCTCTGGTGGATGCCGGCCACGAGGTGCGGGCGATGACGCGTCGTCCTGGCGCTTATCGGGGTGCGGGGACTGCGGTGCGGGGCGATGTCGATGACGCTTCCTCCCTCCTAGCGGCAATGGAGGGATGTGAGTGTGCGTACTACCTCGTGCATTCCCTCGACGTCGCGAATTTCGCTGATCTCGATGCGGCCGGTGCGCGCGCATTTGGACGCTGCGCGGCGGAGGTTGGTGTGGATCGGATCGTCTACCTGGGTGGTCTCGGCGACGACAAGGACGCGTTGTCGGCCCATCTGCGTAGCCGGCGAGAGGTCGAGACACTTCTTGGGGCGGCGGGGGTTCCGGTCACCACGTTGCGCGCGGGCATCATCGTCGGGCACGGTGGGATCTCCTGGGAGATGACCCGACAGCTCGTTGAACATCTGCCTGCGATGATTACTCCGCGTTGGGTGCGAACCAAGACTCAGCCGATCGCTGTTGATGACGTGATCCGCTATCTGGTCGCTGTCCTGGAACTGCCGGAGGCGCGGGGACGGAGATTCGACATCGGCGGCCCAGAGGTTCTGGAGTACGTCGAGATGATGCGCCGCGTTGCCCTCATCGAGGGACGGCACACCGTCGTGATCCCGGTGCCCTTGCTCAGTCCATCACTGTCGTCGTGGTGGCTCTCGCTCGTGACCGACGTCGATGTTCAGACCGGCCGATCGCTGATCGACTCGATGAGCAACGAAGTTGTGGTCCGCGACGACAGTATCCGTGCGCTGGTGCCGTTCGAACCGATGGGTTATGACGCTGCGGTGCTGCTCGCATTGGGCGAGCGCGCGAGGGCGAGGCGCAAGTGACCGTCGGAACACTTCGGCACCGGCGCCGCAGAGTCGCCGCGGCTGGCGTCGCGGGTGTCGGTCTTCTCGGCCTGTCGTTGTCGACCGAGCCGGACTCGGTGGAGTTCTATGCCCTGACTCTCGGAGTCGCGTCGGTCTGGACGCTCGGCGGGCTGAGCTCGGGAGCACAGCATTTCAGGCCCCAGTCGGAGGATTCGGGTGGACTCGGACCGGTGATCGTGCCGGTTCTCGTCGGGGCTGGTGCCTTCGCCGCCTTTTACGGTGGTGCGCTCGTGGCGCGTGGTGTCCCAGTCCTCAACGAGGCGATCACGTCGATCCTGCAGTACGCCCACGAAGGATCAAACCGGCTCGTCATGCTCACCGCACTCGCGAACGGCGCCGCCGAGGAGGTGTTCTTCCGCGGTGCGCTCTACGCCGCCGCAGGGACATGCAACCCGGTCGTGGTCTCCACCGCAGGTTACGTGTTGGCCACAACCGCGACGAAGAACTCCGCGCTGGTGCTTGCCTCTGCAGTGATGGGAACGCTGTTCGCGTGGGAGCGCCGGATATCGGGCGGCGTGCAGGCACCGATGCTCACCCATCTCACCTGGTCGGCGCTGATGGTGCGCTACCTCCCGCCCCTCTTCAGGCGTGCACCAGCCGAAGGCGGTTGACGCGTTCCCGGTCGCTGGCGCCGATGGGTGGTTTCTGCCCCGACAGCCTGACCGCTGTTGCGATTCGTCTAGGTTTCGTCCTGTTGGGCCTTGCCCATGAGTGCCTGGATGCTCAACCGGCTTGGGAGTGACGTATGACGGGACCGGCAGGGCTCGACCTCTCGCGCCTTCATGACGAGGTGATCGAGGTTGCCCGCGACCTGATACGGCTCGACACGACCAACGCCCGCGAGCCCGGGCTGGGCAACGAGACCAGGTGTGCGGCGTACCTGCAGGACTACCTTGCCCGCAACGGTGTCGACGTCGAACTGGTCGCCCGCGACCCGGACCGGGCCAATCTCGTGGCGCGCATGCGGGGCGCGTCCCCCGATGCGGAGTCGCTGGCGTTCGTCGGCCACACGGACGTCGTGCCGTGCGACCCGCGCGACTGGACTCACCCGCCGTTCGAGGCCGTCGTCGACGATGCCGGCTGGCTGTGGGGTCGCGGCGCCGTAGACATGAAGAACGAGGTCGCGGCTCGGGCTGTGGCGATGGCGGAACTGGCGCGCAACGGATTCCGGCCGACCGGCGACCTGTGGTTCATCGCAGTGGCGGACGAGGAGGACGGTTTCGCAGACGTCGGGATGCGCTGGCTGCTCGAGGAGCGGACCGACATCCGGCCGACCCACAGTGTCAATGAAGGCGGCGGTGAACGCTTGCCCCTGGCCGATGGACGCGAGGTCGTGATGTACGCCATCGGCGAGAAGGGCACGCTGCCATTCCAGATCACGGCGTCGGGTGAGGCGGGCCACGCGTCGCAGCCGACGCTCGGCAACAACGCCGTGCCGATGCTGGCCCGACTATTGCTGAGACTGGGCAATGGTCTCCCCGATCCGGCTCCCACGCCGGTGGTCACGGCGTTGCTGCGTGCCGTTCTCGGCCGCGAGGAACCGGACCTTGGCAGAGCGCTGGCGGAGGCGGGCGCCCTCCATCCGACCCTGGTCCACGTCCTGCCGGCCTTGATGGGATCGACGCTCGCGCCGACCATGCTCTGGGGATCCGAGCAGCGCAATGTCATGCCGGCGCGGGCCACCGTCGAGGTGGATTGCCGGATCCTTCCGGGTACGACGCAGGACAATGTCGAGGCGCAGGTCAGGTCGCTGCTCGGCGACGACATCGCCTACGAGCTCGGGTGGCCCGAGCCGATCACCCCGGCGTCGAGCTCACCACTCGACGGCCCCGTGCCAGCAGCCATCGTCGCTTTCCTCGCGGCGCACGATGACTCGGCCACCCTCGTCCCGCGGCTGTGCACCGGGTTCACGGACAGCAACTATCTGCGCGCCGCGGCCGGCACTGCGGCGTACGGCTTCAGCCCGTTCCGGGCCACACCGACAGAGGTGATCGAGGCCGGCGTCCACAACGCCAACGAACGCGTGCACGTTGACGACCTGTTGCTCTCCGTACGCTTCCATCTCGACCTGGCACGGCGAGTGCTCGGCTGACGACCTCCACCCAGCCGGCTCACGGCATTGCCCGAGCTGCTTGATCTTCGCGCTCACGACCAGTTTGACGGCGTTTTGCGCGAAAATTGGTAACGAAGGCGAAGATCAGCGGCGGACAGCACCCGGGCTCGGCGCCCAGACTCCGCCGTCAACCAATTCTTGTCACCGGCGTCGGCGCGGCACATGATGATCGGACCCGCGGCACGCGGTTGGCCACTCGTCGATGAGCTCAAAGGAGACCGGCAATGCCCGAAGGCATCTCAAATCCGAACGCACTCGAAGAGGATCCCTTCGAGACCGAGGATGACAGTCCGGACACGGACGCGAAGGACTCAGCCGAGTCCAGCGACGCGGCTGAATCGGCCGCGCCGGCCGAGGCAGCCGACTCTGAGGGCAGCGCAAGCTCCTGACCCGCAGGTGTCGATGTCGGCGGCGACCTGGGCTTCCAGCCACGACGATCCACGTCATCCCTGAATAGGGGCACCGTGGGGTGGCACGCGGTGGTCTGGAATAGCGCCGAGGACTTCCGGTGTCAGCCAAGCCGGATGGCGGGGATCGGTACGTTGCGACCATGAACTCGATGGCGCGCCGGATGTTCGAGCTGGTCGAACCGATCGGTCTCATTCCGTACTCCACTCACGAACCCAACGAGACGATGTTCGCCTTGGGGTTCACCAACTACTGGGACACCT
>CAYNDD010000074.1:0-12483 GCA_964395425.1 uncultured Frankiaceae bacterium
CCGCGCCGCTCAGGTGGGTCACCCGATTGGCCGATACGGCGTAGGTGACCGATGTTGCCCTCACGCCCGGCTGGGTGTGCGTCGGCTGCCGCGCCAGGGTGCCGATGGCGGCTGATGTCTGCACCTCGTGCGGGCGCGCCTTCGGCGAGGGGCTGGCGCTCGCGCCGGCGCGGCCACAGCGACGGGTGAGTCGCGACTGGCCGATGATCCTGCGCGACTTCATCGTGCTCAACATCCTGTTCATCGTCTGGCGGGTCGTCGGCCGGGTCTCGCTGTTCCACGAGGCGGGCGCGTTCGGCCGCGGTCGCTGGGTGTGGAACCTCGAGCGAGCCTTGCATCTGCCGAGTGAAGCGACGTTGCAGCGGCAGGTTCTGTCGCACGTCACGCTGTCGAAGATCTGCAACGGCTACTACGAGTACGCCCACGCCCCGCTGCTGGCAGCGACCTTGATCTGGCTGCTCTGGCGGCACCGCGACGTGTACCCGCGCTGGCGCAACCTGGTCGTCGTCTTCACCGGGGTTTCGTTGTTGATCGGGCTGCTTCCGGTCGCGCCGCCGCGGCTGATCCCCAGCTTCGGCATGGTCGACCTCGCTGACCGCTATCACCAGTCGGTCTACAGCGCGCTCGGCAAGGGCATCACCGACCAGCTGTCGTCGATCCCTTCGGTGCATGTCGGCTGGGCGGTCATCGTCGCCGCGGCGATCATCTCGGTGAGCACGAGCCGGTGGCGCTGGCTGGCCGTCCTGCATCCGATCCTCACGTCGTACGTCATCGTCGTGACCGCCAACCACTACTGGCTCGACGGGATCGCGGCGCTGGCGCTGCTCGCGGTGATCGTCGTCGTCCGCGACCGCTGGCAGGCTCGCCTGCTACCGTTATCGCAATGAGTTCGTTGCTGCTCCTTAGCTGCCCGTAGCGGGGCCGAGAAGACCGGCCCCCCGCTGCGGGGTTCGGCTGTGTCATCACCAGCGCGCCGGTTTGCCGCCCGTTTCCTCGTCGAACTGGAGCAAACCCTCATGACCGGCATGGCAAAGGCTTCTCGCTACACCGCGTTTCCCCCCATCGAGCTGCCCGACCGGACCTGGCCGTCCCGGGTGATCACCGCACCGCCGCTGTGGTGCAGCGTCGACCTCCGCGACGGCAACCAGGCGTTGATCGACCCGATGGACGCCGAGCGCAAGCGGCGGATGTTCGACCTGCTCGTCGGCCTCGGATACACCGAGATCGAGGTCGGCTTCCCGGCCGCGAGCCAGACCGACTTCGACTTCATCCGCACCCTGGTCGAGGACGACGTGGTGCCCGACACGGTCACCATCCAGGTCCTCACCCAGGCCCGCGAGGAACTGATCGAGCGGACCTGCGAGTCCCTCGTCGGCTTCGGCGGCACCGCCCTGATCCATCTCTACAACTCGACATCGACCTTGCAGCGGCGGGTCGTGTTCGGCCTCGACAAGGCCGGGATCACCGACATCGCGGTTCGCGGCGCGCAGAGCTGCCAGAAGTACGCCGAGTCGCTGCTGTCCGGCACGAACGTGCGCTGGCAGTACTCGCCGGAGTCGTTCACCGGGACCGAGCTCGACTACGCGGTCGAGGTGTGCGAGGCGGTGATGGACGTCTGGGAGCCGACCGCCGATCGCCCGGTCGTGCTGAACCTGCCGGCGACCGTCGAAATGGCGACGCCGAACGTGTACGCCGACTCGATCGAGTGGTTCGGCCGGAACATCACCCGCCGCGATGCCATCGTGCTCAGCCTGCATCCGCACAACGACCGCGGCACCGCGGTCGCGGCCGCCGAGCTCGGCATCCAGGCCGGGGCGGACCGGGTCGAAGGCTGCCTGTTCGGCAACGGTGAGCGCACCGGCAACGTCTGCCTGGTCACGCTCGGGCTGAACCTGTTCAGCCAGGGAATGGATCCGGGCATCGACTTCAGCGACATCGATGAGATCCGCCGGACCGTGGAGTACTGCAACCAGCTGCCGGTGCACCCACGCCACCCGTACGGCGGCGACCTGGTCTACACCGCGTTCTCCGGCTCACACCAGGACGCGATCAAGAAGGGTTTCGAGGCGCTCGAGCGCGACGCCGCGGCCGCCGGCGTACCGGTCGAGGGCTACCCGTGGGGCGTGCCCTACCTGCCGATCGACCCGTTGGACGTCGGTCGCAGCTACGAGGCGGTGATCCGGGTCAACTCGCAGTCCGGCAAGGGCGGCGTGGCGTATGTGATGAAGCACGACTACCACCTCGACGTGCCGCGGCGGATGCAGATCGAGTTCTCCCGGGTCGTGCAGGCGGTCGCGGACGCCGACGGCGGCGAGATCGCCCCGGCACGGATCTGGGAGCTCTATCGCGAGACCTATCTCGACCGGACCGCACCGCTGCAGCTGCTGGGCTACTCGATCGACAGCGGCGACATCGACCGGATCCGGGCGCGGGTCTCGGTCGACGGAGTGGAGCGCGAGATCGTCGGCGAGGGCAACGGGCCGATCGCAGCGCTCGTGCACGCCCTCGCCGAGGTCGACGTCGATGCCCGGGTGCTCGACTATCACGAGCACGCGACCGGCGCCGGCGAAGAGGCGCAGGCGGCGGCGTACCTCGAGGTTGCGATCAGCGGTTCGGTGCTGTGGGGTTGTGGCGTCTCGCCGAGCATCACCACCGCGTCGTTATACGCCCTGGTGAGCGCGATCAACCGGGCGTAACCGCGGCCGGCACCTCTTCGGGTGGCGCGGCCTGCGCAGCCCGGACCGTCCTCGGCGTTCCGCGAGTCGTTGCAAGCACCGAACCGATTAACACGAGCGGGAAGCCGACGATCATGCCCGCGGTGAGGTGCTCGCCGAGGATCGTCACACCGAGCAGGATGGCAACGGCCGGGTTGACGTAGGTGATGACGGTCGCCCGGACCGGCCCGATGTCGGCGATCAACGCGAAGAAGATCAGGAACGCGAGCGCCGTGCAGACGACGGCCAAGGTGAGCACCGACCAGACCACCTCGCCGCTGATGTGGCCGGGGTGGCTGGTCAACGCGAACGGTGCATAGACCGCGGCGGTGATGACCAACGACATCGCGACCACCGCCATGCTCGGCAGGTCGGAGAGCCGGCGGGACAGCACCAGTGGCCCGACTGCATAACCGATCGCGACGAAGAACACCTCGAGTACGGCGACCATGTCGATCGTGCCCACCTGCAGGCCCACGAGTGCCGCAACTCCGCCCACGCCGATCAGCAGCCCGGTCAGCCGGCGGCTGCCGACCGGCTCCCCGCCGCCGACGATCCGCGCCAGGACGACGCCGACCAGCGGAACGCCGGCCACGAGCAGACCGGCCAGTGAGCTGGTGAGGTGTTGCTCCGCACTGGTCAGCAGGTACCACGGCACGGTCAGCTCGAACACCGTGTAGACGATCACCCAGCGCCAGTGCCCGCGCAGCGCGCGGAGCTGGCCGCGCCAGACCACGACCGGCATGAGGAGCAGCGCACCGATGCACGTGCGGGCGAACACGACGGTGGCCGGATTGAGATCGCGGACCGCGACCCGGATGAGCAGATAGGGGAGTCCCCAGATCACGCACATCGCGCCGAACAGCACCCAGCTCCGCCTGGTCACATCCTCGAAACTAGTGGCCGGGCCCGACATCTTCCCGCGGGTTTCGGCCGTCGCATGATTGTTATGAACTCGTGCTGACGCCCGTCCCCTACAAGGTGAGGTACTTCCCGATGAGCTGGGCAAGGTGCCGGTGGGTGGCCGGATCTGCTGCAGCGATGAGCCCTCGCCCGGAGTAGATCGGATCACCGGCGAGATCGGTGACGACGCAGCCTGCGGCGCGGCACAACGCGATGCCGGCGGTGAAGTGAACGCTTCCTTCCAGGCTCCCGTCGGTGATGTACGCGGCCCGGTGCCCGGCGGCAACCCACGCGACCTGCAGCGTGCTTGACAGCACGCGCAATCCGTAGCGTGCGCGCAGGTCGGCGTCCGCCATGAGTTGGGGGCCGAGGGAGTTGCCGACGCCATCACAGTTGACATCGATGAGCTTCGACGACGACGAGGGCTCGAGCGGCGTGTCGATGCCGGCTCGACGGACCCACGCCCCTTGCTCGTCACACCAGAAGGACTCCTCGGCGATGGGATCCGCTGACACCGCTGTGAGTACGCCGTCCGGGGTCACGAGGGCGACGTTCACTGCGGCCAGCGGGGTGCCGGCGGCGTAGTTCAACGTGCCGCAGATCGGATCCACCAGCCAGCGGCGGGTGGCGTTTGCGCCGCGGGTCTCACCGCGCTCCTCGCCGACGACGGTGTCGTCGGGGCGCGCAGCCCGGATCGCCGCGAGGATCGCGTCCTCGGATTCGAGGTCGGCCTGGGTGGCAAAGTCGGTCGGCGACTTGTCGAACCGCTCGACTGGTCGGCGATACAGCCGTCGCGCCACAGTGGCACCTGCCGAGGCGGCCGCCAGGGCCACATCGGCGTCAGATTGCGCGTCGGTGAGGTCTCCAGTCACCTCGCCATGCTCTCAGCCGTCAGGTTCGGCGGACTTCGATCCTGCCTTGGGCGTTGCGAATGATGGTCCAGTTGGTGTGGTGGACGAGCCAGTGGTGGAAGGTGCAGAGATAGGCACTGTTGTGAAGATCGGTGCAGCCCAGGTGCTCCCAGTAGTCGAGGTGGTGCAGCTGGCAGCGGTCGAGCCCGGCCTGGCAGTGCGGGAACACGCAACCGCGGTCGCGGAGGGCGGCGGCGCGGCGCTGGGCGCGGCTGAAGCTGCGCTGGGAGCGGCCGAGGTCAAGGATCTCTGACGGGCCGCCGAGCACGGCCGGGATCCATCCGGCGTCGCAGGCGAGTCGTCGCGCGATGCTGGGGGAGATCGGTAGGCCGTTCAGCGTCGCCGTCGACACCTCGCGCTCGGGCAACCCGTCGCGGAGCTCGGCCCAGTCGATGCTGACGAGAAGCTGAGGCCGGTCGCCGCCGTGGTCGGGCAGCGAGCCGCCGGCGAGCGCCAGGCGGGCGAGCTCGACCACGGCATCGGCGTAGCGCTGCCGGGCGGTGCGGTCGTCCTCGGGACCAGTCGACGTGATCAACGGGGCGAGGGCGGCGCCGAGAGTGGCCGCGGATTCGGGGTCGAGCATCCCGCTGAGGCTGGTCATGCCGTCGAAGGTCGAGGAGAGGGTGAGCCAGCGGTCGGCGTACTTGCATTGCGCGGCGGCCTCGGCGTCCTCGTCGGCGCCCGAGCGGATCCGGACCTGCTGGCAGAGCTGGCCGAGCAGCCGTGGGTCGTGGTCGCGGGCGAACTCGAGGAGCTCAGGTCCGGCGGCGGTCCGCCACTCGGGGTCGAGCTGGCCAAGGCAGCCGAGCAGGACCTTGGCGTGGTCGTGGTTGATCTCACCGGCGATCAGCGCGGCCGCGACCTCGGGTCGGGCCGGCAACTGGCGGGCGACCCACATCCGGCGAGCTGCATCAGCGGGCGTGAGGTGCTGTTCCTCGATCAGCCAGGACTTGGCGGCCCGGCCGCATTCGGCCACGGTCACGTCGCGTGCTTCAAGGGCTTGCAGCCTCAGCGCAATCAGCCCGTCCAGCCGGGCCTGAGCCTGGAGCAGCATCTCGGTCTCACTCAGCAGCGTCGGCTCGGCCAGATCGTGCACGTCGACGGTGGCGAGCGCGTCGATCGCCGACAGCAGTTCCGACATCGATCTCACCCCCGTGAGTCTCTCACCGGCCTTCGAACATACGTTCGATGACGGTCCTACCATACCTGCGGACGCCGACAAGATCAACCCCAAAAACCGTTGAAAACAAAGGAAAGTTTATCCACAGGCGGCGCGTCCGGCGGTGCCATCCACAGCAGCACCCGGCACTGTCACGCAACCCGCAGACGTGACGGTGGTCTAGCCTCGCTCGCCGTGGGGACACGTGCGCGAATCGCGGTCATCGGTGGGGACGGAATCGGCCCGGAAGTAGTGGCCGAAGGGCTGAAGGTGCTCAACGCAGCCGTCGCCGGCGATGACGTGACGATCGAGACCACCGACTACGACCTCGGCGCCGCGCGCTGGCACCGCACCGGCGAGACGTTGCCGGACAGCGTGCTCGACGAGCTGCGCGGCAACGACGCGATCCTGCTCGGAGCGGTGGGCGACCCGGGCGTGCCCTCGGGCGTGCTCGAGCGAGGCCTGCTGCTCAAGCTGCGGTTCGCCTTCGAGCACGCGGTCAACCTGCGCCCGGTGAAGCTGTATCCAGGGGTCGCGACTCCGCTCGCCGGCGTCTCGACGTCCGACATTGACATGGTGGTCGTTCGGGAAGGCACCGAGGGTCCGTACGTCGGCGTCGGTGGTGCGCTGCGTCGCGACACCCCGCACGAGATCGCGATGGAGAACAGTGTCAACACGAGGTACGGCGTCGAACGCGTGGTTCGCGATGCCTTCGCCCGCGCGGCGGCCCGGCCACGCCAGCACCTCACCCTCGTGCACAAGACCAACGTGCTCACGCATGCCGGCTCGCTGTGGCAACGCACGGTGGACGCGGTCAACGCGGACTTCCCGGCCGTGACGGTCGACTACGCACACGTTGACGCAGCCTGCCTCTACCTCGTCTCGCAACCGCAGCGTTTCGATGTGATCGTCACCGACAACCTGTTCGGCGACATCATCACCGACATCGGCGCGGCGATCGCGGGCGGCATCGGGCTCGCGGCGAGCGGCAACCTCAACGTCGACGGCACTGCGCCGAGCATGTTCGAGCCGGTGCACGGCAGTGCGCCGGACATCGCCGGGCAGGGCATCGCCGACCCGACCGCGACCATCCTCTCGGTGGCGATGCTGCTCGACGCGTTGTCGCTGCACCACGCCGCGCAGCGGGTCGAAGCGGCCGTTGCCGCCGATCTGGCCGCGCGCGCCGACGCCGGGTCGGGGTCAGCCGGTCGGCGTACGTCTCAAATCGGGGATGCGATCGCTGCTCGGCTCGCCTAATCTCTTTGTATGGGCCTTGATTTCAGCGTCGAGCCGACGCCGACTCCGACCTCGCCCGAGCGGCTCGCCGAGATCTTCGCGGCGCCCGGGTTCGGCCAGACGTTCACCGACCACATGGTCAGCGTTCGGTGGACCCCTGCGAGCGGTTGGCACCAGGCCCGGGTACACCCGTACGGACCACTGCAGGTCGACCCCGCGACGCACATCTTCCATTACGGCCAGTCGATCTTCGAGGGCTTCAAGGCCTACCTGCAGCCGGACGGCAGCATTGCGACCTTCCGGCCGGAGACCAACGGCCGGCGATTTCAGCACTCGGCCGAGCGGCTCGCGCTTCCGACCCTCGAGGTGGACGACTTCGTCGCCGCCGCGGATGCCCTCATCCGCCAGGACGCAGCGTGGGTGCCGACCGGACCGGACGACAGCCTCTACATCCGCCCGTTCATGGTGGCGACCGAGGTCGGGCTCGGCGTGCGGCCGGCGTCGGACGTGACGTTCATGGTGATCGCGTCGCCGGCGGGTGCGTACTTCGCGAAGGGGTCGAAGCGGGTCGCGATCTGGCTGTCCGAGGACTACACCCGCGCGGCACCCGGCGGCACCGGTGCGGCGAAGTGCGGCGGCAACTATGCGGCCAGCCTGGTCGCGCAACAGGAGGCGATCGCCAACGGGTGCGAGCAGGTCTTGTTCCTCGACGCGGTCGAGCGGCGATGGGTGGAGGAGCTCGGCGGGATGAACCTCTGGCTTGTCCTCGACAACGGCACGGTGGTGACGCCGGAGCTGACCGGGACGATCCTCGACGGTGTCACCCGCGACACGATCAAGACGCTGGCTGCAGAGGACGGGCGGGTGGTCGAGGAGCGCCGGGTCGACATCGATGAGTGGCGCAAGGGCGTCGACGAGGGTGCGATCACCGAGGTCTTCGCCTGTGGCACTGCCGCGGTGATCACGTCGGTGGGGACGCTGCGCTGGCACGACGGCGAGGTGAGCATGCCGGCCGAGACCCCGGTCGCCGACGCGCTGCGGACCACGATGGTCGACCTCCAGCACGGCCGGATCCCGGACCCCCACGGCTGGATGCACACGGTTCGATAAAGCAATGTCACATTGCCCCGCACTTCGTGGGGGCAATGTGACATCACCCCCGCAAAGGCCTATGCAATGTGACATTGCTTTGAGCGCCGGGCTTGACCTGGCGGTGTGATCTGCCGAACACTGGAACGTGATGAGCAACACCACGATCATTTGCGAGCGCGTCGGCTAGTACCACCAGCCGACGCGCAACCCCTCGCTGCCCGATCCGGGCCGGGGGGTTTTGTTTTGGAAAACCCCGCCCGTCGAAGTCGAAAGGGAAACCAGTGTCCAGCCCCACCGATCTGCACGTGTACGACACCACGCTGCGTGACGGCTCGCAGATGGAGGGCCTTTCGCTGTCGGTCGACGACAAGCTCGCCGTCGCAGCGCGCCTCGACGAGCTCGGCGTCGGCTACATCGAAGGGGGCTGGCCAGGCGCGAACCCGAAGGACAAGGCGTTCTTCGAGCGGGCGGCGGCCGGTGACCTGACCCTGAAGCACGCCGTACTGGCGGCCTTCGGTGCGACCCGCAAGGCCGGCACGGTGGCCGCCGACGATCCGCAGGTGCGGGCCTTGCTCGACGCACAGACGCCGGTCGTCACGCTGGTGGCCAAGTCACACACCGGGCACGTCGAGCGGGCCCTTCGTACGACGCTGGCCGAGAACCTGGCGATGGTCCGCGACACCGTGACGTTCCTCCGGGCCGAGGGTCGCCGGGTCTTCCTCGATGCCGAGCACTTCTTCGACGGCTACCGGCTCGACCGCGACTACGCGCTCGCGGTGGTCGCGGCCGCGGCGGAGGCCGGCGCGGAGGTCGTCGCCCTGTGCGACACCAACGGCGGCATGCTGCCCGGTCAGCTGGCCGACGTCGTCAACGCGGTTGTCACCGACTACGCGGCGAGCGCGACCCGGATCGGCATCCACGCACACGACGACACGTCGTGCGCGGTCGCGAACTCCCTTGCCGCCGTACAAGCCGGCGCGACCCACGTGCAAGGAACCGCAAACGGGTACGGCGAGCGGGCCGGCAACGCCGACCTGTTCGCGATCGTTGCCGGGCTCGAGCTCAAGCTCGATCGACCGGTCCTTCCGGAGGGCTCGCTCGCCGAGCTCGTCCGGGTCAGTCATGCCATCGCTGAGCTGGCGAACATCACACCGGATGATCACCAGCCCTGGGTCGGCGCGAGCGCATTCGCCCACAAGGCGGGGCTGCACGCGTCGGCGCTGAAGGTCGACCCCGACCTGTATCAGCACACCGATCCGGCCATCGTCGGCAACGACATGCGGATCCTCGTCTCGGAGCTGGCCGGCCGGGCGAGTGTCGAGATGAAGGCCCGGGAGCTGAAGATCGACGTCGACCGAGATGTGGTCGGGCGGGTGATCGACCGGGTCAAGACGATGGAGGCGGAGGGGTACTCGTTCGAGGCAGCGGAGGCCTCGTTCGAGCTGCTCCTCCGCCAGGAGGTGGACCCGTCGCGGCCGCGGCCGTTCACGTTGGAGTCCTACCGGGTGATCAGCGACGGGCGTTCCGACGGGGCGATGACGTCCGAGGCCACCGTCAAGATCCATGTCCGTGGCGAGCGGATCGTGTCGACCGGCGAGGGCAACGGGCCGGTCAACGCACTGGACATGGCCCTTCGGCAAGCCCTCGAGCGGTTCTACCCGACGCTTGGTGAGTTCGAGCTGGTCGACTACAAGGTGCGGATCCTCGAAGGCGCCCACGGCACGGGCGCGATCACCCGAGTCCTGGTCCGGACCTCCGACGGTCACCGGGAGTGGGACACGGTCGGCGTCAACGAGAACGTGATTGCCGCGTCATGGCAAGCCCTCGACGATGCGTACACGTTCGGCCTGCTGGCGGTCGCCGCCGCGGGGTGACGCCATACGCTTGGTGATCATGAGCGACATGCGGATGCGCCGGTTGGGCACCTCGGGCCTCGTGGTGTCGGTGGTCGGGCTCGGGTGCAACAACTTCGGCCGGCGGATCGGGCTCGACCAGACCCGGGAAGTGGTGCGGGCCGCGCTCGATGCCGGCGTCACGTTGTTCGACACCGCGGATATCTACGGCGACTCCGAGGACTTCCTCGGCCAGGTGCTCGGTCCGCAGCGCAGCGACATCGTGCTCGCCACGAAGTTCGGCCTGCCGATGGGCGGGGCCCTCGGGCCCGACTGGGACGCGCGCGGATCCCGCCGTTACATCCGCAAGGCGGTCGAGTCCTCGCTGCGCCGGCTCAACACCGACTGGATCGATCTCTACCAGTTCCACACTCCCGATCCGGCCACGCCGATCGAGGAGACCCTCGCGGCCCTGCATGAGCTGGTGCTGGAAGGCAAGGTCCGTTACGTCGGCTGCTCGAACTTCGCCGGATGGCAGGTCGCCGACGCCGACTGGATCGCCCGCTCCGCCGACCTGACGAGGTTCATCAGCGCGCAGAACCACTACAGCCTGATCGAGCGCGGGGTCGAGGCCGAGCTGACCCCTGCCTGCGAACGATTCGGGCTCGGGATCCTGCCGTTCTTCCCGCTCGCCAACGGCCTGCTGACCGGCAAGTACCGACGCGGCGAAGCCGCGCCGGAGGGCACCCGGCTGGCCAGTCGCGAGGGCTGGCTGACCGATCAGCGCTTCGACCGAGTCGAGGCACTTCAGCGGTACGCCGACGAACGCGGGCTCAGCATGCTCGAGGTCGCGATCGGCGGCCTGGCCGCGCAACCCGCGGTCGCTTCGGTCATCGCGGGTGCGACGAAGCCGGAACAGGTGGTCGCCAACGTGGCGGCCGGCGGCTGGGAGCCGAGCGCCGACGACCTGGACGCACTGAACGCGCTCGCGTTCTCTGGCTAGGCTGCCTCGGGTGCGGATTGCCAGGTTCTCCTACGGCGAGGGGGTCGCCTTCGGGATCGTCGAGGACGACCTCGTCGTCCCGATCGTGGGTCATCCGTTCGCGCCGATCGAGCGGACCGACATCAGGCTGGCCCGCGCCGAGCTCCGGCTGCTCGCACCGGTGCTGCCGAGCAAGGTGGTGGCGATCGGGAAGAACTACGCGTCGCACGCCGCCGAGATGGGTGGCGACGTCCCCGAGCAGCCGCTGATCTTCCTCAAGCCGTCGACCTCCGTGATCGCCGATCGCGACGCGATCGCCTCGCCGCCGTCGTCGGAGCGAGTGGACTTCGAGGGCGAGCTCGCCGTGGTCATCAGCCGGCTGTGCCGCGACGTACCGGTCGAGCGGGCGATGGACGTGGTGCTCGGCTACACCTGTGCCAATGACGTCACGGCGCGTGACCAGCAGCGCAGCGACGGCCAATGGTCACGGGCCAAGGGCTACGACACGTTCTGCCCACTCGGGCCGTGGATCGAGACCGAGGTCGACCCGGCCGACCTGGCGATCTCGACGACCCTGAACGGCGAGGTGAAGCAGCAGTCGCGGACTTCGTTGATCGTGCACAAGATCCCGGAGCTGATCGCCTATATCACCGCGTGCATGACACTGCTGCCCGGCGACGTGATCCTGACCGGCACACCGGACGGCGTCGGCCCGATGCTGGTCGGCGACGAGGTGCGCGTCGAGATCGAAGGCATCGGCACGCTGACCAACCCGGTCGTTGCGCGATGACGGTGCGGCTGCGGGTCGCACCGTCGCCGACCGGCGACCCGCACGTCGGTACGGCGTACATGTCGTTGTTCAACCTGGCCTTTGCCCGGCACGAGGGTGGCAGCTTCATCCTGCGGGTGGAGGACACCGACCGGGCCCGGTTCCAGGCCGACAGCGAGCAGCAGGTGTACGACACGTTGCACTGGCTCGGTCTCGACTGGGACGAGGGCCCGGACATCGGCGGCCCGCACGCGCCGTATCGGCAGTCGGAGCGGCTCGAGACCTACCGACCGGTTGCCGACGAGCTGCTCGCGTCGGGTCGGGCCTACCTGTGCTGGTGCACGTCGGAGCGGCTCGCCGAGATGCGGGAGGCGCAGCAGAAAGCCAAGCGGCCGACCGGCTATGACCGGTTGTGTTATGGCAAGACCCGCGAGGAGCGTGCCGCGCTGCCCGGGTTCGCCGACATCCCGGTCATCCGGATGCTGGTGCCGGATGACGTGCCGCTGCATTTCTTCGACCTGATCCGCGGCGAGGTCAACGCGCCGCGACCCGACGACCAGGTGCTGATGAAGGCGGACGGGTACCCGACGTACCACCTGGCGAACGTGGTCGACGACCACGCGATGGGCATCACGCACGTGGTGCGCGGTGAGGAGTGGATCGCCTCGACGCCGAAGCATCTGCTGCTCTACGACTGGATGGGCTGGCAGCGACCGGCGTTCGCGCACATGCCGCTGCTGCGTAACACGGACAAGTCGAAGATCTCGAAGCGGAAGAACCCGGCCGCGCGCCTGACCTGGTTTGTCGAGCAGGGCTTCCTTCCCGAAGCGCTGCGCAACTTCCTCGGGCTGATGGGCTACTCGCTGCCCGACGGGCAGGAGATCT
>CAYNDD010000075.1:0-12453 GCA_964395425.1 uncultured Frankiaceae bacterium
GACTCGAACTCGTACCCGCGGGTGGCGTACCGCCCGACGAGCTGCTCCCGCACGCCGCGGCTGTGAGGCCGAAGGCGACGAGCGCGACCGTCAGCGCGCGTTTGTTGGTCAGCTGCAAGGTGTCCTCCAGGGGGCCAGCCGGTCAAGCGTGCCGAGACAGGTCTCGTTCACTCGACGCGGCATTCGTGCGGTCCAGCGGACGATAAATCGGAACCGCATGAACACCCCGTAAACATCCGACCCTGGTGAGAAACAAATTGTGAATAATATCTCGGTACGGTAACAGGCTGGTCCGAGCCTGTCAGTCAGCGGCCAACCGGTAGCCGGCCCGGGGCTGGGTGATGATCAGCCGCGGCGCCCCCTCCACCTCGAGTTTGGCGCGCAGCCGGCGGATGTAGACCCGGACGTACTCGGTCTCGGTCTGGTAGCCGACCCCCCACACCCGCCTCAGCAGATCGGCATGGCTGAGCAGCTTGCCGCGATCGACCGCAAGCTCGCGCAGCAGCGCGAACTCGGTGGTGGTGAGATGGATGTCCTCGCCGTCGCGGGTCACCCGCTGGCCGGCCAGGTCGATCTCGATGCCCCCGACCCGCATGGTGGTGAGCGCCGGCTCCGGTGAGCTCACCGGCCGGCTGCGCCGCAAGGTCGCGGTGATCCGGGCCAGCAGCTCCTCGATGCTGAACGGCTTGGTCATGTAGTCGTCCGCGCCGACGTTGAGTGCGCTGACCTTGTCGCGCTCGCCCCGTCGCGCCGAGACGACGATGATCCCCACCGATGAGCGCTCCCTCATCCGCTGGCAGAGCTCCATCCCGTCGACCCCCGGCAGCATCAAGTCGAGGAGTACGACGTCCGGCCTCCCGCTCTCGAGGAGCTGTAGTGCCCGCACGCCGTCGGTGGAGACCAGGGTGTCGAAACCGCGCACGGCAAGGTTCGAGCGGATGAGATCGACGATGTTCGGGTCGTCCTCGACCAGGAGCACTCGGGTGCGCTCAGCCATCCGGTGTCACCATCGCGGCCGGCTGGCCGCCGCCGTCGCGACCGCTGACCGGCAGGTCGATGTGCCATCTCGTTCCACGAACCGGCCGCTCGAGCCGGAGCACGCCGCCATGCGCGGCAATGATCGCCCGGGCGATCGACAAGCCGAGGCCGGCGCCGGCGGTCGCGGTCCGACGCCTTCCGGCGGCCGGCTGGTCGGAGTTGTCGGGCATCCCGACTCCGTCGTCCGTGATCGTGATCGTGATCGTCTCCGGCCCCACCGCCTTCGCCGCGACGAACACCGTCGTGTCGGGCGCGTTGTGCCGCACCGCGTTGTCCATCAGGTTAACCAGCACCTGTTCGAGCCGGTCATGGTCGGCCCACACCGGCGGCAGAGCCTCGGACTCGATCTTCACCCGGCCCATCTCTTCCATCGGAAGGCAGGCGCGCGCGGCGTCGAGGATCAGCACGATGTCACACCAGTCCGGCTGCAGCCGAAGCAGGTTGGAGTCGATGGCGGAGAGGTCGAGCAGGTCGCCGACCAGCCGGCCGAGCCGCGCGGACTCGGTGGTGATCCGGGTCAGGAAGCGGTTCTGCGAGTCGGTGTCCCACGTCACGTCGGTCTGTAGCAAGCTGTCGGCGTACCCGTGAATCGCGGTGAGCGGCGTACGCAGCTCGTGGCTGAGTCGCGAGAGGAAGTCCCGTTGCAGCTCCTGGGATCTGCGCAACGCGGCCGCCTCGCGATGAGCCCGCTCCGAGGTCTCGCGTTCGAGCGCCAGCTGCAGTGACCGGGCGGCGTCTTCCATCAGGGCTGAGGCGCCTTCGTTCGGTGTACCGCTTAGCCCGTCGGTGCCGCAGGTCCACGCTGCGAGCAGGGCAAGCGGGCCGTCCGGGGTCGGGACGCTGGCGGCCAGGATCCGGTAGCCGGCAAGGTCGATCGACTCGACCGGCCCTCGACCAGGCGAGGTGGCGGCCCGACCCTCCCTGAGTATGACGTCCAGCGCTGCCATCAGCGGTGAATCCGGACTCAGCCCGTCGCCGTGCGCACCGGACCAGCCGCGGCAGCGGATGCCGTGGTCCTCGTGGTGGCCGAGCAGGCCCACCTCCTGCGCGCCGAGGCCAATCCGGAGCGCGTCGACCGCGATGTCGAGACCGGCCGACAGCGGGACTGATACCGCGAGCTGCTCGAGCACGACCCGGATCGTCTCCAGGACCCGGTTGCGCGCGGTCACTTCGCCGAGCAGGCCGTCGCGCTCGGCACTGCTCGCGGCGTATCCGGCGTACAGGGTGACCAGATCGAGCTCATCGCGGTGCGGGGTGCCCCGGTTGCGCCGGAACACCGTGATGACCCCGAGCAGGCCGCTGCTTCCCGTGACCGGAACTGCCCACGAGCTGCGGATGCTGGACCGCTCGGCCAGGTCGCGATAGCGAGCCCAGGTGCCTGCGGTGCGGACATCGGGATCGATGACGGTCGAGGCCGCGGCGGCGGCGGCGCCGGCCGGGCCGCCCTCTGCGCCAGTGGGTAGGTCGCCCCACGCCGACAGCAAACGATCGGGCAGGCCGACGGCTGCGGTCAGGCGGAGCCGGCCGCCGTCGACCAGATGGATGCAGAGCCGGTCCGCGGCGAGCGCGGTGCCCAGCGCCGAGAGGATCACGGCGAGGCTGGAGGACGGATCGACGTGGGTCAGCCGCCCGACCAGGCTGTGCAGCCGGTCGAGCTGGCGACGTGGAGAGGAATCGACCGGCTGACCGGACATGAACGCGACGATCTCGTCCGGGTAGCCCGTGGCGGTCGGGACATCGGCCACCACCTGGCCCTGTCGTAGCACGGTGATGCGATCGGCCAGCCGGAACATCTGCTCGATGTCGTGGGAGGCGAGCAGGATCGTGGTGCCCTCGTCGCTCAGCCGCCGGGTGAGCGCCTCGACCTGCGCCGACTCCACCACGCCGAGTGACGCAGTGGGCTCGTCGAGGATCAACAGGCGGGGCTTCTCCCGCATCGCCCGGGCCACCGCGACGAGTTGACGTTGGCCGCCGGACAGCGACGCCACCGGCCGGGTCGTGTCGGGGATCGGGATCTCGAGGGAGGCCAGCAGCGCTCTCGCCTCGGCGTGGAACCGCTCGTCGGACAGCAGCGACCGGCGCTGCTCTCGCCCGAGCAGCAGGTTCGAGGCGACGTCGAGGTTGTCGCACAGAGACAAGTCCTGCCAGACCACCGCGACCCCGAGCCGGGAGACCGCGCCCGGCCCCACCCGGACCCGTTCGCCGGCGATCGCGATCTCGCCCGCGGACGCGCTCAGGTCACCGGCGATGCATCGGACCAACGTGGACTTGCCGGCGCCGTTTTCGCCCGCGATCGCGACGACCTCACCGGCGGTGACATCGAGGTCGACCCGGGTGAGCACCTGCCGGGCCCCGTAGTGCGCGGCAAGGCCGCGGACCGCCAGAAGCGGTTCGGCGTGGCCGCGACCGTTGCCGGCGGCGTCGGTGCCAACCATCCAGCCATTGTCGCGCCTATCCCGCGGATTCGGGTTGCGCTTCATTGGTTCGACGCTGCGACCGATGAAGTCGGGGTGGCTGTCCATCGCATTTCGCTCGTCCTGTTGACGCTGGGCTCAGTTCTGGCGCTGGGTCTCGGCGCCTCGGTGGCGGGCGCGACCCAGGCCGGTGCGCACCGGCCGACCGCGAGGGAGCTCGAGCAGCTTGACTTCGACAACCTGGTGGCCGCGACCAACGACGTTCAGACCCAGGCGCTGGCCAGCGGAGCGCTGCAGAACGGCCCGCGGTACTTGTCGCCGGCCAAGCTGCTGCTGGCGTCGGTCGATGCTCTCACCAAGCTGGCCATCACCGATGATCCGTCGGGCGCACCCACGGACACGAGGGCGATCATGGGCCCGGTGCCGACGCCGATCGCCCGTCACCTGCGCAAGCGGCCGCACCACCTGCACATCGTCCGGACCCGCACGCTGACGCCGTTCGTCGCCGCCATTCCCGACGGCGGGTCGAGGGGCCTCGGCCACAACCGACGGCACGACGGGGCGAAGCCGGCGCCGTACCAGACTCCGGACGGCATAGGCGTCGATCCGCAGCTCGAGCCGGTCCAGCCGGCCACGATCGGCCTGGTGGCCCTGCGCTCGGCGATCGAGGAACTCGGCCAGCCGTATGTATGGGCCGCGGCGGGACCGAGCACATTCGATTGCTCGGGCCTGGTGCAATGGGCTTACGCGCACGCCGGAATCGCGCTGGCCCATCACGCAGCGACCCAGTGGAACGAAGGCCGCCTGATCCCCGGCCGCGACATCCTGCCGGGCGACCTGATCATGTTCGGCCACCCGATCTTCCACGTCGGGATGTACCTCGGCTCCGGCTGGATGATCAACGCGCCGTACACCGGCCAGTACGTCAACATCGTGCCGGTGCCGAAACGGGTCGCCGGCGTGGTGCGCCCCTGACCCGTCGAACCGCGTCAAAGCAATGTCACATTGCCTCCGCTTTCGTGGGGGCAATGTGACAGCACCCCTCGGTTCGGCTGGGCAATGTGACATTGCTTGGGAGGGGTAGGGGTGTCGTACCGTGCAGTGCATGGCAGTGGAGCGGAGTGTGGGTGCGGTCGACAGCACCGAGTTTCAGATGGGTTTCGTCGAGCTGATCGGGCTCACGATCAGCGAAGCCGGGCCGGACAAGGTCGTCGGGTCCCTGCCGGTCCGCCCGGATCTGCTGCAGCCGTACGGCATCGTGCACGGGGGCGTGTTGTGCGCCCTGGTCGAGACGGTGGGAAGTGTCGGCGCCGCGCTTTGGTACGGCGATCGCGGAAACACCGTCGGCGTCTCTAACAGCACCGACTTCATTCGCGCCACCAGGACCGGGACGTTGACCGCGGTTGCCACGCCGATCCACCGAGGCCGCACCTCACAGCTGTGGCTGGTCGACATCACCGACGAGTCCGACCGGCTGGTCGCGCGCGGACAGCTGAGGGTCGCCAACATCGAAGACGCCGGCCGGCTGGCCGCCGCGCCCTGAGCCAGCTGGTCAGTCGGGCTGGGTCACGACGCGGCGGATCCCGCGTGACCGGCCGGCTGCGCGTCACCGATGGGTTTGCCGTCGATGATCGCCATCAGTTGGGCACCGTCGATCGTCTCGCGTTCGACCAGGATCTCGACGACGCGATCGAGCTCGTCCCGATGGGTGCGCAGGAGCGAGGTCGCGCGCCCCTCTGCCTCGTTGAGCAGTCGGGCCACCTCCTCGTCGATCACCCGCTGGGTCTCCTCGGCGTACGGGCGTCTGGTGAAGGCGCTGTCGCCGAGGTAGCCGGGGGAGTCGTCGCCGTAGCCGATCGGGCCGATCCGGGGCGAGAGTCCCCACTCGCGGACCATCTTCGTCGCGAGCTGGGTCGCTCCGGACAGGTCGTTGGCCGCACCGGTCGATGCCTCGCCGAGGACGAGAACCTCTGCCGCCCGGCCGCCGAGGCGAACCGCGAGCGAGTCGAGCAGATAGCTCTCCGAATACAGCCGCCGCTCGTCCTCGGGAAGCTGTTCGGTGACTCCCAGTGCCATCCCGGCGGGCAGGATGGTGATCTTCGCGACCGGATCGGCGTGCGGTGAGAGCGCGGCGACGAGCGCATGTCCGGTCTCGTGGACCGCGACGGAGTGTTTCTCCTCGGGGCGCAACGCGTTCGAGCTGTCCCGTCGACCGAGCAGGATGCGGTCGCGGGCCGCGTCGAAGTCCTCGGCGTCGATGACCGAGCGATCGAACCGTACGGCGTGCAGTGCTGCTTCGTTGACGAGGTTCGCCAGGTCGGCGCCGGAGAACCCCGGCGTGGCCCGACTGATGATCGACAGGTCGACGTCGGCGGCAAGCTTCTTGCCCTTGATGTGTACGCCGAGGATCGCGGTGCGCTCGACCTGGTTGGGAAGCGGGATCTCGACGGTGCGGTCGAACCGGCCCGGGCGCAGCAGGGCGGGGTCGAGCGACTCCGGCCGGTTGGTGGCCGCGATCACGACGATGTCGGTGGCCGGGTCGAACCCGTCCATCTCCGCGAGCATCTGGTTGAGGGTCTGCTCGCGCTCGTCGTTGCCGCCGAACGCGCTGCCGCGCCGGCCACCGATCGCGTCGATCTCGTCGATGAAGATGATGGCCGGCGCGCGTTTGCGGGCGTCCGCGAACAGGTCCCGGACCCGGGAGGCGCCGACGCCGACGAACATCTCGACGAAGCTGGATCCGGTCAGCGCGAAGAACGGCACCTCGGCCTCGCCGGCGACCGCGCGGGCCATCAACGTCTTTCCGGTGCCGGGCGGACCGATCATCAGCACGCCCTTCGGTCCGACCGCGCCGGCCTTGGTGTAGCGGTCAGGATGCTTGAGGAAGTCGACGACCTCCGAGACCTCTTGTTTCGCACCCTCGTAACCGGCGACGTCGGCGAAGCGAGTAGTCGGTCGCTCCTCGTCGTACACCTTGGCCTTCGACCCGCCGAACCCCATCAGCCGGCCACCCACTCCCGCGCCGCCGAGCTGGGACCTGGCCCGCCGGGTGATGAAGATGAAGAAGCCGACCAGGAAGATCAGCGGCAAGAGGTCGATGAGCGCCCCGAGCAACGTGATCCCGCTGCTCGGGGGAGACCCGACGACCTGCACGTGATGTGCGGTGAGCAACTGGTTGAGGCTGGTGTCCTGAAGCGCGGTTGGGATCTGGGTGGTGTAGGTCGCGCCCTTGATGAAGCTGCCCGAGACGTGGCCGGTGGTCCCGATCGTGGCCGACTTGACCAGCCCGGACGTGACGTCGTTCTGGAATTGGGTGAACGACAGCTGCTTCGGCGAGCTGCCGTGTTTGGTGCCGGAGAGGATGAACAACGCGGCGGTGAGGGCAACGCCGACGATGAGCAGCCAGTGCCGCCACGGCGGGGGAGGTGGCGGCGCCGGCGCAGGGCGGCGATCGTGCGGCGGACCTGGTTTGGCCGATGCCGACATGTGGACCTGGCGTCTCGTCATGCGCGGGCTCCCGTCAGGGCCGGGGCTCGCGTCGCCGGGAGCGCAACGAAGACCTCGACCTGCTCGCCGTCCACGATATTCGCGACCGCACCGACTTCGCCGGTCGCGGCGTCATGCCCGAGCGCGGACAACTCTGATCAACTCATCGAGCAGCTGGTCACCGCTCGACCGCAGGGCGTTGTGCTCGAACTCGGTCGTCACCCAGGGGTGCAGCCCGCGCACCGCGGCGGCGGTTTCTTCCGAGAGCGCCCGGTCGACGTACATGTCGTCGGCGAAGATCACGGCTGCCGCCGGTACGTCGTTGCGCGCGAGTTGCTGCTCGTCGTACAGCCGCGGCCAGGCATGGTCGGCGAGCTCGTCGGCGGCCTGGCGCAGTGGCACGAGCGCGGCGATCTCGTCGAACATCCACGGGTAGACGTGCTCGCCGGTGAACAGGGTGGGGTCGTTGCGGTAGTCGGCCGGAAACAGCCGTTCGGCCGCCCAGCGGGTCGAACCTCCGTCCGCCCAGCACGCCTCATGCACCAGTGCGTAGAGCGGGTTGCGGCCCCAGGAGGTCGCATCCTGCACCGCGTGCAGGAAGCCGGGCGAGGCGGGGTCGAGCTCGAGGATGTAGTGCAGCTGCTCGGCGCCGTCGCTCGCACCGAGCATGATGCCGAGCTGCTGGACGCGCGGGATGGTGAGCCGGTCGCCGACCGGGAGCCGCAGCCCGGCGTCGGCGTCGATCGCGGCGTAGATCCGATCGACGCGGTCGCGATCACCGGGGTAGCGCGCGTAGTAGCGATGGCTGCGCTCGATGACCCGCGGGTAGGTCGCGCGATAGGCGTCTTCGATCCGGTTGCCGATCGGAGGCAGGCCGCCAGTGAACAACGCCTCACGCAGACCGTCCGGCGCCTGGGACAGGTAGGCGAGCAGGGTGAAGCCGCCGAAGCTCTGCCCGAGCACGCTCCACGGCGGCGCCTCGAGGTGTGCCCGCAACGCCTCGGCGTCCCGCACGATCGCGTCGGCCCGGAAGTAGGTGAGGTAGGCGGCTTGCTCGACGGCCGGCCGGTCGGAGAGTGCGCCGACCGGTGTCGAGCGTCCGGTGCCGCGCTGGTCGAGCATCACCACCCGGAACTCCGCGAGGGCCCGGTCGAGCCAGGCCGGTGATGCCGGCCGCCGGGTCGGGCGAGGAGCCTCGAAGCCCGGCCCACCTTGCAGGAACAACAGGTACGGCCGGTCGAGACCGTCCGGATCGGCGACTTCCCGGGCGAAGACCGAGATCTGCGCGCCGCCCGGGTCGGCGTGGTCCAGCGGGACGTCGATCGTGTGCTCGGTCAGGACGAGCTCAGGCGTCCGATAGGTCACCGTCGCCATTCGCAGATCCTGGCAGAGCCGGCGACCCGCTGTCGCCCCGGCCGCGCTGCCCACTCATCGCCCATCGGTGGCTATCGGCACCCGCATGGCCCGTACCCAGGCGAGGGTCACGCCACGCCAGGCGCCACGGAACAGAGCGACACATGCCGAGCGCTGTCATCGCGGCGGGTGAGTTGCATTTCGACGCATGGCGAATGCGGTGCGAAGTTCCGGGCGCTCAGCTCGGACGAGGCAACGCGCCCTCTGCCAGGAGTGCCTCATGCGCGGCCCGGAACGCCTGACGGCCGGCTGGCGTGCCGCAGTACACCGTGGCGTGAATCAGCACCTCCTTGATCTCGTCGACCGATACCCCGGTAGCCAGCGCGCCCTTCACGTAGATGCCCAGCTCGTCAGGCCGACCCAGCGCAGTCAGCATCGCAAGATTCAGCATGCTCCGCGTCTTGCGATCCAGACCTGGCCTGCTCCAGGCGTATCCCCACGCCCACTCGGTCACGACGCGTTGAAACGCCATCATGAACTCGTCGGTGTCAGCGAGGTTCGCGTCGATGTACGTAGCACCCAGCACGTCTCGGCGTACCTGGAGACCCCTCTCGAACAGATCGCTTTCTGCCATGGCGGACGAGTCCTTCCTCAGTGACGACCAGCACCTCGCGTGAGGCACGGCCGGCGCACACCGCGCGTCCCGATCATTGCTGATTCCGGCCGATCGGACGTCACTCCTCGTGGTGCCCGTATTCGGTTCGTGAACCGTTACGAGTAGCCCAGTACTGCTAACGGATGACCAACCGTCGGGGAGCGGCGATCGAGGTGCGTCCAGGGAAGTGGTATGTGATTGCTCGCTGGTGCGGGCCGGCGGGTCAGCCCTTGACGTAGGCGAGCTTCTCGACCACCAGGCCATCCCGCACGCGGATCAGGTCGACCCCGCGCACGTGGCCGTTGCCCCACGAGTAGGTCCACCGCTGCACGACCCGGTCGCCGTGCGCGTAGGCGTCCTCGACGGTGAACCGGCTGTCGAGATCGGCGAAGATCGCGGCCCAGGCGAGTCGGATCGCGTCGATGCCGACATGCCGCTCGCCGTCCGGCGCCGGTGCGGTCGCCTCGAACACGCAGTCGGCGCTGATCAACGCGAGTGCGGCGTCAAGGTCGTGGGCGGCCCACGCCGCGTTGAAGCGGTCAACGATCTCGCTCGTCGTACTCGCGGTCGGGGTCAGCGTCATGCGAGGGCGGGTTCGGCGTCTTCGAGACCCGCCTGCAGGGCCGCACGCAGCTCCGGCCCGTCGTCGTGACCGTGCGCCGAGATCGCATGCGCGACGGCTGCGTCCAGCACTTCTTGTTCGGTGCCGGCGATGGTCAGCGTGCAGTTGTTCTCGCTCGGAACCTTGCGGCAGTCGATCATCTTTCGGCTCATGACGATCCCTCCACGATTGGCGGCCTTGCCCAGGTGGTGACGCCTCTGTAGCCTTACCTACTAGTAAGTAGGAGTCAAGACCAGGCGGTGAGAGGATGCCGGGATGAACCGGGCGCAGTCGGGGTCGGCGGACACCGCCGGACAGATCCTCGACGCCGCCGAGCGGCTGGTCCAGGTCAACGGCTTCAACGGGTTCAGTTACGCCGACGTCGCCGCCGAGCTCTCGCTCACCACGGCCGCCCTGCACTACCACTTCAGCGGCAAGGCCGCCCTCGGGCGGGCCTTGATCGACCGCTACGCCGCGCGGTTCGGCGCCGCCTTGGAGCGGATCGACCGCGAACAGCCGACTGCGCCCGAGAAGCTCCGCGCCTACGCCACGTTGTACGGCGAAGTCCTTCGCGAGGATCGGATGTGCTTGTGCGGCATGTTGGCCGCGGAGTACCAAACCCTGCCCGAGCCGATGCAGGAGGCGGTCATCGGCTTCTTCGACGCCAACGAAACCTGGCTCGCGTGGGTCCTCAAGTCCGGCGTCGAAGCCGGCCTGCTGTCCTTCACCGGACCAGCCGAGGACACCGCGCGGATGCTGGTCGGTGCGCTCGAAGGGGCAATGCTGATCGCGCGGCCCTATCGCGATGTCGCGAGGTTCCAGGCGACGGCTCAGCAGCTGCTCGCGACCCTGGCGGCTCGTCCGGCCGGCTGACGGACTCGGTCCCGTCAGTGGATCGAGCCCTCGCGGTCGCGCAAGGCGCCGGGGGCGCGACCGTTGCGGATCGCCAGCGCCTCGGCCAGGATCGACAGTGCGATCTCCGGTGGGGTGCGCCCGCCGAGGTCCAGCCCGGCCGGGCCGTGGATCCGATCGAGGTCGGTGATCCCGCGGTCGGCCAGCCATTGCGCCCGCGCGCGTTGGGTGTGCCGCGAGCCGAGCGCACCGATGTAACCGACGTCGCTCGCCAGCGCCGCCTCGAGCGCCGGGCCGGCCAGGTCGTGGTCGTGGCTGATCACGACGACCTTGTCGAGCGCTGCGAGCCCGCTGATCAGCCCGGTCGCGGTGTTGACGTCGACCACGGTCTGGGCGTGCCAGCCCAACAGGCCGGCGGCCGCGCTCAACGCCTCGGCGATCGCGCCCGCGCCGACGACGACCACGGTGGGGACCGGCCACAGGACGGTGACCACCTCACCATCGGCGACGGTCGTTGCGCTGGTGGCGCGGCCGAACAGCTGCGCCCGATCCTCGCCTGCCTCGGCGATGGTCGCCGCCGTGAACAGATCGGTGCCCACCACCCGATCGCCGTCGAGGCGGGTGACCAGGCAGACCGCGTCGCGGTTGCGCAGGTGCTCCCACAGCTCGGCCGGCAGGTCCGAGGCGGAGATGAGGAGACACCGTGCGTCGCCGCCGCACGACAGTCCGGCGATGCCGGCGTCGAGATCCCCGACATGCAGATCGACCAGCCGGCCCGCCATGCTCTCGGCGGCCAGCGTCGCGAGCTGGTCGTTGAGCGCCCCCGACAGGACCGACCCGACCCGGCCGCCGCCCGGGGTCAGAGCCAGTGCCTCGGTGTTGTCCCGCGCGCTGAACCCGCGGGTCTCGACCGCCCACGCGACATCGACCTTGGTGCCGGCGCGCAGACACGCGGCAACCGTCAACGCAATCTCATACACACCGGTGAGCCTAAGGTCGAACCGCTGCGACCGCGCAGCGACCGAGGGAGGTCGGGGTGGATCCCCGTCACGCCGTACTGTTCGAGCCGATCCGGATCGGACCGAAGACGCTGCCGAACCGCTTCTACCAAGTGCCCCATGCGTCGGGCTTCGGGGTGACCGAACCCCGCAGTCAGGCCGCGTTCCGGGCGATCAAGGCCGAGGGCGGCTGGGGCGGAGTGTGTGTCGAGTACGCACCGGTCACCGCCGACTCCGAGGAGACTCCCGCGATTGCGGCGACGTTCTGGGACGACGAAGACGCCGCTGCGTTGTCACTGGTCGTCGATGCCGTGCACGGGCACGGCTCGCTGGTCGGACTCGAGCTGTTCCACGGCGGGTCGAGCAGCGAGAACGGCAAGTCACGGGCGGTCCGGGTCGCCCCGAGCCAGGCGACTGCGGAGCTGCAGTGGGCCGGCCTGGCGAAGGAGATGGACCTCGACGACATCGCCCGGATCCGCCGCGCCTGGGTGGACGCCGCACTTCGGGCCCGCGACACCGGCTTCGACATCGTGTACGTCTACGGCGCGCACGGTTACCTGCTCACCCAGTTCTTCTCCCCGGCTTCCAACCTGCGCACCGACGGGTACGGCGGTTCGCTGGCCGGTCGTGGCCGGTTCTGGCTGGAGACCCTCGAGGCGGTGCGGACCGCGGTCGGCGCTGACTGCGCGATCGCGTCCCGGATCCCGGTGCACGGCGGCTCGGGCCTGCCGGGAATCGAGGTGGACGACATGCTGCAGCTCGTCGCGCTCGCCGATGACCTGGTAGACCTGCTCGACGTCAACGTCGGGAGCTGGCCGGAGGACTCCGGGACCTCGCGTTACTTCCCGGAAGGCCACCAACGACGCTGGACCGACCTGGTCCGCGCCGCTACGAAGAAGCCGATCGTCGGTGTCGGCCGTTACACCTCACCCGACCTGATGGCCGACGTCGTACGGTCCGGCGCGCTCGACATCATCGGCGCGGCCCCGCCCGCGATGGAGGTGCCGTTCCTGCACCGAAAGATTAACGAAGGACCAAACGACGAAAACCCAGAGA
>CAYNDD010000076.1:0-12346 GCA_964395425.1 uncultured Frankiaceae bacterium
CGGGGAACTGGATCACCTGCTGGAAGGTGGGCCGGTTCTGCCAGTCGATCAGCGGTTGCGTGATCAAGCCGAACGGGGTGAAGTTGATCGCGTCGAACTGCGGCATGGACTCCTTTGCGTTGCCGCTCGACTTCTCGTCCGCGATCAGCGCGCTGTCCTTGGTCCACTTGCTGACCTTGGCAGTGCCGTTCTCCTTCTTCAAGGTTTTGTACGTCGTCAGCAGCGCCGCGTTGATCGCGGCCCGGCAGCTGGCCGGCCCACTCGTGCACCACTTCTTGGTGATGACGGACGTGAACGGATCGACCGGATGCTTGCCACTCAGCTGTTCGAGGACCTTCTCCATGTAGCCCTCCCAGCCGCCGTCGTAGGAGCTGCCATGGCGCGATCCGTTGCCGTTCGGCGTATCGACGAAGCCCATCGGCAGGATGCTGTAGCCGCTCGACGTCGGGTTGTAGCCGCCGTTGGTCGATCCGGGACCGTTCAGGCCGGGCCCGGCCAGCAGCCGGTTGAACACCGACTCGATCAGGGTCGGCTCGAGTTGATCCATGATCGCGATCGCGGCGTGATGCTGGTATTGCTTCGCCTTCGGCGACGTCTTGAGCCGATGCGCGCCGTCGGCAGTCCAGGCGGCGAGGGTCTTCAGCATCGCTGCGACGCCACTGGGCTCGTGCTGCCCCTTGACGTAGGTGAGCAGCTTCGGCAAGACGGTCAGCCCGGTCAGGTCCTGGCTGGCCGCTGTCTCCATCGCCTTGACCACGTCGGCACGGGTCAGCTTGTCGTGGGTGATCTTCATCTCGTGCTTGAGCTGCGTCACCAGCATTTCGGACCGGTAGGACGGGCCGTACCCGTACTGGTCGTCGGCGGCTGAGAAGCCCGGCGCCGGCTTGTTGTTCCAGCTGATGAAGAAGCCCTGCTTGGGATCGGTCTCGTGGACGTGCTTCGAGGCAGCCAGGAACCCTCGCCACTCGGCGTTGCCGGTGCCCCACGTCGGCAGGTTCGGGTTGGCGCCCTTTGCGCGGATCGGGTCCTTGCCGCTGACGTAGTAGCCGATGTGCTTGCTATCGACGTAGAACCAGTTGAACGTGTAGCCGATGTCCTTGGCGCCGTTCTCCCAGCTCTTCACGCTGTGCGTCAGCTTGGGCTCGCCCCACTGCAGGAAGCCGACCACTGAGTCGACGTCGTGGTTGAACGTCGATCGCTGGTTGACGACCGCGACCGGCTTGCCGCCGGAGGTGGTCCAGCCCTGAACGATGCCGTGGCGGGTGAGGTAGATGTCGTGGTTGATCGGGACCGCGGTGCCGCCGCCGCCCGGCTGGGTGTGTCCGGTCTCGTCGAAGGTCTCGTGCTTCATCGCGATGCACTTGCCCTTGTAGCGGTAGAACTTCTCGGTCGCCGTCGGCTTCTTGCCGTCGGGGTCGCAGATCAGCTCCAGCCGCTGGTCGATCAGGTCGGAGCCGGCCGAGGTGGCCGACCAGGCGTAGTCCTCGCCTCGGCCGAGCTCGATCAGCCCGGTGCCCGGGAACGATGCGCCCTCGGCGTGGTAGTTCGGGGTGCTGATCTCCTCCTGGGTGAGGATCTGCGGCGAGTAGTACGACACCTGGGGTCCGAAGGCCGCGATCGGGTGGTGCGCCTTGGTGTCCTTGGCGTCGACCACCAGCGCGTTGCTCATGTCGGACGGGGTCCGCTCGAGCGAGGCGATGTCCTTGAGGACCGCAACGTTGGCACCGGCGCCGCCACAGCTCGCCGTGGTGTCCACCGGGCCGCCCTTCAACGGGTTGCGCGGGTGGTCGGGGATGGCGGTCAGCTTCGCGTTGACGTGCGTGGGCATCGTCTCGTAAGGGAACGACTTGCCGACGACGGTGGTCGGCGTACTGGGGTCGTTCTGCTCCTTGAACTCGGTGAACGCCTTCGCGCCGGCCTGCTTGCCGAGCTTGCCCTGCAGGTAGCTGTAGAGCGCGGAGTTGGCGACCTCGATGCCGCCGCCGCGGCCGAAGATGCCGCCGATCAGGCCGCCCACCGACACCACGTCGGCCGGGGTCCACGGCGCCGGGGTCGGCGAGGACACGCCCTGGTAGTCGCCGTCCAGCTCGCCCGGGTGTTTCTGGGTCTCGGCGATCCATGCGTTGATGCCGTCGACGTAGGCATCGATCATGTTCTTGGCGAGCAGGCCCTGCTTGCCGTACTCGGCCGGGAGTGCGTTGACCTGGGCGTCGCCCTGGGCCTGGGAGTACGGCGCGAGCAGGAGCTGGTCGTGGTCCATCTGCTCGTCGGAGCAGGACGGGCCGGCGAACGAGCTGAGGTTGCCCGCGCCGAAGTGCCGCAGGACGTCCATCAGGAACAACCGGTCCTGGGCCTGCGCATAGCCGGCGCCGAACGCCCCGGCCTCGTCGGTCGCACCGTAGATGTGCGGGACGTCATTGGGCCCGCGGATGATCTCGACCGTGCCCGCCGGGAACTTGGTGCTGGACGGCATCTCGGTGCGCAGGATGTCCTTCTTGGGTACGCCGAAGGACTCGTCGTCGTAATACTTGCCGAGCTTCGCGTCGGTCAGCGTCGAGTATCCGTACAGCAGGTTCTCGTACTTGCCGAGCTGGTCCTGGCTGTGCGGTGGGCGCGCGCCGGTCAGGGCGTAGTTGAGCAGCTGGCCTTCGGTGGCGCTGCCGTTCTCGCCCGGCGGCAGGATGCTCATCGCCTGGCCGTGGGCGTAGTCGTGGGCCCGGTACGCCAGGCTCGGCAGCTTCGGCTTGCCCGCTGCGACGGCGGAGCTGGCCGGTGCGCTCATCGCCGCGGTGAGGGCGAGGGTGCTGACGGCGAGGGTGGCTG
The DNA here is from genome assembly GCA_964395425.1 of uncultured Frankiaceae bacterium. Lineage (GTDB taxonomy): Bacteria > Actinomycetota > Actinomycetes > JAFAQI01 > JAFAQI01 > DATAUK01. Next base: position 2,824 of record CAYNDD010000076.1, read on the forward strand.
TTGCGGTTCGGATGAGGGCGGTTCGGCGCATGCGCGGATCGTACTCACAGGTAATCGGGCCCGGTCAGAGCGCAGTCGCCCGCCAGGTCTCGCAGACGAAGGAGACCGCGAACCCATCGGCCGGCACCGCCGCGAGCAGCTGGTCGACGAGTGCTTGCCGGTCGTCCGGGGCGAGGAGGATGGCCTGGCTGCGCGACAACGCGTAGGCCACGATCCGGTCGGCGTCGTAGCGCTGTTGGTGGTGGACCACCAGCCGCTCCGGCGCGGTGAACCGCAGCGGATCGTCGTACGGCGGTTCGGCCGCGTCATCGTCCTCCAGCTGGTCGCTGCGTTCCTCGGCCTCGATGACGTCCGCGATCGTGCGAGACAGCTCGTCGGCGGTGTCGATCAGGTTCCAGGTGACGACCAGGTTGCCGGCCGGGCGCAGGACCCGGTGGGCCTCCTCGACCGCTTGCGGGATGTCGAACCAGTGCCAGGCCTGCCCGACGAAGACCGCGTCGACGCAGGCATCGGGCAGGGGGATCGCCTCGGCGGTTCCGTCGATTGCCTCGGCCGGGCCAGGGATCAACGCGCGCATCTCGGCCAGCGGCTCGACCGAGGTCACGTCGAGGCCGAGCTCGAGCAGGCCGGCGGTCAGGATCCCGGTGCCGGCGGCGAGGTCGAGCGCCGTGGTCGCGCCGGGCGGGGCGCCCCATTGCAGTGCTTCTCGCGGGTAGCTCGGCCGGCCGGTGGCATAGGAAACGGCGGCAGTCCCGAAGGAGGACCGCCGCCGTTCCCAGATCTCGTCGTCACTCACGCCCCCAGCCTGCCACCCACCCGTCGCCAGGTGAGCATGCGAGGGATTAGCGGCGGACGATTGCGAGGTCGAACTCGAGCTTGATCTTCTCGCTGATCACCAGGCCGCCGGTGCCCAGTGGCGCGTTGAAGCTGACGCCCCAGTCGGTGCGGTTGATCGTGGCGGAGCCTTCGAAGCCCACCCGGAAGTTGCCCCACGGGTCCACCGCGGCACCGGTCTTCTCGAAGGTCACCGAAACCGGCTTGGTGGTGTCGCGGATGGTCAGGTCACCGTGCAGGACGTACTCGTCGTCGCTCACGCGCTCGGCGGAGGTGCTGACAAACGTGATCTTCGGGTACTTCTCGACCTCGAAGAAGTCGGCGCCGCGGACGTGGTCGTCACGCTGGGAGTTGCCGGTGTCGATGCTCGTGGCGTCGATCTCGATCCGGGCGGTGCTGTTCGCCACGTTCTCCTCGTCGAGGTGCACCTCGGCGGTGTAGCCGGTGAACTGCCCGCGGACGGTGGTGACCATGGCGTGCTTGGCGGCGAACCCGAGCCGGCTGTGCACCGAGTCGAGGTCGTAGTCACCGGTGAGGGTCTGCGGAGCGAGGGTGGTGCTGGTCATGGGGTGCTCCTTCAAGTAGTTGTTATCGCAAGTAACGTGCCCACCCTACGCCCTATTCCTTGCACTCGCAAATAATTGCGGATCCCCGTATTCTGTTGGGCATGACGACGCCGAGCCCGTGCTCGACCCGGCCGCTCGATTCGGCCGAGATGAGCGCCTGGCATGCCCTGATCCGGGCTCACAGCCGGGTCGTTCGGCGGCTGGAGGCCGAGTTGGAGGCCGAGCACGCCCTGTCGCTGCCGGCCTACGAAGTGCTCGCTCATCTGTCCGAGGCCCCGGAGCAGCGGCTGCGGATGACCGAGCTTGCCCGGCACGCGGTCCTCACCCCGAGCGGGCTGACCCGGCTGGTCGACAAGCTGGCCCGCGACGGCCTGGTCGAGCGCCAGCGCTGCGGTGCCGACGCCCGCGTGGTCTATGCGGTCCTGACCGAAAGCGGGATGGCGCGGCTGGTGGCCGCCTACCCCACCCACGTGCGCGGCGTTCGCGAGCACTACCTCGACTGGCTCACCGAGGCCCAGAAGGACGCGGTCTCCGACGCGCTCGGCGACCTGGCCGGCGCCTGCCGGCACGAAGCCTGCCTCAACGAGTTGGCGGTCGACGTCCCCACCCAGTCGTGACCGTCGTACTCCGGCCGGCCCGCACCTCCGACGTCGCGCTGATCCGCCGGCTGATCGACCTCTATGCCGGCAAGGGAATCCTGCTCGACAAGCCGATGGTCACCTTGTACGAGGACGTTCAGGAGTTCGTGATCGCCGAGGTCGACGGCGAGCCGGTCGGGTGCGGCGCGCTGCACGTCCTCTGGTCGGACCTGGCCGAGGTCCGGACCCTCGCGGTCGACCCGAGCTGCCGGCGCAACGGCGTCGGGCGCGCCCTGCTCGAGGCGTTGCTCGAGCGGGCCCGCACGGTCGGGGTCGGCCGGGTGTTCTGCCTGACCTTCGAGGTCGCATTCTTCGAGGCGCACGGCTTCAAGCCGTTCACCGCCCAGGCGGTCGAGCCGGGCGTGTATGAGGAGCTCCTCCGCTCGTACGACGAGGGCGTCGCGGAGTTCCTCGGCCTCGAGCACGTCAAGCCGAACATCCTCGGCAACACCCGGATGCTGCTCGAGCTGGGCCCACCGGGGCGGAGCTGACCCACCACCGTTCGGGGATCAGGCGGTGTCCATCACCCAGAACGCCTCGGCCAGTCGCCCTTCCGGCAGGCCCGCGGCCTGTGCGTTGGACCCCAGCCACCAGCGCAGCAGCCGGTCGATGTCGTCCGCGCTCTTGATCTGGCTCTTGTGGTGGAGCAGCGCGGCCTTCTTGCGCTCGAAGACGTCGGTGACGTCGACGTAGTGGTTGACCCGCTCCATCGCCGTGACCCATGTCTCGGGGACCGACCAGGCCTCCAGGTGGCCCAGGCTGTCGGCGAAGGCGAACTGGTTGCGCGCGTCTGGATACATCGCCGACAGCGTGGCCTCGCCGACCGCGGTGTGATCCGGGTGCGCCGCCGGTATCCGCGACATGTGCCGCTCGGGTGACTGGGCGACCAGCCGATGCGGGCGGACCTCGCGGATGACCCGGGCGATGTCGCGGCGCAGGTCCAGGCTGACCTCCACCTGCCCGTCCGGATAGCCCAGGAACCGTACGTCGGTCACCCCGACCGCCTTCGCCGCCGCCCGCTGCTCGGCCTGGCGGATGCCGGCGATGTCGCCGCGCGGAACGCTCGGGTCGAAGCCGCCGGCGTCTCCGCTGGTCACGATGCAGTAGCTGACCTCGATCCCGGCGTTGGTCCACGTCGCGACCGTGCCGGCGAGGGCGAAGTCGACGTCGTCGGGGTGCGCCATGACGGCCAGGATGCGCTCGATGCTGCTGTCCTCGATCACGCGCGAGAGGTTACGTGAGGCGTGCGACATGCTGCGATGACGGCACCGCGACATAGGCTCGGTCGCGCCGATGACGACGCCCGTTGACACCCGCGGCGAGCCCGCCGAGCCCGCCGACGCCGCCCCTGAGCGGGCCCGTCCGCATGCGCTGGTCGAGCCCGAGATCCTGCTCGAAGGCCTCAACCCGCAGCAGCGCGCCGCGGTCGTCCACGAGGGCGGTCCGCTGCTGATCGTCGCCGGCGCGGGGTCGGGGAAGACCCGGGTGCTCACCCACCGGATCGCCTGGCTGCTCGGCGAGCGCGGCGTGCAGCCCGGCCAGGTCCTGGCGATCACCTTCACCAACAAGGCCGCCGGTGAGATGAAGGACCGGGTCGCGCGCCTGGTCGGCAACCGGGCCCGGGCGATGTGGGTGTCGACCTTCCACTCGGCCTGCGTCCGGATCCTGCGCGCGGAGGGCAAGCGGCTCGGATTCACCAGCTCGTTCTCGATCTACGACGCGGACGATGCGCGGCGGTTGATGACGACGGTCTGCCGCGACCTCGACTTCGATCCGAAGCGGCTGTCGGCGCGGTCGGTGAGCGCCCAGGTCTCCAACCTCAAGAACGATCTCGTCGACTTCGAGGATGCCAAGGCTCGCGCCACCAGCCATCTCGAGCGGATGGTGGCTGACGCCTACGAGCTCTACCAGCGCCGGCTCGGGCAGTCCAACGCGCTCGACTTCGACGACCTGATCATGACGACCGTGACCGTGCTGCAGCTGTTCCCCGATGTCGCCGAGCACTACCGCCGGCGGTTCCGGCACGTGCTGGTCGACGAGTATCAGGACACCAACCACGCGCAGTACGTCCTGGTGCGCGAGCTCGTCGGCTCGGGCCCGGACGCCGCCGAGCTCTGCGTGGTCGGTGACGCCGACCAGTCGGTCTACGCGTTTCGCGGCGCGACGATCCGCAACATCCTGCAGTTCGAGGCGGACTACCCCGACGCGAAGGTGATCCTGCTCGAGCAGAACTACCGATCGACCCAGACCATCCTGAACGCCGCCAACGCGGTGATCTCCCGCAACCCCGACCGCAAGCCCAAGCGGTTGTGGTCCGACGCCGGTGATGGCGAGAAGATCGTCGGGTACGTCGCGGACAACGAGCACGACGAGGCGGCCTGGATCGCCGGTGAGATCGACCGGCTGGCCGACGAGGCCGGCGTCCGCGCCTGTGACGTCGCGGTCTTCTACCGGACGAACGCCCAGAGCCGGGTCTTCGAAGAGGTCTTCATCCGGGTCGGCCTGCCCTACAAGGTCGTCGGCGGGGTCCGGTTCTACGAGCGGCGCGAGATCCGCGACGCGCTGGCCTACCTCAGGGTGCTGTTCAACCCGGCCGACTCGGTGTCGCTGCGGCGGATCCTCAACGTGCCGAAGCGCGGGATCGGCGACACGTCGGAGGCGACGATCGCCGCGATGGCCGAGCGCGACCGGGTGACCTTCTGGGAGGCCCTGCACAAGGCCGCCGAGGACGGCACCCTCGCGACCCGGTCGCACAACGCCGTCCAGTCCTTCGTCACTCTCATCGACCGGCTGACCGAGCTGGCCGGCGCCGCACCCGGCGACGTGCTCGAAGCGGTGCTCGACCGCACCGGCTACCTCGCCGAGCTGCGGGCGAGCTCAGATCCGCAGGACGAGGGCCGGGTCGAGAACCTCGAGGAGCTGGTGTCGGTCGCGCGGGAGTTCGAGCAGACCCGGCCCGACGGCACTCTTGGCGACTTCCTGGAGCAGGTGTCCCTCATCGCCGACGCCGACCAGGTGCCCAGCCCGGACGGCTCGGACGGAGTGGTCACCCTGATGACGCTGCACACCGCGAAAGGCCTCGAGTTCCCGGTGGTGTTCCTGTCGGGGATGGAGGACGGCGTCTTCCCGCACCTGCGCTCGATGGGCAACTCGGCCGAGCTCGAGGAGGAGCGCCGGCTCGCCTACGTCGGGATCACCCGGGCGGAGCAGCGGCTCTATGTGAGCCGGGCCAATATCCGCTCTGCCTGGGGGTCGCCGGCGTACAACCCGCCGTCCCGGTTCCTCGACGACCTGCCGCCCGAGCTGATCGAGTGGCAGGGCGCCACCGAGGTCAGCGCATCACAGCTCGCGATCGAGCGGGCGAACCGTCGCGGCCGCTCGGCGGGCACCGGACTGCGCCCGGTCCCGTCGCTGTCGCCGGGGGACCGGGTCACCCATGACGCCTTCGGGATGGGCCGCGTGGTCGCGGTGCGCGGAGTGGACAGCTCCGCCGAAGCCGAGGTCGACTTCGGCGACGAGGTCGGCCGCAAGCGACTCCTGCTCCGGTACGCACCGATCGTCAAACTCTGAAACTCCGGTTCGGGTTCTCTGAACGGCTCCTCAGGTTTGACCCGTATACCCGGTTAGGGTGGAGTTCCCGCTGATCATGAAAGGGCTCTCGTGGGACGCAAGACGAACAAGCAGCGCCGCCAGCAGCATGCGACGACCGCCCGGGAGAAGGCCGCCCTGGCGCGCGCCGACCACCAGCGGCAAGCGCAGCGGCGCCGGGCGATGACCATCATCAGCACCGTCGTCGTGATCGCTGTGGTGGCTGCCATCGGGGCCGTGTTCGCCCTCAACCACAAGGGCAAGCAGAACGCCGCAGGGGACCGGGCACCCGCCAGCGTCTCGGTGGTGAACACCCTCGGCTCGGTGAGCGCCGCCACCCTCCAGAAGGTCGGGCTGGGATCGGACCAGCTCGCCCCCAAGAAGGTGACCGACCCGCCGCTGACCTCAGGTGGCAAGCCGGAGCTGCTCTTCATCGGTGCGGAGTTCTGCCCGTACTGCGCGGCGGAGCGCTGGCCGCTGATCCAGGCGCTGATGCACTTCGGCACCTTCAGCAACCTCAACGAGATCAGTTCGTCGAGCACCGACGTCGACCCCAACACGCCGACCTTCAGCTTCTACAAGTCCAGCTACACAAGCAAGTACCTCACTTTCGTCCCCGTCGAGAACGAAACCCGTACCAAGGGCGCGCTGGAGTCCACCACCACCGCCGAGAACAAGCTTTGGATCAAGTACACCGACACCACCGGCCAAGGCCCGGGATTCCCGTTCCTCGACTACGCGGGCAAGTACGTCCAGACCTCGCAGAGCTACGACCCGGGCCTGCTCGCCGGGCTGACCCAGACTCAGGTCGCTGCGCAGCTCAACAACCCGAACAGCAAGATCGCGAAGGCCATCGACGGTGAGGCGAACGTGACGACCGCGACGATCTGCTCGATCACCAACAACCAGCCCGTGACCGTCTGCATCACACCGCTGATCACCAACATCCAGGCGCAGCTGGGTGGCTAGGTCCGATGACTCCTTCCGCCCGAACGTGCGCTGGGCGGCGCCGGTCACGTTCCCGCTCTCGCTGATCGGGCTCGGCCTGTCGATCTACCTCACGATCCAGCACTTCAGCGGCTCGACGAGTTTCGCCGGCTGCCCCGCTTCGGGGAAGATCGACTGCGCCAAGGTCACGACCAGCTCCTGGTCGGAGCTGTTCGGGCACATCCCGGTGGCGCTCGCCGGACTGCTCTTCTACGTCGTGATGGTTGTCCTGGTCAGTCCTTGGGCCTGGCGCGTGGCGAACATCTGGCTGGACCGGATCCGGCTGGCTGCTGCCGTTACCGGCATCGGCATGGTGGCCTACCTGGTCTACGCCGAGGTCGTGAAGATCAAGTCGATCTGCATCTACTGCACCGGCGTACACATCGTGACCTTCTTCCTCTTCCTGAGCATCCTTGCGGCGTACCTGCTGCGACCACTCGATCCAGCGGGCGGCTGAGCCCGGTGGGACGCGAGAGCAACCGCAAGCGGCGCCAGGGCCAGGCGGCGACGGCCCGCGAGAAGGCGGCTGCGGCCCGCGCCGAGCAGCAGCGCTTGCGTCAGCGTCGCCGGGCGCTGGGGATCATCAGCGGGATCGTCGTCCTTGTGCTGATCGGGGTCGTGGCCGCGGTCGTCGCCCTCAACCACAAGGGCAAGTCCGGCCCGGCGACCGCTGCGTCCGCCACGGTCCTCAACCAGGTCACGTCGGTGCCGGTGTCGGTGCAGACAGCGATCGGCGCAGGCACGGCGGTGACGGCCGGCCTGCCGGAGTCCATCCAGGGTGGTCAGCCGCTCACATCGGGCGGCAAGCCGACGTTGCTCTACATCGGCGCCGAGTTCTGCCCGTTCTGTGCGGGTGAGCGCTGGGCGCTGATCCAGGCGCTGTCGCGGTTCGGCGCGTTCTCCGGGCTTGAACAGATCCACTCGGCCGAGGACAACATCGCGACCTTCACGTTCCTGCACGCGACATATACGAGCAGCTACCTCAACTTCGCCCCGAGGGAGCAGGAGGACCAGAATGCCAAGCCGCTCCAGACGCTGACCGCGGTCGAGAATGCCCAGTTCTCCAAGTACCTCGCGCCAGGAGAGGGCAGCCCCGGCTATCCGTTCCTGTACTTCGACGGCAAGTACGTCAGCATTGCCGGGCCGGTCGACCCGAGTGTCCTGATCGGGAAGTCCTGGTCGCAGATCTCCTCTTCCCTGTCCAACCCGAGCTCGCCGATCGCGAAGTCGGTCGTCGGCGCCGCGAACCACATCGCCGCCGCGATCTGCACGCTCACCGGCGACAAGCCGGCCAGCGCGTGCCCGGCAAGCATTCAGGCGCTGTCGAGGTCCTTCGCGGCGTACGGCGCCGCCTGAGCCGAGCTCCGGCTGCTACAAGCAGAGGTCGTCGGACTCTGCGTCGCCCATTGCCGCCGGCACCGGCCGGGTGGTCGACTCGATCCGGGTGACCCAGGCGGTGACCGTTGCACCGTGGGTGTTGAGGTGCGCAAGAGTCGCCACGATCTCCCGCACGATCCGGCGGTCGATCGGCAGTGACATGTGGCCGACCCCCCGCACCAGGATGTTGCGGGCGGACAGGTCGGGATGGTCGACGATCGCGGCCTGTTTGGGCGAGATCATCGCGTCGATGTCGCTCCAGAACGAGACGAAGCGGGTCTTGCATCCGGCGGCGGGCCGGCTGAGCTCCTCGACCACTTCGCTGTCGGGCGTCAGCTGCCGGCAAACGCCGCGTGGGAACAGCTTCGCGTTGCGGGTGCCCTGATGCGGCGTGCCGAGGGTGACCAGGGTGTGGACCCGCGAGTCGCCGCCCAGGCGTTGCACGTAGTAGCGCGCCACCAGGCCGCCCATCGAGTGCCCGACGACGTGGATGCGGTCGTATCCGGACTGCTCGCAGATCGTCTCGACCGCGGAGGCAAGCCGGCGGGCCGCATCGCGCGGGTCGGCGGTCCAGATCCGGTAGTTCATCGTCGACACCCGGCCGAAGCCGCGCCGGCGAAGGTGCCGCCGGAGCAGGGTGAAGATCGAGCGGTTGTCGACCATGCCGTGGATCAGCAGGATCGGGGTGCCGGCCGCTTCGACGTCGCCGATCAGCAGGCCGCGGCGGATCGGCGAGAGCGTGCCGAGGGAGAACCGGTCGGCTTCGGGCCGGATCCGCTCCTGGGCGACGCCGAACGGATAGCTGACCAGATGGGTGGCGATCCAGGCCACCTCGACCGCGGCGCCCTTGATCGCACGCCGGTTGAGCATTGCCCCCCGCTGCATGGGCGAGACTTTACCTGACGACCCGTCAGATCACCGGTGATCGGCGGACCGGGCCGGACCAGTATTGTTCGGAGTCTGCGACCGAGGGGCCGCGGGCCGAGGAGGTGACGTCGTGCCGATCCGGGTCGTCGTCGCCAAGCCCGGCCTCGATGGTCACGACCGGGGCGCCAAAGTGGTGGCTCGCGCGCTGCGTGACGCAGGCATGGAGGTCATTTACACCGGCCTGCACCAGACGCCCGAGCAGATCGTCGCGACCGCGCTCCAGGAGGACGCCCACGCGATCGGGCTGTCGGTGCTGTCCGGTGCGCACATGACGCTGTTCGCCCGAGTGCTGCAACTGCTCGAGGAGAGCGACTCGCGCGACATTGTCGTCTTCGGCGGCGGCATCATCCCGGACGCGGACATCGCGCCGCTGAAGGAGCTCGGCGTCGCCGAGGTCTTCACTCCCGGAACGTCGACGTCCGCGATCGTGGAGTGGGTCACCAGCCACGTGACGGCCAGCACCGGCGCCTGACGGAGGGTGTCAGGAGCGATTCGGCTGGCCGATACGGTGTCAAAGCCGCCGGCCATCACGGGTCGCCGGCGCATGCGGCGATGAGGAGCTAACGCGGTGGACCTGTTCGAATGGCAGGCCAAGGAGCTGTTCGC
>CAYNDD010000077.1:0-12300 GCA_964395425.1 uncultured Frankiaceae bacterium
GATGCACGCGGCCGCGAAGGCCACGAACGCCCAGACCCGCCAGCCGTTCGACTCGCCGCTGTGGTGCAGGAGCAGTACGACGAAGACCGGTACCAGCAGCAAGCGGACCAAGGTCAACCCGTTCGCGACGTTGGCGACCTTTGCGCTGCTGACCGGATCGCCCATCTGGTCGGGCTTGGGCGGGGTCAACATCGTCGGCACCAGCCGTGGCAGGGCCGGATCGTCCGGGTCGCTCACTCCGTCACCGCAAACAGATCAACGCCCTCGGTGCCGCAGACGGTCGCGCACACCACGTCGCCGACGGCCGGGTTGCGCACCCCGCGGACGGTGACCGCTCCGTCGACCTCGGGCGCCTGATGCTCGGCGTTGCCGCAGACCTCGTTGCCGTCGATCGACTCGATCAGCACCTCCACCGCCTCGCCGATCCGGTCCTCGGCACGTTGCGCGACCATCTCGTCGGCGAGCGACGCGATCCGCTCCACCCGGGCCGCGACCACCTCGGGCGCGATCTGGTCGGGCAGACCGGCCGCCTCGGTGCCGTCCTCGGCCGAATAGCCGAACACCCCGATCGCGTCGAGCCCGGCCTCGGTCAGGAACCGCTCGAGCTCGGCCACGTCGGCCTCGCTCTCGCCGGGGAACCCGACGATGACGTTGCTACGGACCCCCGCGCTCGGGATCCGGGCCCGGATCGACCCGAGCAGCTCGAGGAATCTCTCGGTGCCGCCGAAGCGCCGCATCCGTCGCAACAACGGCTCACTTGCATGCTGGAACGACAGGTCGAAGTACGCCGCCACCCCGCGGGTCCCGGTCATGACCTCGATCAGCGACGGCCGCATCTCGGCCGGCTGCAGGTAGGACACCCGGACCCGCGCGATGCCGTCGATCGCGGCGAGCGTCGGCAACAGCTTCTCGAGGGCGCGAAGGTCGGCAAGGTCCTTGCCGTACGACGTCGAGTTCTCGCTGACCAGCAGAAGCTCGCGGACACCGGTCGAGGCCAGCCACTGTGCCTCGGCCACTACCTCCTCCGGCGGCCGCGACACGAACGCGCCGCGGAAGGTCGGGATCGCGCAGAACGCGCACCGCCGGTCGCACCCGGAGGCCAGCCGCAACGGCGCGACCGGGCGCTGGTCGAGGCGCCGCCGCACGCCGGCCTCGGCCGCCCCGCTCGCGCGCTCGACCGGGACGATCGGAATCAGGGTCCGCCGGTCGCGGGGAGTGTGCGGCACCAGCGGCTTGCCGTCGATCACGTCGTCGAGGCGGGCGCCGATCTCGGCGTAGTCGTCGAAGCCGAGCACAGTGACCTCGGTCAGCTCCCGGGCGAGCTGCTCGCCGTACCGCTCGGCCAGGCACCCGACCGCAACCACCGGCCGGCCTGACTCGGCCGCGCCGAGCAAGGTCTCGATGCTGTCGCGCTTGGCCGCCTCGACGAAACCACAGGTGTTGACCATGACGACGTCGGCAGACTCGGCGTCATCGACCAGCTGCCAGCCCTCGCGGTCGAGCCGACCGGCCAACTCCTCGGAGTCGACCTCGTTACGGGCACAGCCCAAGGTGACGAGGGCGACCGAGCGGGGCACCGTGCCAGGCTAGGGCTTCGGCGCCGCTCAGGCCTGCTGGACCGTGTCGGCGCCCGGGCGGACGTCGCCGCGCGAGACGTTGCCCGACGAGGGCGGCGACCCGATGTCGTGCCCGTTGACCACCACGTCGACCGCCGGCGCGTTGCCGATCACGTAGGCCAGGCCGTGCCGGTTGGTGAACGTCTTCTGCTCCCCGGGAGCGAGGATTCCCTCGAACAGCAAGGTCCCGGTCTTCGAGGTGATCGACAGCCAGGTCCGCCCGTGCACGGTGCGGACCGACATGGTCGCGCGATCGGCAACCTGCTGAGTCACCGGCGGCGGCGAGCTCACGGTGGGGTTCGGCGGGGCCGTCGTACGGTGCAGGGAAGCCGCCGGCGGCGTCTTGGCCTGCGGCCCGCTCTTGCTGCCGGGGTGGTGGGTGATCAGCGCGCCGAGGGCGAGGACGCAGATCACGGCGAGCGCGGTGGCCATCGCCGCGGTCCAGTTGGGCCGGCGCGGTTCGGACCGGGCCACGATCTCCTGGTGGGGCGGCGGGGCCGCGACCGCCGCCACGACCCGCTCGAGCTCATGAGTGGTGTCGAAGGTCGCGATCAGCGGGGCCGGGTCGACCCCGACCACCTTCGCGATGCTGCGGATGTGGCCACGGGCGTAGACATCGCCGCCGCAGAGCCGAAAATCGTCCGCCTCGATCGCTCGGATCAAGGTGGCGCGGATGCAGGTCTCGGTGGCGACGTCGTCCACCGAGAGCCCTCGCGTACGTCGGGCGTCTGAGAGAATTTCGCCGACGGTCAAAGAACCGGCCTTCATAGGGTGCTCGTGAAGTACCCAGTCTAGGTCCGACCTAAAGCATCGGCAACGGGCCAAATTTCGCCCGGCCGGGCTACCCGCGCAGGGCCGTGATGATCGCGTCGAGTTCGTCCGGCCGCACCAGGACATCGCGGGCCTTCGAGCCCTCGCTGGGCCCGACCACGCCGCGGCTTTCCATCAGGTCCATCAACCGCCCGGCCTTCGCGAAGCCGACCCGCAGCTTGCGCTGCAGCATCGAGGTCGACCCGAACTGGGTGGTCACGACGAGCTCCACCGCCTGGCACAGGAGGTCGAGATCGTCGCCGACCTCGTCGTCCACCTCGCGGCGGCTCTGCGCGGGCGCGGTGATGTCCTCGCGATAGCTCGGCTGCATCTGCGCCGCGCAGTGCTTGACGATCGCTTCGATCTCGCCGTCGGAGACGTAGGCACCTTGCAGCCGGATCGGCTTGCTCTCCCCCATCGGCAGGAACAACGCGTCACCGCCGCCGACCAGCTTCTCCGCCCCCGGCTGGTCCAGGATGACCCGGGAGTCGGCGAGGCTCGCGGTGGCGAACGCGAGCCGGCTCGGGACGTTGGCCTTGATCAAGCCGGTCACGACATCGACGCTCGGTCGCTGGGTCGCGAGGACCAGGTGGATGCCGGCCGCGCGCGCAAGCTGGGTGATCCGCACGATCGCGTCCTCGACGTCGCGCGGCGCGACCATCATCAGGTCGGCGAGCTCATCGACGACGACGAGCAGGTAGGGGTGCGTCGAGAAGGTCCGGTCACTGCCCGGCGGGGTCACCATCTTGCCGGCGCGCACCTTGGTGTTGTAGTCGTCGACGTGCCGGACGCCGGCCACCTCCATGTCGTCGTAGCGCAGCTCCATCTCGCGCACCACCCACTGCAGGGCTTCCGCGGCCTTCTTCGGGTTGGTGATGATCGGGGTGATCAGTTGCGGAATCCCTTGGTAATGCGTGAGTTCGACCCGCTTCGGATCGATCAGCACCAGCCGCACTTCGTCGGGGGTCGACCGGCAGAGCACGGAGGCGATCAACGCATTGATGCACGTGCTCTTGCCGGCACCGGTCGCACCGGCGATGAGGATGTGCGGCATCTTCGCGAGGTTGGCCGCGATGTAGCGCCCCTCGACGTCCTTGCCGAGTGCGACCACGAGCGGGTGGTGGTCACGACTGGCGACCGGTGATCGGAGCACGTCGCCGAGACTCACGGTCTCCCGGTCGACGTTGGGGATCTCGATGCCGATCGCCGACTTGCCGGGGATGACATCGATGATCCGTACGTCCGGGCTCTTCACGGCGTACGCGATGTTGCGCTGCAGCGCCTTGATCCGCTCGACCTTGACCGCGGGCCCGAGCTCCACTTCGTAGCGGGTGACCGTCGGGCCCCGGGTGAACCCGGTGACCGCGGCGTCGGCGTCGAACTCCCGGAACACCTGGGTGAGCGACTCGATCACCACGTCGTTGGCCTTGCTCCGTGCGCGTGGCGCCGATCCCTCGCGCAGGATGGTCAGTGGCGGAAGCTGGTAGGTGCCGTCACCGAGGCGCAGCTGCCGGGCCGGCTTGGGCTGCCGCGGATCGGCCGCGTCCGGCAACGTGATGACCTGCGGGATCTCGGGGACGTTTTCGGCGAGCACCGGCGAAGCCGCGAACGGCGCGTCCTGGTCGGTCTTGACCGCCGCGGCCGCGCGGCGCAGACCCCGGCCGCGCTTGATCGGCTCGGTCGGCAGCGTGCCCTCGTCGAGGTCGATGACCTCGGGCTCCGGCCCGTGGCCGATCGCCCGCAACCGATCCGGCACCGCGTGCAGCGGGGTGCCGGTCACGACGAGCACGCCGAAGATCGCGACCAGGCCGAGGATCGGGATCGCGAGGTAGGCGGTCAGCGCCGTACCGAGCGGCGAGCCGGCCAGGACTCCGAGCAGGCCGCCGGCGCCACGCCGCGCGGCTGCGCCGGTGGGGTCGCCGTGGGCGAGATCGAGGATGCCGAGCAGCCCGACCACGATCGCAATCCACCCGACCGCCACCCGGCCGCGGGGCGCGTCGGGTCGCGGCCGGCGCAGCAGCACCACCGCACCGATGGCCAGCGCAGCCGGCAGGACCATGACGCCTGAGCCGCACAGCTCGCGCAGGATCGAGGTCAGGTGGTGACCGAACGGCCCGGCCGAGTCTGCCCAGGCACCGAGCGCCACGACCAGCGCGGCCCCGAGGCAGGCCAGCCCGATCCCATCGCGCCGATGCGCCGGATCGAGGTCGCGGGCACCGCCGCCGAGCGAACGGGCGACCGCACCGACCCCGTGCGCGAGCAGCATCCATAGGCCGATGAACATCCGGCCGAAGGCCCGGGCGATCCTGGTCGGGATCCCGGGGCCCCGCCGGGCCGGCCGCCGGGCCGCGGGCCGCCGCCGGGGGGCGGGCTTGCGAGCGGGCGCGCGGCGGGTCGGGGCCTTGCGCGTGGCGGGCTTGCGCTGGACCGGTGCCGCGCTGCGGGAGCGGGTCGCCGAACGAGGGCGCGCTGAAGCCTTGGTTGCCACCCGAGGAGCCTATCTCGCGCGTCACACGAGTCACACCAGCCACGCGGGGGCGGGTCAGACCTCGATCACGACCGGGATGATCATCGGACGCCGCCGATAGGTGTCCATCACCCACTTGCCGATCACCCGCCGGATCCGCTGCTGCAGCTCGTGCCGCTCGGTGACCCCCTCGCGGGCCGCGTCGGCGATCGAGTCCTCGACCAGCGGCAGCACCGCGTCGAAGGCGGCGGCATCCTCGGAGAAGCCGCGGGCGAGGATCTCGGGGCCGGCGGTGAGCTTCCCGGTCACCGAGTCGACCACGACGACCACGGTCACGAACCCGTCGCCTCCCAGGATCAGCCGGTCCTTGAGCTCCTGCTCACCGATGTCACCGACGGCCAGCCCGTCGACGTACACATAGCCAGCCGGGATAGTCCCGACGATCGAGGCCTGGCCGTCGATCAGATCCACGACCACGCCGTCGTCCGCGAGCATCACGTTCTTGCGCGGTACTCCGGACAGCACCGCGAGCTCGGCATGGGCGCGCAGGTGTCGCCACTCGCCGTGGATCGGCATCACGTTTGACGGCCGGGTCATGTTCAGGACGTAGAGCAGCTCCCCGGCCGGCGCGTGCCCCGACACGTGGACGAGTGCGGTCTCTTTGTGGACGACGTGCGCACCGAGCCGGCTGAGGCCGTTGATCACGCGGAACACCGCGCTTTCGTTGCCGGGGACCAGCGACGACGCGAGCACGACCGTGTCACCCGGCTCGATCCGGATCTGCTGATGCGCGCGGTTGGCCATCCGGGACAGTGCCGACATCGGCTCGCCCTGTGATCCCGTCGAGATCAGCACGACCTGCTCCGGTGGAAGGCTGTCGACGTCGCGCAGGTCGGCGACCAACCCGACCGGGATCTTCAGGTAGCCGAGGTCACGCGCGATGCCCATGTTGCGCACCATCGACCGGCCGATGAACGCGACCCGGCGATGGTGCGAGTGGGCGCTGTCGAGCACCTGCTGCACCCGGTGAACGTGCGAGGCGAAGCAGGCCACGATGATCCGGCGGTTGGCGCCGCGGAAGACCTCGTCGAGCACCGGGCCGATCTCGCGTTCGGGGGTCACGAAGCCCGGCACTTCGGCGTTGGTCGAGTCGCTCATCAGCAGGTCGACGCCTTCGCGGCCGAGCCGGGCCCAGCCGCCGAGGTCGGTGATCCGGCCGTCGAGCGGGAGCTGGTCCATCTTGAAGTCGCCGGTGTGCAGGACCGTGCCCGCGGCGGTACGGATCGCGACCCCGAGCGCGTCCGGGATCGAGTGGTTGACCGCGAAGAACTCGCAGCTGAACGGGCCGAGCTGCTCGACCTGGCCCTCGCGGACCTCGTGCGTCAGCGGCGTGATCCGGTGCTCCTGCAGCTTGCCCTCGACCAGCGCGAGGGTCAGCCGGGAGCCGATCAAGGGCACGTCCGGCTTCTCCCGCAACAGGTACGGCACGGCGCCGATGTGGTCCTCGTGGCCGTGGGTCAGCACGATCGCGTCGAGGTCGTCCCAGCGATCCCGCAAGTACGAGAAGTCCGGCAGGATCAGGTCGACGCCCGGTTGCTCGGTTTCGGGGAAGAGCACGCCGCAGTCGACCACCAGGAGTCGGCCGCGGTGCTCGAAGACGGTCATGTTGCGGCCGATCTCGCCGATGCCCCCGAGGGCGACGACGCGCAGGCCACCGTCGCTCAGTGGTGGTGGCGCACCGAGATCGGGATGCGGGTGACTCACGCGCCCCAGCTCACCGGGGTAGTCCGGCGGCCTTCAGGTCCGCTCGTAATGTGGCAATCTCCTCGTCGGTTGCATCGATCAGTGGTGGCCGCGTGGTCCGATGCGGCAAGTGCCCGAGCAGTTCCAGCGCCGCCTTCGCGGCGATCGCGCCCTGGGTGCGGGTCATGATGCCCCGAACCGCCGGCAGCACAGCTTGGTTGATTCGCCGCGCTTCGACCAGGTCGCCGGCGTCGACCGCGCGCACCATCGCGACGTACTGATCGGCGCAGACATGCGCCACCACGCTGACCACACCGACCGCACCGACCGCGAGCAACGGGAGGTTGAGCGCGTCGTCACCGGAGTAGTACGCCAAATCGGTCGCGGCGAGCACCTCGGTCGTCGCGAACAAGTCGCCCTTTGCGTCTTTGACCGCAACGATCTGCGGGTGCTCGGCGAGTCGGATGATCGTCTCGGTCCGGATCGGGGTTCCGGTGCGCCCGGGGATGTCGTAGAGCATGGCCGGCAACCCGGTCGCGTCGGCAACCGCGGTGAAGTGCTTGACCAGCCCGGCCTGCGGTGGCTTGGAGTAGTACGGCGTAACGACCAGCAGGCCGGCGGCACCGGCCTTCTCGGCGTGCTTCGCGCCCTCGACGGTGTGGGCGGTGTCGTACGTGCCGACGCCCGCCACGACCGTGGCCCGGTCACCGACCGCCTCGATGACCGCGCGCAGCAGCGAGTCCTTCTCCTCGTCGGTGGTGGTCGGTGACTCCCCGGTCGTGCCGCTGATCACCAGCCCGTCGCAGCCCTGATCGACGAGATGGCTCGCAAGCGCCTGAGCGCTGTCGAGGTCGAGCCCGCCATCCGCCGTGAACGGCGTCACCATGGCGGTCAGCACGCGCCCGAACGGTGCGTTCATATCCCTGACGATATTACGGCGCCACTCTGCCGTTGGCCTCGAACGCGGCATGGACGATCGGCATCAGGTCCCGGAAGTGTGCCTCCATGCCCTCGGCCACCATCTCGATCTCGCGTTGCGGGAACGACGGGAACGTCGAATCCTCGTGCTTGGTCCGCAACGCCAGGAAATGCATCAGCGAGCGGGCATTGCAGGTCGCGTACATCGAGGAGTACGTCGCGACCGGAAGCACGCCGCGGGCGACCTCGCGGGCCACGCCTGCCTCGAGCATCTCGAGGTAGGCACCATAGGCCTGCCGGCAGGCTTCCTCAGTGGCCTCGACCACGATCTTGTGCTGCGTCGGCGTGCCGTCGACGAAGATGTAGTGGCCGGGCTTGCCTTCCTGGACCAGCTTGCGATCCGGGCCGGGCACGTAGAACACCGGCTCCAACTGGCGATACCGCGCGCTCTCCTCGTTGTAGCTCCAGCCCACCCGATGGCGCATGAACTCCCGGAAGACGAAGATCGGCGCGCTGATCAGGAAGGTCATCGAGTTGTGCTCGAACGGCGTGCCGTGGCGGTCGCGCATGAGAAATCGGATCAGGCCGGCGTTGCGCTCCGGATCCTGCTCCCGCGCCTCGAGCGACGCCTCGCCGGCGGTCGACACCCGGGCCGCCCACACCACGTCGGAGTCGCCGGCGCTGGCCTTCACGAGATCGACGGAGATCTCGGACCGGAACTGGATGGGCGCATCGTCGGGCATCCGCCGACGCTACCGCCGAGGGACGACGATCTGAGTCCGACAGACCGGTTGACGGGCAAATCTCAGGGCCGGATCCGGCCCGAGCGGCGGGTCTCGGCCGCGATCAACCGCCAGGACCTGGCCCGCTCCCGCTGCAGCCGGACATCGTGGCGGGCCGCGATCCACTCGGCCTCGCGGCCCAGCTTGCGCCAGCTGTCCAGCCTCCGCTGCGGCAGCGTGCCGTCACGAACGGCCTCCAGCACCGCGCAGCCCGGCTCGCTGACGTGGCCGCAGTCGTTGAACCGACACAGCTCGACCAGTGACTCGATCTCGGGGAAGGTCTGTGCGACCCCGTCGTCGGCGATCCACATCCCGACCCCTCGCAACCCCGGAGTGTCGATGAGCACGCCGCCGTTCGGGAGCGCCATCAGCTCGCGATGGGTCGTGGTGTGCCGGCCCTTGCCGTCCCGTCGTACCTCCGTCACGGCCATCTGCTCGACGCCGAGCAGGGCGTTGGCCAAGGTGGACTTACCGGCGCCGGAGCGACCGACGAGACACAGTGAGGTGCCGAACCGGTCGAACCCGGCTAGCTCGGCCATGCCTTCGCCGGTGAACGCGCTGACCATCACCACGTCACAACCGGGTGCCGATTCGGCGACTTCTGCACTGACGTCCTCGGGGTCGGGCAACACATCGATCTTGGTGATCACGACGACCGGGGTCGCGCCGCTGTCCCAGCTGAGTGAGACGAGCCGTTCGACCATCCCCAACCGGGGCCGCGGGATCGCCGGCACCACCACCAGCACCAGGTCGATGTTGGCGACCAGCGCCTGGGCCACCGACTCACCGGTCGGCGAGGCCCGCCGGATCGCGGTCCGCCGGGGCAGGACCGCGGCAACGTCCGCGTCCCGGCCGAGCGCCAGCCAGTCACCGACGGTGACGTCGGTCAGGCCGTCGTCGAGCGGCACCCGTCGGACACCGTCCGTACCGAGGGCGTCGGCGGCGCCGCGGTCGACCCGGATGACACGGGCTGGTGAGTGTGAGTCGAGGTACGGCGCGAAGTCAGCTGCGAAGCGATCGTCCCAGCCGAGGGACGCTAGAAGTTCGGACAACGGAAAGCCTTTCGGATGTGGAGGGGCTCGGGCAGGCGAAGACAACGTCACGCATTGCAGCCACCCCCATTCCGTCGTCGTTGGTGATGACGCTAACGCGACGAGCGGGTCGCGTCATCCGAGTTTCAGTACGCCCCGAGCTCGTGCAGCCGTTCATCGCTGATCCCGAAGTGATGGGCGACCTCGTGGACGACGGTGGTCCGCACCTGGCGCACCACGTCGTCGAGGGTCTGGCAATGCCGCAGGATCGGCAGCCGGTAGATCGTGATCTGGTCCGGCAAGACTCCGGCGTACGACGTCGTGCGTGCGGTCAGCGGCACCCCGTGATAGAGCCCGAGCAGGTTCGGCGAGGCGCCGATGTCCTCCACCGCGACCGCGACGTTGCGCATCATCTTGCGAAGCCCGTCCGGGATGCTGGCCAGTGCGGACTCGACCAGCTCCCCGAAGGTGTCCTCGTCGACGTTGATCAACTGTCGGGGATCAGGGTGGTGACGCAGAACGGGTGTCCGGCCGGATCGATCAGCACCCGCCAGCGCTCGGGCGATGCCTGGTTCTCGGGCTTGCGGGCACCGAGCGCGATCGCCGCAGCCTCGGCTGCCTCGAGGTCGCTGACCGCGAGCTCGAGATGCATCTGCTTCGGCGCGTCGCCGCTCGGCCAGTCCGGCGGGCGATGATCCTCGACCCGCTGCACCGTCAGGTAGATGCCGGCGCCGTCGAGCGCCACGAAGTCCGGCGAGTCCCACATGACGGTGAGCCCGAGCAGGTCGCGATAGAACGCGGCTAGCTCGGCCGGGTCGGAGGCATCGAGGGACACCGCGGCCAAGCGCGCAATCGCTGTCATGCCAACTAGTTCAGCACATCCCGACGACCACTAAGGTCTCTAGACAAGATAGGTCTGTTATGCAAACCTAGACACATGACGTCTGAACCTGCCCCGGCCCCGAGTGACGCAGAGGGCCTCCTGATGGCGACCCGCGAGCTGAGGCGCCGGGTCCGCAACGAGCAGCGGGGCGGATGGTTCCCGCTCTCGGCCTTCGCCTTCATCACGTTCGTGGCCATCCCGTTCGATCACTTTGGCCACCACCTCGTCGTCCGCTGCGCCTCGACCCAGAACGGCGGGTACCTGTGCGCGGGCTACCAGCCGGCGGCCCTGTGGTACTGGCCGGTGGCACTGCTGCTGGCGTACGTCGCGATCAGCGTGTTCTACCTCCACCAGTCCCGCGAGCGTGGCGTCGGCACCCGGATCCGGCCCTACGTCGTCGTGGGAGTCGTCCTCGCCGTCCTCGTCACGGCGTGGGCGCTGTGGGCACAAGCCCATCCGGCATTCCTGGCCGAGAGCCTGCACCTCGGAACCTCGCCACCGACCAACGTCCTGAACCGGCTCCTCAGCCCGGCCGGGGGAATTGGCCTGGCGCTGCTGCTGCTCGCTTGGATCGAACGGAGCTGGCTGCTGCTAGCGATCACCACCGGTTACCTGCTCATCGTTGTCACCGGAGCCGGCCAACACATGCACCACAGCCACGTGCCGCCGACGAGGTTTCCCCCGCCCGTGTCGGAGTGGGCGTTCCTCCCGCACGTCCTTCTGGAAGGCGGGATACTGCTCCTCGGCGCCGTCATCCTGGCGTTCACCCAACGAGCCCACGCCCGGTCGACCTGATGACCGAGCACCCGGTCAACGGCCTCGATGACATCGTCCACCAGCGCGTGCGCCTCGGCATCCTTGCCATGGCACAGCAAGCCCGACGGGTTGACTTCAGCTTCCTGCGAAACGAGCTCGATCTCACCGCCGGGAACCTGTCTCAGCACCTCGGAGTACTGGAGAATGCGGACCTGATCAGCATTGAGAAGGGCTACGAGGGCAAACGCCCCCGCACCTGGATCACCCTGACCAAGAACGGCAAGAAGGCGCTGCAAGCTGAAATCGCGACCCTCAAGAGCCTCATCCAGCAGCTGGAGTCCGACGTCTAGTGCCAGATGGCGGCGTGGCCTGGATCGACGCCCCGCGGCAGAATTCACGTCGGTGCCTGGCGCTGACTATGCACCCGGACCTTGGTCGACGCGTTCGTGAGCGGCTGTGAGATCGCCGCGCCACCAGCCGAGGGCTTCAACCCACCACGTCGCACCTGCCTGCGCGTAGGCACCAACGTCCAGGCCGGACCCCGGATCGTTCGTGCGACCTTCAACGACCACGTCGAAGGGACCGTGGGCGTTGGTTCGCTCCGCCTCGACGAAGGCCACGACTTTCGCGAGATCCTCCGGGGGCATCGTGTCGCCAAGACCGTAGTCACGGTGCGTGGGCATGACTCCGTCGTACCGCGCCGCTCGACGGAACGGAGCGCGATTTGGCCACCGTCCGGCACACCAGATCGGCGGCCGAGGCTGTTGCACGGGCGCGGGCAGCATCCTGACGCCGTTGACCGCGTAGTGCTCGCCCACATGCTCAACGGGTTGTCCTGACCACAGGTCGGTCACGATGTCGAGCGACTCGTCAAGCCGCCGCCCTCGGGCGGCGTCGTCAGCGATCTCTCCAAAGCCCTCGTACTCAGCGGGGAGCGAACCAAGGCCGAAGCCGACGGTGAGGCGACCCTGGGAGAGCCGGTCAAGAGTGGCAAGTTGCTTGGCGACCAGCCATGGCCTGCGACGTGGCAGGGCGAGGACCATGATCCCGAGCCGCACCGTGGTCGTGTGGGACGCCATCGCCGACATCGTGACCAGCGGCTCGGCCACCGGCCACGTTGCGTCTCGATAGAGCAGGTGGTCCCAGAGGAACACTGCGTCCCAGCCGCCGTGCTCAGCCCGGACCGCCAAGTCGATGAGCACATGCGGATCACCGAAGATGCCCACATTGGGCAGGCCCACGGCGTACTTCACGGTTCATCACTCTGTCATCACGGCGGCAGCGGAATTGTCGG
>CAYNDD010000078.1:0-12210 GCA_964395425.1 uncultured Frankiaceae bacterium
ACCCGAACCTGATCTTCGACGACCTGGTCCAGGCCTACGGCACCGACCAGACCTACATCCACATCGACCCGTGCGGGTTCTTCACCCTGGGCTTCGGGCACTGCTCGGTGGATCTGGTTCCAGACCCGACGGCATACATCTTCCTCGGAATCGCGCAAGCATCGATGGAGAGCGGCACGTGCTTCGGCTTCTCGCTCAGCACGCAGCGCCTGCTCGAAGGAATCGACAGCCTTCCGGGCAACCTGCCGTCGATCTTCGACGAACCGGCTCCCGACACCGACCACGATGCGCAGGCCAACCATGGCGTGCAGCCGGTGCTCGACCTGCTCAAGGCTGATCACCTGATGCAACTCAGCGACGAGTTCCTCACGCAGTGGGGACCGAAGGCACAGGCCCTGCAGCTCGCCGATCCATCCGTCGTGACGCCGGCGCTGGCCAGCGACATTGAGAACATCCTGAGCGCCGGGCGGTTCCCGATGATCGAGATGAACGACAACGGCGAGGGCCACGTGGTGGTCGCGTACGACATCGTGCAAACCGGCACCGGCACCTTCGACGTCTATGTCTACGACAGCAACGACCAGTTCCAGCCGAGCGAGAACACCGACGGCAGCGGGCACGCCAGCGCGGTCAACAACGCGGTGATCCACCTGACGACGAACGGTCAGTGGTCGCTCGCGAGCACCGTGGAGAACGATGGCTCGACCCCGTTCCACGGCGGCCCCGGCGGGCTGGTCGTGACCGACCCGCAGATCATCCCGAAGGTCCCGCACCTCGGATCCTTCAGCGGCGCGGCGGTGCCAGGGTCGCTGTTCAGCAGCAACTCCGCGCCGGGCAGCGCCAGCAAGTCGTCGGCGGCGACCATCACCCAGGTCTCCTCCGGCGGACGCACGCTCTACGGGTCCGGTGGCGGTTTGAACATGAACCCGTCGACCCGGCTCGCCGCGATGCCGATGCCCGGCTTCGTCAGCGGCTCGACCGCCAGCGTTGGCCAACTCATCGACGTCGGGAAACACGTGCACAGCCTGAAGGTCTCGACCACCGGCTCGAAGACCGGCGGCGCGACGCTCACCTACGTCCAGGGTGCTTACGCCGGCGAGGTGCAGACCTCGACGACCAGCGGCGCGAAGCAGGGCGGCAGCTTCGACTCGAACGCGGGGACGGTCGGCTACACCGGTACGACGACCAACCCGGTCACCCTCGACGTCGCCCGGACCGGCACGACGGACGAGCACGACGTCAGCGTGACCGTAGCGAGCCCGGGGTCAGCCGACGCGCTGACGCTGGGAGCCGGCAAGGGCGCAGTGACCCTCTCGCACACCGGCGCCGCCACGACCTTCACGATCACGCTGTCGGGCAACACGAAGGGCGGGCTGCCGCAGACCTTCACCGGCAAGCCGATCGCACTCGGCGCGAACCAAAGCGCACACGTCGACAGCATCAGCTGGGGCCGCAGCGGCGGGACAGTGAAGGTCAAGATCGGCGGGAAGACGATCACGCTGCACAACCTGACCGCGAAGCCGCGCGGCGCAAAGATCACCACGCTGCACGTGTCGAAGAAGAGCAAGAAGACGATCGACGGCGTACTCAAGGTGAAGCTGCCGAAGCTGCCCACGGGCAGCCAGGCGATCGCAGTCTGGTTCGTGCACAACGGGCACAAGCTGCTCGCCACGCACCGGGTGGTGCTGTCGATCGGGAAGCCGTCAGTGACGTCGAATTGGCTGATCAAGCTGTCCAAGCACAAGAAGTGGCGGCATAAGCGGCTGACCTTCACCGCGGTCGTGGTCACCATCGCCGTCCATGGCGGCGCGGAGAAGGCCGCCAGCAGCCACCGCTCGACCCACTACCGCGTGCCCTGACCGGACGCGCAAGTGACTCAGCCGGTGAGCACCAGCCGGCGGTTGCAGGCGTCTGCGATCGCGGCGTCGTGCGTCGCGATCACCACGGCGGCTCCGAAGCCGGCCGCGACTCGGAGCACGTCCATGACCCGGTCGCGAGACGCTTCGTCGAGTTCGCTGGTCGGCTCGTCCGCCACCAGTAGCCGGGGCCGGCCGATCACCGCGCGCGCGGTCGCGACCCGCTGCCGCTGACCGCCGGAGAGCTGCGCAGGCAACCGCTCCGCGAGCCGGTCGAGCCGAAGCTGGGTGAGCACCTCTACGGTCTTGGTGTCAATGTCCGCTGCAGACCGCCCGGAGGCCTGCAACGGCAGGCTGATGTTCTCCTCAACCGTCAAAGTCGCGGCGAGCACGACCGGCTGCGTGACCACGCCGATCCGCCGGCGGTCGATCGCGTCGACCGGCTCGTCATCGACCAGCGCGACGCCGTTCGCCGGATGCGAAAGTCCGGCCAACGCCGCCAGCACGCTGGTCTTGCCCGAGCCGCTCGCGCCGACGACCGCAAGGAGCAGACCGTCGTCCAGCGTGAGGTCGAGCGGATCGAGCAGCTGTCGATCCCCGACCCGTACGCCGAAGCCCTCCAGTCGCAGTGTCACGACCCGTCCTCCTCGTCAGAGCGGCTCAGCCGCACGTGCGGTGCGTCGGCGATGATCCGCACCCGGCTCCCTGGTGGCAGCAGCGCCAGGGCATCCGGGGTGAGTGGCAGCGCCCCGTCCGGCCCGACGATCGCGTAGGCGTCGAACACGGATCCGTCGGTGCCGACCCGGCCATTGAGCATCGTGACGGTCCTGGGGAACGTCTCGGCCACCGTGCGGTCGTGGGTGACCGCGATCACCGTCGTACCGGTTTCCCTGGTGGTCTCGTGCAGCGCGGCGACCACGACCGCCTTCGCTTCGGCGTCGAGCCGGCTGGTCGGCTCGTCGGCCAGCAGCAGCGCGGGGCGGCGGGCCATCGTGACCGCCAGCGCCACTCGCTGCTGCTCACCCGCCGACATCGTGCCGACCCGTTGCTGCGCCTTCGGTCGCATGCCGTAGCGGGCGAGGGTGAGCTCCGGGTTGCGGTCTCCCGCCAACCGCAGAAGCTGATGTGGAGTCGCGAACGGCGGCAACACGGTGGTTGGATCCTGGACGAGCAGGCCGACCGTGTCGCGACGGATCCGTCGCCCGCCACGGGACTCGCGCGAGCTCAGGGTCCACCCATCGATGGCGACCTCGCCGGTAGTCGGCGTCTGAAGCCCCGACAGCAGGCTCAGCAACGTCGACTTCCCCGAGCCGGACGGCCCGAGCAGAGCGACCGACTCGCCCGACTCGACATGCAGATAGACGTCGCGCAGCGCAACCACCTGCTCGCCCTGACGCTGGTAGAGATGGGTCACCTCGCGCAGCCAGACCTCCGCGCCCCGCACGCCGCTCATGCCGCCGTCTCCCTCGCCCGGCGGAGCCCGACCGTGCGAATCGACCACCTCACGCTGAACGCTTCGGCCATCACCAGCGGCAGCAGGGTGGCGATTGCCGCGATCACCGCGGGCAGGATCTGTACGTGGAGAATCGGCGCGGGCACCGTCCCGCGCGCGGCGAGCGGCACCCCGGAGACCGCCAGTCTCGCCACGAACAGACCCGCCGTCGCGCCGGCGCCGACGCAGAAACCCAGCCGGACGACCGCGGCGGCAAACCAGCCGCACCCGAGCGAAAACCGTGACACGCCGGCGGTCGCGAGCGCGACGTACTCGCTGCGGCGACGGCGGGCGGCGACTGCGCCCTGACCGCACAGCAGAGCCAGCGCCAGCAGCACGGCGAGCGCCGACACCTCGAGATAGGCGTCGAGTCCGAGCGCCGGATCCAACGCGTTGAGCTGCGCGACTTCGCGGGCGCGAGTGCTGACGGACGTGACCGGCACGTGCATCGCTTCGAGCCGCGCGACCGCGTTCGGCGGGGCCTGATCTCCCAACCACACCTGCGCCTGGACTTGCGTCGTACCCGGCTTGGCGCCGGTGTCGGCAAGCAGCAGGTACGACAGGTCGACGAGCGAACCGTCGTTGAGCAGGCGCGGAAGCGCGGCGGCTCTGGCCGCAACCCGCACCCGCGGCTGCTCGGAGTCGACGCCGACGACGAGCGGTTGCCCCGGCGAGAGGATCGCCGGGATCGCACGCGGCGCCTCGGCCCGGATCAACGACTCGGTCCCGAGCAGCGAGCGATAGTGCCCGGCGGCGAGCTGCCAGCCGGCGCTGCTGTGATGCGCGGCGACGTTGTCCGCGACCCAGGGGCCGGCACCGAGCCCCCCGATCGTGAGGTCGAGGTGCTCGCGGCTGGGCGGCTTGGCAACGCTGATCGACAGCAGCCGGCAACCGCTGCCGGTCGCACAGCCGGGGGTCGGCCACGAATACAGGTGCCGGCCCCGCTCGAGGTCCGGGCCCTGTACCACCCGGCGAGCACCGCCGGGCAGCGCAAACCGCAAGGTCAACGAGATCGGGACCTTGTCGTGGGCGCCGTCGATGACCGGCCGGCGCAGGGCGGCGCCGGTGAAGTGGTACGGCGCGGGCGGGGTCGCCTCGAGCACCTTCGCCAGCTGAGGCGGCGTCAGCCCACCCACCCGGCGCGACCAGCCCGCGACCGCCGGCAACCGACTCGCGTCGACGGCGAGGGTCCGCTCGTCCGGCGACCCGAGCGGGTTCACCTGGACCGCCGCCATCGCCCAGCGGCCATCGGGATTGAGCCGGTCGACGATGCCGGGCAGCGCCTTCAGTGACGGGACCTCGACCGACACGACCCGGTCCGCGCCGACGATCAGCCCGGCTCGATCCTGTCGATCATTCACCGCGCCGCGATCGATCGCCACCGCAAACGCGAGCAGGCTGACCGACATCGCGACCACCGCGGTGACCCGCCAAGCGACGATGTCCCGCCGCAGCTCGCGGACCAGCAGGTAGAGGGAGAGCCGGTTCGTCCGCCGGGTGCGCTTCACGATCGGGCCGAGCAGCGGCGGTAGGCCGCGGGCGAGCAGGAGAGCGACCGCGAGACCGCAGACCGACGGCGACACCAGCGCCCACGGGGTGGTACGAGAGCGGATCCCGCCCGCGGTCAGGAGCTCGACCAGGCCGCCGAGCGCGACCGTGAACACCGCGATCTCCCACCACGCGGCGGCGCTCCTCGGCTCGGTCGCGGCCGGCAAGATCGAGGTCCGCCGAGTCGCTAGCACCGCGATCACCACGGCCCCGACAACGCCGCCTACGGCGATCGCCACCACGCCGAGCTCGCCGTCGCGCGGGAGCAACGGAACCGGGGTTCCACCGCGGAGCCAGCCCCCGCTCGCAAGCCGAACTCCGACCGGCGCCAGCGCGGCTCCGGCCACCGACCCGGCCAAGACGAGCAGGGTCGGCTCGATGGCAACGTCGGCCGCGACCCGGATCAGATGCCGGCCGCGGATGCTGGCTGCCATCACCTCGGTCCGCCGGGCCACCGACGACACCCACAGGACCACGACCAGCACGAGCGCGAGCAGCGCGAGCAGCTGGGCGACCGACACCAGGGTCACCTGGCCGAGCGCGGTCTGGTCGGCTGCGTCGAGGCTGAGCAGCTGCGGAAGCGCCGTCGTGACGCTGACGTGGCCGGTCGGGTCGATCGCGGACATCACCGCGATCGCGTGACGCAGCGCCGGGACCTCGTTGGTCAGGATCGTGGACGCCTTCAGCGGCTGAGCGACGAAGACCTGCGCAACGGTGAAGTGCGGGATCGCGGCGAAGTCATCCGGCGTCGCGATGACAGTGGTGGACAGCGCCTGAGTCGGCCCGAAGGTGGTGACCGGCGGGCTCCCCATCCAGTACGCCGCCGCCGGGTCCGCCACCTGGTAGGTGCCGACCACCGTCAGGTGCAGGGGCCGAAGCAGCGACGGCTCCGGGCGGGTCGAGTGGAAGATCGAGACACCGAGGATGTTGGTGTCGAGGGGCCCGTTCGGCTCGCGTGCCCATTGGCCGATCGTCACGGACCGGCCGACCGACCAGCCAAGGCGGCTCGCGACCGTTGCAGGCAGGGCGATCCCGAGCCCGCTGGTCGGGCAGCGTCCGGCCACCATGTGCACCTGTGCGCACACGTCGGTACTGGTCAGCAGGTCGACCGGAGCGTCGACCTTCCCGGGTCGGGTGAGGTAGGCCTGGATCGATGTACCGACGATTCGTTGCGACGCCGACGGGAGGTTCCGAACGAGGGCGTCCAGCGCCCCCGACGGGTCGTCGCGCGGCGTCCCACCGGCTTCCACCACGACACCCGAGTCCTGCGGCGGGGCGGCGACCAGCCGAGCCCGTAGGCCCGACGTCGCCGCGGAGGCGCGGTAGATGAAAGCGCCGTCAGCGGCGCCCGCAGCGAGCATCGTGGTGACGAGCACCATGACCGCGATCCCCCGACGGTGCCATAGTCCGGCAAGCGCGAAGGACCCCCACGCCCACGCTCTCGACCGTCGCACGTGCCCTCCGTACCGAACTCTCGTCGACCGCTGACGCCTCTCGCGACAATGGCCGCCGAATCGTCGCCGAATCGTGACCGCGCCCCGCGCGGGCAGCCGATCTGAGAGCCTGGGGGCAGGGTCTCGGCTGAGGAGCAGGCGTGCTGGTGCGGCGGATGGCGATCGGGTCGGCCGTCGTGCTCGCGCTCGTGGCCGTCGGAGATCAGGGCCTGCGGGCCGCCGCCGAGCACCGGCTGGCCCGGCAGACCAGCTGCCGGCTCCACGCCGTACACAGCTCGGTCGGGATCGGCGGTCCCCTGCTCGTCCCGCAGATCGTCCGCAACCGCTATCGCCACATCACCATTCACAGCCAAGGACTGCGCGAGCCCGGCGGCGCGGTCAATCTGAACGCCGACTTGTACGAAGTCCGCCAGGTCGGGCACAGCCGGTTGTACGCCGGGCACGGCGAGGTGAGCGTCGTCGTACCGTTCGCCACGATCGGTGCCGCGGCCGGCAAGGACGTCTCGGCCTCGGAGGCCGACGGCCAGCTGCTGTTCACCTCGACCGACACCGCGGACGGCACGCAGGGCTCGACGGTGTATGCCGCGGTGGCACTGGAGGCCGACACCGTGGTCGTCACCCCGGTGCGGGTGATGCTCGCCGGAAAGCAGGTCCCGTGGGCGCAGGCGAAGCAGACCGCCGCCCGGACCGGTCAGTCCCTCGCCCAGCGGCGGGTGCGGCTGCCCTCGTTGCTCACCTCGCTCGGCCTGACCTCGGCCACCGCGACCCCGGCCGGCCTCGTTCTTGAGGCCTCCGGCCCGGGCCTGACCCTCACGATCCCCGACGTACCCGGCTGCTAGCTGTACCCACCCCGCCCCTCCCAGGCCCGCTCCAAGCAATGTCACATTGCCTGGACAAACCAGGAGGCAATGTGGCATTACCTCGCAAAACCGGTGGGCAATGTGACATTGCTTTGGAGGGGTCGGATCGGGTTTAGATCGTCCTGATATTGCCGTGACTCGCCGAATCTTCTTCGGCATACTGGAGGGTCAGAGCGAAGAGATCCCTCGATCACCCAAGGAGGCGTCATGCCAGAGCGTCAGCGCGTACACGTGCCCGCGGACCAGGTGCACGCCCGCCTTGCCGATCACCTGCTCACCGACGGCCTCGAGCTCGTGCTCGACGTCGAGCGCAGCCATGGCAGCTGGCTCGTCGACGCCCGCGACGGCAGCGAGCATCTCGACCTCTATACCTACTTCGCCTCCTCGCCGCTCGGCGCGAACCCGCCCGGCCTCGCCGACGACCCCGAGTTCATGGCCCTGCTCGGCGGGGTGGCGGCCAGCAAGCCGGCCAACCCCGACATCTACAGCAGCCATCTCGCCGAGTTCGTCGAGACCTTCGCCCGGGTGCTCGGCGATCCCGCGCTTCCGCACCTGTTCTTCGTCGAGGGCGGCGCGCTCGCGGTCGAGAACGCGCTGAAGGCCAGCTTCGACTGGAAGAGCCAGCGCAACGAAGCGGCCGGGCGCTCCCGCGACCTCGGTACCAAGGTCATGCACCTGACCAAGGCCTTCCACGGTCGCTCCGGCTACACCCTGTCGCTGACCAACACCGACCCGAACAAGACCGACCGGTTCCCCAAGTTCGACTGGCCGCGGATCGACACGCCGGCGGTGACCTTCCCGATCGACGAGCACCTGGCTGAGATCGAGGCCGCCGAGGCACATGCGCTCGCCCAGGCGAAAACCGCCTTCGAGGCGCACCCGCACGACATCGCCTGCTTCATCGCCGAGCCGATCCAGGGCGAGGGTGGCGACAACCACATGCGCGCAGAGTTCCTGCAGGCGATGCAGGCGTTGTGCCACACCTACGACGCGCTGTTCGTCCTCGACGAGGTGCAGACCGGCGTGGGACTGACCGGTACGCCGTGGCTCTACCAACAGCTCGGCCTCGAGCCCGACATCGTCGCGTTCGCCAAGAAGGTGCAGCTCGGCGGGATCATGGCCGGACGCCGGGTCGATGAGGTGGCCAAGAACGTCTTCGCCGAGTCCGGCCGGATCAACTCGACCTGGGGCGGCGGCCTGGTCGACATGGTCCGCTCGCGGCGGATCCTGGAGATCATCGAGGCCGACGGCCTGTTCGACCACGTCGCCAAGGTGGGCGAGGTCTTCCAGAGCCAGCTTCGCGACCTGGGCGAGCGGCATTCCGCCCTGGTGTCCAACGTCCGCGGCCGCGGTTTGATGTGCGCGTTCGACCTTCCGAGCGAGAGCCTTCGCGACGCCGTGGCGAAGGGGCTCAAGGACGAGCGGGTCGTGACCCTGACCTGCGGAGAGCGCTCGATCCGCTTCCGTCCGACGCTGTCGGTCACCGAAGACGAGCTGGGCGTCGGCATCGCCGCGCTCGACCGGGTGCTCACCCGGCTCGGCGCAGGAGCAGACTCCTAAGCAACACCACAGACACCGGCAGACCCAGAAAGCAACGACATGACTCGCACGATCACCTCGGTCATCGGCGGCACGCCCGCGACCGGCGCGCCCGGCGGCCGGCTGGCCGACCGCAACCCGGCCCAGCTCGACGACCTGGTCGCCGACGTCGAGCTCGGCGACTCCGACACCTTCGTCGGGGCCTGCCGCGCGGCTCGCGAAGCCCAGCTCGCCTGGGCCGACGTACCGGCACCAGTCCGCGGCCGGGCGATCGCCCACATCGGGCGGGTCGTCGAGGCCAACGCCGAGTCGCTCGCCCAGCTGGTGACCCGGGAGATCGGCAAGCCGTACGCCGAAGCCCTCG
Organism: uncultured Frankiaceae bacterium; assembly: GCA_964395425.1. Lineage (GTDB taxonomy): Bacteria > Actinomycetota > Actinomycetes > JAFAQI01 > JAFAQI01 > DATAUK01. The sequence goes on from CAYNDD010000078.1 coordinate 9,114, forward strand.
GCGAGGTGCGCGAGATCGTCGACACCTGCGACTTCTTCCTCGGCGAGGGCCGCCGGCTCTACGGCCAGACCGTCCCGAGCGAGATGCCCGACAAGCAGCTGTTCACCTTCCGCAATCCGGTCGGCGTCGCTGCGATCATCACCGCGGGCAACTTCCCGGTCGCCGTACCGTCCTGGTATCTCGTGCCGGCCCTGCTGTGTGGCAACGCGGTGGTCTGGAAGCCGGCCGACTACTCACCGGCCTGCGGCGAGGCGTTGTACGAACTGTTCGTGCGCGGCGGCGGAATCCCGGACGGGGTCCTCAACCTGGTCCTGGCCGACGGCGAGGCCACCTTCGCCGGTCTATCGCAGGCGCTCGACGCCGGGTACGTCGACAAGGTCGGCTTCACCGGGTCGAGTCAGGTCGGGTCGAAGATCGGCGAGCTGACCGGCCGCCACCTACAGTCCGCCTGCCTCGAGCTCGGCGGCAAGAACCCGATGGTGGTCACGCCGAGCGCGGACCTCGACCTGGCCGCCGAGGCCGCGTTGTTCTCCGGCTTCGGCACGGCCGGCCAGCGCTGCACCTCGCTCGGCACGGTCATCGCGCACGAGAGCGTGCACGACGACTTCCTGGCCCGCTTCGACAAGCTGACCCAGCAGGCCGCGGTCGGCGACCCCACCCAAGGAGTGGTCTTCGGGCCGATGCTCGACCCCAAGTTCGGCGAGCGCTTCGAGGACTTCCTCGGCTGGATCCAGCCGCACCACACCGTGCTCGGCTCCTCCGCCACCGGCCGGATCACCGCCGCCAACCCGCGCGACGGCTTCGTCGGCGACCCGGACGCCGGCGTCTACTACCACCCGACGATCGTCGACGGGGTTCGCGAGACCGACGAGATCTTCCGCAACGAGACCTTCGGCCCGCTGGTCGGGGTCACGACGTACCGCGATCTCGACGAGGCGATCCGGCTGGCGAACGCGCCCGGCTACGGCCTGTCGTCGTCGATCTACACCACCGACGCCAACGACGCGTTCCGGTTCCGCCGCGGGATCAGCGCCGGCATGGTGAGCATCAACAACTCGACCTCGGGCGCCGAGGCGCATCTTCCGTTCGGTGGCAACGGCAAGTCCGGCAACGGTTCGAGGCAGTCCGGGGTGTGGGTGCTCGACCAGTTCACCCGCTGGCAGTCGATGAACTGGGACTACTCCGGCCGGCTTCAGAAGGCACAGATGGACGTCGCCGAACTCGTGCCCGACGAGTCGTTCCGCCTGCCGGGCTGACCCCTCGCGCACGGTGACGGTGACGGTGATCCGATGAGCGACCTCACTCCCGACGCGGCGCTCGACCAGCACCTGCGCCACGCGCTCGCCACGCTGCCACCTCGCGCGCCCGACGCGGTCGCGCCCGATCCGGGCGAGCCGATCCGGGCCGGCAGCGGATTGACCGGTGCGATGGCGCTCGCGTTGTACGACGCGCAGATCGGCAACCGTGCGCTCGACCTCGAAGCACGGGCGCTGCGGGCGACCGGGCGTGGTTTTTACACGATCGGCTCGTCCGGCCACGAGGCGAATGCCGCGGTGGCGGCCGCGCTGCGGCCGAGCGATCCGGCGCTGCTGCACTATCGCTCCGGCGCCTTCTACCTGGCCCGCGCCGCCCAGGTGCCGGGCTCGACCGGGTTGCACGACGTACTGCGCGGTCTGGTCTCGTCGGTCGAGGAGCCGATCGCCGGCGGGCGGCACAAGGTGTTCGGCCGGCATGAGCTCGCCGTGATCCCGCAGACCTCCACGATCGCCTCCCAGCTGCCGCGCGCGGTCGGGGTCGCGTTCGCGATCGACCGCGCACGCAAGCTCGGAGTCGGCAGCGCGTGGCCGGCCGACGCGATCGCGGTCACCAGCTTCGGCGACGCGTCGGCCAACCACTCGACCGCGGTCGGCGCGATCAATGCCGCCTGCCAAGTGTCCTACCAAGGCCTGCCGATGCCGGTGCTGTTCGTCTGCGAGGACAACGGCATCGGCATCTCGGTGTCGACTCCGCAGGGCTGGATCGAAGCGGCCTACAGCAACCGGCCGGCGCTGAAATACTTCACCGCCGACGGCGACGACATCGCAGCCTGTTTCGACGCCGCGTGCGCCGCGGCCGACTACGTCCGATCGAGGCGGGCGCCCGCGTTCCTGCACCTGCGGGTCGTGCGGTTCATGGCGCACGCCGGCACCGACGCCGAGATCAGCTACCGAAGCCCGGCCGCGATCAGCGCGGACTACGACCGGGACCCGCTGCTCGGCACCGCCCGGCTGCTGGTCTCGGCCGGCCTCCTGACCCCGGCCGAAGCACTGGCCCAGTACGACGCGCGATGCGTCGAGGTGCACGAGATCGCCGAGTTGGTCAGCGTCGAGCCGCAACTCGGAAGCGTCGAGGCGGTCGTCGCGCCGCTCGCGCCCCGGCGGCCCGATTGGGTTGCCGCCGGTGCCGCGCGAGCCGCGCTGCCCGACGAGCGGGCGACCGCGTTCGGGGGCAAGCTGCCGGAGCACGGCGAGCCGCTCACCCTGGCCGACAGCATCAACCGCGCACTGGCAGACGCGCTGGCGGCTTACCCGAACGCGATCGCCTTCGGCGAGGACGTCGGCCGCAAGGGCGGGGTCTACGGAGTCACCCGCGGTCTGGCCCGCCGGTTCGGCGCGGGCCGGGTGTTCGACACGCTGCTCGACGAGCAGTCGATCCTCGGCGTCGCACTCGGCTCGGCGGTGTCCGGGCTGCTCCCGATCCCCGAGATCCAGTACCTCGCCTACCTGCACAACGCCGAGGACCAGTTGCGCGGCGAGGCGGCCAGCCTGCAGTTCTTCTCCAACGGGCAGTACCGCAACCCGATGGTGGTCCGGGTCGCCGGGCTGGCCTACCAGAAGGGCTTCGGCGGGCACTTCCACAACGACAACGCGGTCGGCGTGCTGCGCGACATCCCGGGGATCGTGGTCGCCGTACCCAGCCGCGGTGACGACGCCGCGGCGATGCTGCGGAGCTGTCTCGCCGCCGCCGACATCGACGGCACGGTCTCGGTCTTCCTCGAACCGATCGCGCTTTACCACACCCGCGATCTGTACGAGCCGGGCGACGGCGAGTGGCTGTC
>CAYNDD010000079.1:0-1831 GCA_964395425.1 uncultured Frankiaceae bacterium
AGGTCGGCCCACTCGTCGGGGCGTTCTTCGATCGGGGCGGTGAAGCTGATCCGGTCGACCAGGCCGTCGTACCGGTCGTGGATCAGCCGCGGCAGATCCTTCATGTCGCCGACGATCGCGAATGTTTCCAACATGTCGTCGTCGATCAGCGCCGGCATCTCGGCCCAGGCGCCGCGCTTCGCGAGCGCGGCGAGCTCCGGCTGCAGGTCGCCCCAGCCGTGCAGTTCGAGAATCGGCTTGTACGTCGGGGTCGAGGCGTAGAAGGCGAGCTTGTCGCGAACCCATGCGTCGGCCTTGGCGCGCTCCTCGTCGTTCGAGCCCGTCACGAGGAACAGCGGCCGGCAGATGTCGATGTCGGCGCGGGCCCGGCCGGCCTTCGACACGCCGCGCTCCAACGCCGGTACGGCGACCTCGCGCAAGTACTTCTCAGTCGTCAGGCCGTGCACGAAGACGCCGTCCGCGACCTCGCCTGCGGTCTCGGTCATCTTCGGCCCGACCGCCGCGATGAAGATCGGCGGTACGCCGTACTCGCTGACCGGCGGGGCGAAGAACGGTGTCATCAACGTGTGCGTGTAGAACTCACCGCGGAAGTCCAGCGCGGTGCCCTCTTGCCAGCTGGTCCAGATCGCGCGGATCGCCAGCACCAGCTCGCGCATCCGGGCGACCGGCGGCTCGTACGTCGCGCTGTAGCGCCGCTCGATGTGGGCGCGGACCTGCGAACCGAGGCCGAGGACGAACCGGCCCTTCGAGTAGTGGTGCAGGTCGCGCGCGGTGTAGGCCAGGTGCATCGGGCTGCGCGGGAACGCGACCGCGATCGCGGTTCCGATCGTGATCCGCTCGGTCGCGCCGGCGGCGAGAAGGAGCGGCAGGAACGGATCGTTCGCGGTTTCGGTGGCCCAGATCCCGTCGAACCCGACCTCTTCGGCCCGCCGACCGAAGTCGGCGGCGCCGTCGAGGCCGACGTTGAGAATGCTGTGAACCTTCATCAACGCCCGGTTCCCCTCCTGCGAATACGGTATCCTGAATTCGCAATCTTGTCCGCTGCCACGCGAACTTTTGGCAACGCGCAGCAGGCCAACCCGACCAATGGTTGAGGCCCGCCGAGCTCTTAGCGGCCGACGACGTACCCGCGGACCGAGTCGAGGTGGCGGGCCATCCGCCGCTCGGCGGTGTCGGCATCGCCGGCGATGAGTGCCTCGGCGATCCGGGCGTGCGCGTGGTGCACCTCGTTCGCGACCCGGTCGAGCGACTTGGAGCGTGGCGCCTGCTCGCCGAGCACCCGGGTGATCATCTGTACGAACAGGCTCATCGCCGGGTTGTCGGTCAGCTCCGCGACCAGCACGTGGAAGTCGTGCGACGGCAGGTCGCCCTTGGGCCGGCTCGAGCGGCGAGTTCGCTTGATCTGCTGGACCTCGTTGTCAAGGAAGGCCTGGATCTTCGCCGCCCCTTCGGGGGTGATCCGCTCCGCCGCCAGCCGCACGCACGACAGCTCGAGCGCGTTGCGCGCCTCGATCACTTGACTCGGCTTGATGTCCTCGAACCGGAGCTGCAGCGACACCGCGCGTACGACCGCGCCGAGGTCGGGCTCGGTGACGACCAGCCCGCCGCCGGGTCCGCGGCGCATCTCCGCGACGCCGTGGTGGTCGACGATTCGCATTGCCTCGCGAAAGACCGCACGGCTGACGCCGTACCGCTCGATCAGGTCCGCCTCGGAGCCGAGCACCGTGCCGACCTGCCGGTCACCGGCGATGATCTCGTCCTCGATGTGCTGCGCGAGGATCTCGCCGAGCTTGCGGTAGTCGCCGTTCTTCCGCACCGGAAGATCGCGCTT
>CAYNDD010000079.1:1931-6124 GCA_964395425.1 uncultured Frankiaceae bacterium
GTCATGTGCCGGTTGGGGAACCGGTCGAGCTCGAGCCGGTCGGGATGGTCGAACCTCTCCTCGTCCCGGTTGCCCGAGGCCCACACCAGCAACACGTGTTCGCCGGCCTTGATCTGCTGGCCGCCGACCTCGACGTCGCGGGTCGCCATCCGGGCGAGGGCGAATTGTGGTGCTTCGTAACGAAGGAACTCTTCGACCGCGACCGGGATCCGGCTGGGATCCGCGATCAGTCGCTCGCGGGCGGCGCGGTCGTTGTCGAGCTGGAGTATGGCGCTGCTGATGGCTGAGCCGGTCGTGTCGAAGCCGCCCTGGATGGTGAGCGTCACCATCTCGAGCACCTCGATGTCGTCGAGCGGACGACCGTCGATGGTGGCTTTGGTCAGGTAGGTGATCATGTCGTCGCGCGGGTTGGCCTGCCGGTCGGCCACCTGCTCGGCGAGGTACTTGCGGATCCAGAGCAACCGCTCGGTGTTGTTTGCCCGCAACGGGTTGTCTTGGCGAAGGAAAACCGTCGAGTGCAGTGGCTCGGAGAACTCCCGCCACAGATCGGTCGGCAGGCCCAGCATGTGCAGCGTGGTGAGCGCCGGCAGCGGGTCGGCAAGGTCGTGCACGATGTCGCAGCTGCCCGACTCGATGAACTCATCGATGCACTGGTTGGCGAACCGCTCGATCGCCGGCTCGAGCTTCGCGATCGCTGGCGGCGTGAACAGCGGGTGCATGATCTTGCGGTACTTCTGGAACATCGGCGGGTCGGTCTCGATCGGGATCGAGCGCTGGCCGACGTTCTTCTTGGCCGGGATGGTGATCGAGTTCGCGGACGAAAAGGTGATGTCGTCGAGCGCGATCTTGCGGATGTCGTCGTACTTGGTGACGACCCAGAACCCGCCGTACGCGCCGGTGTGCGCGACCGGGCAGCGCGACCGCAGATCGGCGAGCACCGGCCAGGGATCGGCCGCGAACTCCGGCGAGTGGTGGTCGAAGTCGACCGTCGGGACCTCGTCGGTGACGGTCATGCAGTGGGTGCGAGCCCGAGGCTGGCCGGGTCCGGGCGCTTCGTCCAGCGGAAGAGCTTCTCCGCGTTGCCGTGCGTCATCAGCGCGACCTCGTCGTCCGGCACGCCCTTCAGGGCGCCCTCGACGTCACGCTGTGAATTCGGCCACGGGGTGTCGGCGTGCGGGTAGTCGCACTCCCACATGATCTTGTCGATCCCGATGTGGTGACGCGCCTCGACGCCCATCCGCTCGTCGATGAAGCAGACCCAGATGTTGCGGGCGAAGATCTCCGACGGCGGGGTCTCCGACAGCCCGCTCCAGAAGCGGTGCCGCTCCCACGCGCGGTCGGCGCGCTCGAGGACGAACGGCACCCAGCCGATGCCGCCCTCGGACAGCGCGAACTTGATCTTCGGGTAGCGCTGCGGGATCTCGCTCATGATCAAGTCGGTGCAGGTGCTCTGCGCGGCGGTCGTGGCGAGCGCGATGCCGATCGTGAAGTTGGCGTCCGGCGACGGCATCGGTACGACGCCGCTGGTGCCGATGTGCATGCAGATGACGGTCTCGGTCTCTTCGCAGGCCTGCCAGACCGGGTCCCAGTGCCTCGTGTGGAACGACGGCTCACCGAGCAGGTGGGTGTTCTCCGGGAACGTCACGGCGCGGGCGCCGAGGGCGGCGCAGCGGCGGATCTCCTCGGCCATCTGCGGCGGGTCCCAGAGCATCCCGATCACCATCGGGATGTACATGCCGGGCACTGAGGCGCTCCACTCGTCGAGCATGAAGTCGTTGTAGGCCTTCACGCACAGGCTCGCGAGCTCCTTGTCCTTGGCCCGCAGGAAGGTCACGCCGGCGAAGCGCGGGAAGGTCGGGAAGCACACGCTGCCGCGGATGCCGTCGCTCATCAGGTCCTTCGCGCGCTGCACCGGGTCGTAGCAGCCCAGGATCATGTCGGTGTAGCGGACCGGGTCCATCGACCAGTCCTCCGGGTTCTTCCCGGCGACTGCGTTGAGCCCCATCGTCTCGCCGCGGTTGCCCTCGTAGAGCCAGAACTGCCGGCCGTCGGCCTCGATGACGTGCGGGCCGGCCTCCTGGTATTTCTCCGGCAGTCGCGAGCTCCATACGTCCGGCGGCTCGATCACATGGTCGTCGACGCTGATCAGGTCATATGCCATGGCCGGTTCCTCTCGATCCCCGCTCGGTCCGCCGGGATATAGCATACTGAATTATTGCGGCGGGTCCTAACCACCGTCCCATTCTGGCCGAGCATGTGAGAAGTTGGTGCCGATGCGAGCTCTGGTCGATACCAAGATCTGTCAGGGGCACAGCCTGTGCACCTGGGCGGCCCCTGAGGTGTTTCAGCCTGACGCCGAGGACGGGCATGCCGTGGTGCAGCTCGAGCTCATCCCGCCCGAGTTCGAGCAGTCGGTGCGGGACGCCGCGGCGAACTGCCCGGAGTCGGCGATCGAGGTCGTCGAGGACTGACCGCAGCGCCTAGTGAGGCGAGGCGAAAGCATGTTTCCCGATCGGCTTCCACCTCACCTCGCTAGCTGGTGAGCTTGACGATCGTGTCGAGCTCGACGCTGGCGCCGCCCGGCAGGGCGGACACCCCGACCGCCGATCGGGCCGGCACCAGGTCGGCGCCGAAGATCTGCTGAAGCAGTTCGGACGCGCCGTCCATGACCGCCGGTGACTTGTCGAAGTCGTGAGTGGCGCGGACGTAGCCGGTCATCTTCACCACCCGCTCGATCCGGTCGAGGCTGCCGAGCGCGCCGCGCAGGTTGCCGAGCGTGCTGATCAGAGCACCCGCGGCGGACGCCTTGCCGTCCTCGATCGAGAGGTCCTCGCCGAGCCGGCCGACGTACGCGAGCTTCAACGGCGGGCCCTCGACCGCGACCGTGCCGGAGCTGTAGGCCCAGAGGCCGTCGATGACCACCGAGGTGTAGAGGCCGCCGGCCGGGAGCGGATCCCGGAGCGTGAGGCCGAGTTCGGCGACGCGTGCTTCCCAGTTGCCCATATGTATCCACCTCTCGCGTGGTCCTATTCAGTACACTACATTCGGCGCAGGAGATCGACCGGATCGCAACCGACCGCGGAGGATTCGATCATGCGCGACGGCTACCGGATCATCGACACCGACACCCACGTGGGGCCGAACGTCGAGACCCTCGAGGTGTACGCCGGACCGGTGCTCACCGCCCGCTGGGGCGAGCTCGCGCCGTACTACCAGCGGGTCTCCGAAGGCCATCACCTGAGCATCAACCCGGCGCCGTTCAAGCGGCCGCTCAACACCTCGCTGTCCGGCGGCGACGTCGTGGTGGGCGGGAAGATCCCGTTGCGCGGCAAGACGTCGATGAACTTCACCGAGCCGCCGACGCCGGAGGTCAACAACCTCAACGCGACCGGCCGGCTCGCGGACATGGACCATGAGGGTGTCGACGTACACGTGATCATCCCGGCGACGTTCGCGAACGCCGCGACCGTGCTCGACAACGAGATGGCGACCGAGCTGTACGACGCCTACCACCGTTATCTCGACGAATACTGCTCGACCGCGCCGGACCGGTTGAAGGGCTGCCTGCTGGTCGCGGGCGCCGACGTCGAGTGGTCACTGCGGGCGTTGAAGGCATACGCCGACCGGCCGTGGGCAGCGGCGGTGATCGTGATCCTTCCCGAGGACCTGCCGATCGACGACCCGGCGTTGCGGCCGATCCTCGCGGCGATGAACGACGCCGACCTGCCGATCATGCATCACTCGTTCTTCTACGAGCCGCCGTACTTCCCCGGCTACCGCGACGTGTGGGGCAACCTCGCGATCGCGCGCGCGGCTGCGCATCCGTGGGGGGCGCAGCGGCTGCTGGCCTATGTGCTGCTGTCGGGGATGATGGACGAGTTCCCGAGCCTGCGGATCGGCTTCGCCGAGTGCAGCGGCGGCTGGGTGTCGGGCTGGCTCAACCGGCTGGAGTATCAGCAGGCCTACCTGTCGTCGACGTTGCCGGAGACCAAGCGGACGCCGATCGAGTACGCGCTCGACGGCCGGGTCTTCTGCGGGGTCGAGCTCGACGAGGGCCCGGCGATCGTGCGCAGCGTGATGGAGGTCGCCGGCGACGGCGTCCTGATGTATTCGTCGGACTATCCGCACGGCGGCTGCCGCTATCCGGCGTCGCCCGACGTCGTGCTCGGCTGGAAAGAGCTCGGCGAGCCGGT
>CAYNDD010000079.1:6224-8280 GCA_964395425.1 uncultured Frankiaceae bacterium
CGATCAGCAGGACGAGTTTGCCGCGGGCGTAGCCGGCCTCGATGGCGCGGTGCGCCTCCGCGATCTCGGCGAGTGGGAAGGTCTGCGCGACCGGGAGCGAGAAGCGCCCGGACTCGATCAGCGCGCCGATCTCGTCGAGCGCATCGACCGCACGCCCGGCCTCGCCGCGGCTGAACGGCACCCCGTACTCCCGCGCGCCCACGAAGTCGGCAATCGTCACGACGTGCTCTGGCCCGCCCGCCAGCTCGATCAGCTCCGGCAGGACGCCACTCCCGGCCACGTCCAGTGCGACGTCCACCCCGTCGGGCGAGAGTGCGCGCACCCGTACGACGAGACCCTCGCCGTACGAGACCGGCTCGGCTCCGATCGAGCGCAGGTAAGCGTGCTTGGCCGGACTCGCCGTGCCGATCACCTGCGCGCCTCGCACCACGGCGAGCTGAACCGCGGCGCTGCCGACACTTCCGGAGGCGCCGTTGACGAGCACAGTGGTGCCGCGCCCGACGCCGATCTGGTCGAGCGCGCGGGTGGCCGTCTCGATCGCGGTCGGCAGCGCGGCCGCGCCCGCGAATTCGAGCGACGGCGGGATCGGCGCGTAGTAGGACAGCACTGCCAACTCGGCCTGGGCCGCCCCTTCGGCGGAGAAGCCGAACGCGCGATCGCCGAGGGCTACGTCCACCACGTCGCCGACCTCGTCGACGATCCCCGCCGCCTCATACCCCAACGTCTGCGGGAGCTCCTGGTCCATCAGGCCCGCACGCTTCTTGCAGTCGCTCGGGTTGACGCCGGCCGCGCGCACGGCAATCCGGACCTGCCCGGGCCCGGCGTGCGGGTCGGGAAGATTCACGATCTCGAGGACCTCAGGGCCACCGAACCGGCTGAAGCGGGCTGCCTTCATCAATCGCTCCGCTCGTCAGTCGTAGTGGCGCAGCTGAGGCCAGATCGTGCCCCACGGTTGGCGTAGGCCGGTGCACAGGTAGACATGCCCGCCCCACTCCTGGTTGTGGATCCCGTACGGGTTGCGCAACGTCGCGACCACGCGCACCGACGTGAAGAACTCCCGCAGGAACCCGCCGTACCCGGTCGTGTCCACCGGCCCGGGCGCGATGGCGAGGACCGTCGTCGCGTTCGCGTTGCCGGGTCCCCACCACCATTCGGAGTTGTGCCCGCTGACTGCCGTCGGCAGGCCGTCGCCGCGGCCGAGCTCGTTGATCGCGCCGGCCTCGCCGTACTCGGCGGCGAAGATCACCGCGTTGGCGCGGGTCGCCGGCGGCAGCGCGTCCCACTGCGTCTTCACTGTCTGCACGAGCTGTGGCCAGCCGAGTGACTCGCCGGGCACCTGGTTGATGCCGTAGGTCCAGCCGATGTCGCTCGCCGGCAAGACGGGCAGCGCGAGCGGCAGGCTCACGAGCGTCGTGACCGCCGCGAATGCGTAAAGCTTCCGCAGCCGATGCGGGTGTTCGTCGAACGACTTGTCGATCGCGACCGCGCCTGCCGCGATCAGGTAGACGTACGCGCCGGCGAGGTAGTAGATCTTGCCGCCCGTGGTCAGGGCGAAAAACACGAAGAGCAACCCGTAGGCCCAGGCGAGCGACCGCCACAGCGGCCGGCCCGAATGCCACAGCCAGCGCAGCCCTTTAATCCAGATCCACAGGAACGCAAACGTCGTCATGATCAGCTGGCCGGCGACCCAGTTGCCGATGTTGCCCGCGCCGCCGTTCTCCTCGTTGAGCTGGCGGGTCATCGCGATGGTTGCCCAGTTGTGCCCGGCCTGCCAGACCAGGTCGGGTACGGCGAACACTCCCGCGATGAGCGCGCCGCCGAGGAACCACCAGTTGAGAACCTGCTTGCGCCCGCCGCTGAGCAGCGCGCCGATCAGCATCGCGATCGCGAGGAAGACGACGCTGTGCTTGTTGGTCAGGCCGAGCCCGAGGGCAAGGCCGCCGAGCAGCCACCACCGTGGGTCACCTGTCCGCCCGACCCGCAGCACGACCAACGCGAGCCCGCACCAGGCCAACAGGTCGAAGGCCGTCGGGCCTTCGAGGTGGTCGACCGCGAG
>CAYNDD010000079.1:8380-12162 GCA_964395425.1 uncultured Frankiaceae bacterium
CCCGCCACGGTCAGCCCTTCGCGTGAGTCCCCGTTGAGTCCCGGCCTCACCGAAGCACAAAGCTCGCGCCCGCGCGACCCGGTTGCGCTTGGCCGGTCACGGGTGGGGCTGGGTGAGCTGAACTACCAGTTCACCCGCTCACGCAACGGGTCAGCACTGCGGTGGGGCTATTCGGCGATGAGCTCGGCGAACTTGTCGGCAGCGGCTTGGGCGACCTTGGCGTCGTCGGTGTAGTGGCCGCCACTCACCCCGACCGCGCCGACCGACTTGCCGTTCACCGTCAGGGCGACCCCGCCAGGCACGAGGAACGTGTCGGGGTTGCCACTCATCGCCCGCCACAGCACCTCGTCGTCCTTCAGCCGCTTCTCGATGAACTCCTCGGTCGAACGGCCGAAGCCGGCCGCGGCGTGCGCCTTGCCCTGCCCGCCCTTCCAGGCTCGCGGGTTCGCGCCGTCCATGCGCGCGGCCGTCACGATGTCGCCGTTGGCGTCGGTGACCACGATCCCGACGTTGATGCCGAGCTCGCGGGCCTTGTCGAGCCCGGCGGCCATCGCCTGCACGGCGGCCTCATAACTCACGTGCTGCACGGTTCGAACAGCTGGGTTGTCCACGTCAACTCCTGATCTCGAGCGGTCTGGCCGGCCTTGGGCGGTCGATCAATCGCGGAACTCGTTGGCAATCTCGGTGATGAATAGATCCATGGTGTCGCGCTTTTCGGTCGCGTCGCCAAGAGTGAAGTCGGGGATGATCAGCTCGTCGAGCCCGGCGTCACGGTAGTCGCCGAGCCGGTCGGTGATCTGCGCCGGGCTTCCGGTCAGCATCGGCAGCCCCGACGCGCGCCACCGCGCGATCCCCGGTACGGCGTCTTCGTTGCCCACGCATAGCAACGCCTGGGCGGAGCGCCGTACCGAGGCGGGGTCGCGGCGGAGCCGCTCGCAAGCCTGCGAGAAGACCGCGCCCTTCTCCCGCACCGTTTCGGGCAGCGCCCAGACGTTCCACTCGTCGGCGTGCCGGGCGGCGACCTCGATCGCCCGAGCCCCCTTCACGCCGACACACAGCGGTACGTCGACCCGCGGCACCACCAGTGCCTCGGACAGCGAGTAGAAGCGGCCGGTGAAGTCGACCGGGTCGCCGCCGAGCAGCAGGCGAATCACCGTGCACGCCTCGTCGAGTCGCGCCACCCGCTCGCCCGCCGATGGGTAGTCCAGCCCGTATGCGGTGTGCTCGTTGACCTGCCAGCCGGTGCCGATCCCGAGAACGAACCGGCCGTTCGAGATGTGCCCGAGCGTGCCGGCCATCTTCGCGACAATGGCGGGGTGCCGGAAGGTGTTGGACGAGACCAGGCTGCCGATCCGGACCCGAGGCAGGGTTGCGAGCAGCGACGCCATCGTGGTCCAGCACTCGAGGACGGGCTGGTCCAGCGGCGGCGAGCTGGGCAGCAGGTGGTCCGACATCCAGACGCCGTCCCAGCCGGTGTCGTCGGCATGCCGGCAGACCGCCAGCAGGTCCGGGTACGGCTGCTGGTTGATCGGCCAGACGCTGAACCGCATCGATCGCTCCCCGCGAGATTGAGGACACTCTATCCACAGGGCTGGCTCACCGCGCCGCCGCCGACTGTTCACTTCCCGCGACTAGGTCGCATCTATGGATTTGGTATACTCAATATCTCGGCCGGAGGAGGACTAACGTGCGCAATGGCTACCGGGTGATCGACACCGACACCCATGTCGGACCCAACGTCGAAACGCTCGAGAAGTTCGCCGGACCGGCGCTGCTCGAGCGCTGGGGCGAGCTGGAGCCGTACTTCTCCCCGGTCACCGACGGCGGCCACATGTTGAGCATCAGCCCGATCCCGTACAAGCGGCGGCTCGGACAGCCGGTCAATGCCGAGGTCGCCGTCGCGGGTGGCGCAAACCCGTTGAAGGGCAACGTGTCCGCGGTCCTGCGCGAGCCGGCAGCCGCCGACGTCAACAACACGAACTCGACCGGCCGGCTTGCCGACATGGACCGTGAGGGCGTCGACATCCACCTGCTCATCCCGGCCACGTTCGCCAACGCGATCTCCGCGCTCGACCAGGCGCTGGCCAAGGAGATCTACGAGGCCTACCACCGCTTCATCGCCGACTACTGCGCGGCGGATCCGAGCAGGCTGAAGGCGACCATCTTCGTCACAGGTGCCGATCCCGAGTGGTCGGCGGCCGAGATCAAGCGCCTGTCGGGGGAGCAGTTCGTCGCGTCTGCGAGCGTCGTACTGCCCGAAGGGCTTCCGCTCGACGACCCGACCCTGGACCCGATCTGGACCGCGATGGGTGACGCCGACCTGCCGCTGCTGCACCACTCGTTCTTCTTCGAGCCGCCGTACTTCCCCGGCTACCGCGACGTATGGGGAAACATCGTCGTGGCGCGCGCCGCCGCCCACCCCTGGGGGGCCGAGCGGCTGGTCGCCTACCTCACTCTCAGCGGCATGCTCGACCGCTTCCCGCGGCTGCGGATCGGCTTCGCCGAGTGCAGCGCGGGCTGGCTGCCCGGCTGGCTGGTCCGGCTCCAGGGCCAGGCCGAGTACATGCGACACAACCTGCCTGAGGTGTCGATGAGCCCGGTCGAGTACGCCAAGTCCGGCCGGATCTTCTGCGGGATCGAGCTCTATGAGGGTCTCGACATGGCGAAGGCGATCCTGCAGGTCTGCGGCGACGGCGTCCTGATGTACCAGTCCGACTACCCGCATCCCGGCGCGCGCTTCCCGGACTCGCCCGAGGTGATCCTGGCGTGGGACGAGCTCGGCGAGCCGACCTTGCGCAAGATCCTCGGCGACAACGCCGCGTCCTTCCTCCGCCTGCTCTGAGGCCGGTCAGTGCCGACCACCGGTGTCGTCGCGACATCGGACCAACGCGCCAGCGACGCCGGCGCGGAGATGCTGCGCAGCGGCGGCAACGCGATCGACGCCGCCGTCACCGCGATGCTCGCGCTCTACGTCCTCGAGCCGCAGAGCTGCGGTCCGGGTGGCGACGGGTTCCTGATCCAGGTCGGGCCGGGTGCGCCACCGGTCGGCCTCGACGGCGCGGGGGAGATCCCGCTCGGCCTCACCGCCGCGGCGCTCGCCGCCGACGGGTTGGCCGGCGTCCCGCCGCGCGGCGCGCGCACCGCGACCGTGCCGGGTGCGCTGCCGCTGCTGTACGACGCCCTTGACCGGTATGGCAGCGTCGCGTTTTCCGACGCGGCCGCACCGGCGATCGCCCTCGCGATGGGGGGATTCGAGGTCGGTCCAACCCTTGCGGCCGCGGCGGCCCGGGCAGCGAGTGAGATCGCCGACGACCCGGTCCTCGGGCCGCTCTACGCGCCCGGCGGGCAGCCGGTCCGCGAGGGCGAGCCGGTGCACAACCCAGCGATCGCCGACTGCCTGGCGTCGTACGCCGCCGACGGCCCCGGCCTGCTTCGCGGCGGGGCGCTCGGCGCGGCGATCGCCGCCCGCGTGCAGGCCGGCGGCGGCTACCTCGACCTCGAGGACCTCAGGCGGCACGAGTCGATCGACGTGACGCCACAGTCCGTGCCCTTCCGCGGGCGGCTGGTCTGGGAGTTCGGGCCGCCGACCCAAGGCCCGGCGGTCCTCGGCGCGTTGCGCCGGCTCGAGCGCGCGGGTCCGGACTCCAGCGACTGGACCGCCGTCATCGAGGCGGTACGGGCCGGCCTGGTCGAGTCCGGTTTCGACCTGTCAGCGATGGTGGTCGGCCAACCGAGCCCCGCCAAAGGCGACACGACGTACGTCGCGGTGATCGATCGGGACC
>CAYNDD010000080.1:0-12008 GCA_964395425.1 uncultured Frankiaceae bacterium
CGATCTCGTCTGTTTCGAGTTGCTGCCATGACCGAGTCGGTCGCGATCGTCGAGACCCCGATTCACCTCGACTACACCTACACGCCCGGCGTTGCGGCGTCGCGCTTTCTGCGCTCGCTCGAGCGCGGCGAGATCGTCGGTCAGCGCTGCCCGAGCTGTGGCAAGGTCTACGTCCCGCCCCGCGGCGCCTGCTCGATGTGCGGCGTCGCGACCGACGAGGAGCTGATCCTCAGCGGCAAGGGCACGATTACGACGTTCTGCGTGACGAGCGTGCCGAGCCCCGGCCTCGAGCCGCCGTACGTGACTGCCTGGATCCGGCTCGACGGTGCCGACATCACGTCGATGTTCCTCGTGCAGGAGTGCGACCCGGCCGACGTGCGGCTCGGCATGCGGGTCGAGCCGGTGTGGGTGGCCGACGACGCGCGCGAGGCCAACCTCGGCAACATCCGTTACTTCCGGCCGAGCGGTGAGCCCGACGCCGAGTACGAGACCTACAAGGAGTACGTATGAGGCGGCCGGTCGCGATCGTCGCGTCGGCGTCGTTCGAGACCCCGTCGGAGCCGGCCCGCAACGAGGTCGAGATGCTGCTGCCGGTCATTCACGACGCGCTCGGAGCGGTCGGCCTGACTCAGCGCGACATCGGTTTCACCGTCTCGGGTTCGAGTGACTACCTGCAGGGCTTTCCGTTCGCGTTTGTGGGCGCGCTCGACGCGGTCGGCGCCTGGCCGCCGATCCGGGAGTCGCACCTGGAGATGGATGGCGCGTTCGCGCTCGCCGAGGCCGTGGCGGTGCTGCAGCACGACACCGCGAGCGGACCGGCCTGCGACACCGCGCTGGTGTATGCGTTCGCCCGCCCGTCGCGCGGTCACCTCGACCGCACGCTGGCGCTCCAGCTCGATCCCTACACGGTCGCCCCGCTCTGGCCCGACGCCCGCAGCCTGGCCGGTCTGCAGGCCCAGGCGATGCGTGACTGCGGCCGCTTCGTCGACGTACCCGACGTCACTGCGACCGTGGTGGCGGACGGCGCGACCGCCGTCGTCCTCGCGGTCGGGGATCGCGCGCGCGAGCTCACCGAGCATCCGGTCTGGATCCGCGGCATCGACCACCGGATCGAGGCGCCGGCGCTCGGTGTCCGCGACCTGACCGTGTCGGCGTCGACCCGGCTGGCCGCCGAGCACGCCGGGGCGACCGACCTCGACGCCGCCTGGTTGCACGTGCTCTACCCGCACCAGCAGTTGTTGCTCGC
The DNA here is from genome assembly GCA_964395425.1 of uncultured Frankiaceae bacterium. Taxonomy (GTDB): domain Bacteria; phylum Actinomycetota; class Actinomycetes; order JAFAQI01; family JAFAQI01; genus DATAUK01. The sequence continues at coordinate 1,247 of CAYNDD010000080.1, forward strand.
CGCCGCGCTCGGTCTGGCCGACCAGCCGGTCGATGCGGCGGCCGGCCCGATGATGGTCGGCGGCCTGCAACGGCTCGCCGCCGCGGCCGCGGGAGTCGCGGCCGGTCGGGCGAAGCGCGTGGTGGCGCACGCCACCAGTGGCCCCTGCCTGCAGCAGAACCTGGTCGCCGTCCTCGAGCGGGAGGCGGCATGAGCGAGTCCCGCGTGGCGGTCGTGGGGGTCGGCCAGACCAAGTACGCCTCGAAGCGCCAGGACGTGTCGATCGCGGGCCTGGTCCGCGAGGCGGCGAAGCGCGCGCTCGACGACGCGGGGATGAGCTGGTCGGACATCGACGCGGTCGTGATCGGCAAGGCGCCCGACATGTTCGAGGGCGTGATGATGCCCGAGCTCTACCTCGCCGACGCGCTCGGCGCGGTCGGCAAGCCGATGCTGCGGGTGCACACCGCGGGCAGCGTCGGCGGCTCGACCGGGGTGATGGCGACCCACCTGGTGTCCAGCGGCACCTACCGGCGGGTGCTCGTGGTGTGCTTCGAGAAGCAGAGCGAGTCGAACGCCACCTGGGCGCTGTCGATCCGGCTGCCGTTCACCGGCGGCATCGTGACCGGTGCCGGAGGTTACTTCGCGCCGGTCATCCGGGCCTACATCCGGCGCGCGAACGCACCCGACCACATCGGGATCAAGGTCGCGGTCAAGGATCGGCTGAACGCGTTGAAGAACCAGTACGCGCACCTGCAGATCCCCGACATCAGCGAAGACATGGTGCGCGAGTCGCCGATGCTGTGGGACCCGATCCGCTATCTCGAGACCTGCCCGTCCTCCGACGGGGCGTGCGCGATCGTGCTGACCGACGAGGACACCGCCAAGGGCACGCCGAACCCGCCGGCCTGGATTCACGGCACCGCCGTACGCAGCGAGCCGACCATGGGCGCCGGCCGCGACGTCGTCAACCCGCACGCCGGTCGCGACTGCGCCGCCGACGTCTATGCGCAGGCCGGGATCACCGATCCGCGTCGCGAGATCGACTGCGCGGAGATCTACGTGCCGTTCTCCTGGTACGAGCCGATGTGGATGGAGAACCTCGGCTTCGCCGAGGTCGGGGCCGGCTGGAAGATGGTTGACGACGACAGCACCTCCCTGACCGGCGATCTGCCGGTCAACCCCTCCGGCGGCGTCTTGTCGTCCAACCCGATCGGCGCTTCCGGCATGTGCCGGTTCGCCGAGGCGGCCCTCCAGGTGCGCGGGATGGCCGGCGCGCACCAGGTCGACGGCGCGCGCCGGGCGCTCGGGCACGCCTACGGTGGCGGGGCGCAGTTCTTCGCCATGTGGATCGTCGGAAGCGAGAGGCCAGCATGACCACCCTCGACGGCAAGGTTGCCCTGGTCACCGGAGGCGCCCGCGGGATGGGCGCGGCGCACGTCCGCCGGCTGCACGACGCCGGCGCGACCGTGGTCGCGGCGGACATCCTCGACGACGACGGCAAGGCCCTGGTCGAATCCCTCGGCACCAACTCGGCCGGCGCGCAGCCCCGGTACGCACACCTCGACGTCACCTCCGAGGACGGCTGGCGGACGGTGGTCGAGGGGATCGAGCGCGGGTTCGGTCACCTCGACGTCCTGGTCAACAACGCGGGCATCCTGGCCTTCAACGCGATCGCCGACATCCCGCTCGAGGAGTTCCGGCGGGTGATCGACGTCAATCTGGTCGGCACCTTCCTCGGGATGAAGACGGTGATCCCGGCGATGAAGCGGGCCGGTGGCGGGTCGATCGTCAACATCTCCTCGACCGAAGGCCTGGGTGGCACGGTCTTCTGCGGCGCCTATACGGCGAGCAAGTTCGGGGTGCGCGGCATCACCAAAGTTGCGGCGATCGAGTACGGCGCCGACAAGATCCGGGTCAACTCGGTGCATCCGGGCGGGATCGACACCCCGATGACCCGCGCGGTGATGGACGACGCCGCCCGCGCATGGGTCGGCAAGAAGGTGTCCGGTCTCAAGCGAATGGGTGAGGCCGACGAGGTGGCCGGCGTGGTGCTGTTCCTCGCCGGCGACGACTCGTCGTACTGCACGGGTGCCGAGTTCGTGGTCGACGGCGGGGTCACCGCTTCGGCCGGCTTCTAGGCAACGGCGAGAAAGGGCCAGTCATGCGGATCGCGTACACCGACGAGCAGATCTCGCTGCGCGACGAGCTGCGGGCGTACTTCAAGGACATCGTCACGCCCGAGGTCGCCGAGGAGATGGCGCAGGGCGAGATGGGCGGCAAGCGCTGCCTCGAAGCGGTCGCCCGGATGGGCGCGGACGGCTGGCTCGGGGTCGGCTGGCCGGTCGATCTCGGCGGCCGGGGCTTCGGGCCGATGGAGCAGTTCATCTTCTACGACGAGGCCCAGCGGGCCGGCGCGCCCGTGCCGTTCCTGTCGATCAACACGGTCGGCCCGGCGTTGATGCAATTCGGGTCGGAGGAGCTCAAGCGCGACATCCTGCCGCGGATCCTGGCCGGCCGGTGCTTCGTCTCGATCGGATACTCCGAACCGGGCGCGGGCACCGACCTCGCGGCGCTGACCACGCGCGCGGTGCGCGACGGCGACGAGTGGGTGATCAACGGCCAGAAGATCTACACCAGCCTGACCGATCACGCCGACTACATCTGGCTGGCCTGCCGCACCGACCCCGATGCCGCCAAGCACAAGGGGATCAGCATCATCATGGTGCCGACCACCTCACCGGGCTTCTCGTTCACCCCGATCCACACCATCGGCGACGCGACGACGTACGCGACGTACTACCAGGACATCCGGGTGCCGGTCGCCAACACGGTCGGTGAGATCAACGGCGGCTGGACGGTCATCACGACGCAGCTGAACTACGAGCGAATCTCCCTCGCGGTGCCGGCCCACCTCGAGCGCAACTACCTCGAGACCCGGCGGTGGGCGCAGCAGACCAAGCTGCCCGACGGCCGGCGGGTGATCGACCAGGAGTGGGTGCAGACCCATCTCGCGACCGTGCACGCCCGGCTGGAAGCCTTGCGGCTGCTCAACTGGAAGAACATCTGGCAGGACAGCGTCGGCAAGGTCAGCATCGCCGATTCCTCGGCGGTGAAGGTCTACGGCACGACCACCTACTGCGAGTGCTACGGCATGTTGCTCGAGGTGCTCGGCGCGGCCGGAGTGCTGAAGCGGACCTCGCCCGGCGCGGTCCTGGCCGGCCGGCTCGAGCGGTCCTATCGCGGCACCTTGATCCTCACCTTCGGTGGAGGCACCAACGAGATCCAGCGAGATCTCATCGCCATCTTCGGCCTCGGCATGCCGAGATCGCTGCGGTAGGGGGACCCGATGGACTTCGCACTCACCGACGACCAGCTCTCCTTGCAGCAGCTGGCCCGGGAGATCCTGACCGAGCAGGTCACCAACGCCCACCTGCAGTCCCTGGAGGCGGCGAGTCAATCCGTCTTCGACCGGGCGTTGTGGAAGCAGCTTGCCTCGGCCGGTCTCACCGGGATCGCGGTGTCCGAGACGTACGGCGGCGCCGGCCTCGGCTTCCTCGAGCTTGCGATCGTCTTCGAGGCGGTCGGCCGCTCGGTCGCGCCGGTGCCGGCGGTTGCGACGCTGGCGACTGCCTACGTCCTGCAGCGCGATGCATCCGAGTCGTTGGCCGGCGCGCTGGCCGGCGCGCTGGCGGGGGTCGCGACCGGCGACGTCGTCCTCACGACCGCGTTCGGCGAGCCCGGCGACACGGTCGCCCGGCGCGACGGGAATGAGTGGATCCTGAGCGGCGCCAAGGGGTTCGTGCCGTACGGCGCCGAGGCCGACTTCGTCGTCGTACCCGCCCACAGCGACGATGGCGTCGTGGTCGCGTTGGTCGGCAAGGGAGCTGCCGGCCTGACGGTCACCGAGCTCTACACGACGAACCGCGAGCCGCAGGCGATGCTCGAGCTTGCCGACGTCCGGGTCGGTCCGGGCGATGTCCGGCTCGATGCGGACGAGCTGGTGGCGGACCTCGTCCGCCACCACACCTCGGCGCTGGCGATGGTGGTCGCCGGGGTCTGCGAGGCCGCGCTGGAGATGACCGCGAAGCACACCGCGACCCGCGAGCAGTTCGGCAAGCCGATCGCGGCCTTTCAGGCCGTCGGGCAGCGCGCCGCCGACGCCTACATCGACACCGAGCTGATCCGGCTCACTGCGTTGCAGGCGGCCTGGCGGCTCTGCGAAGGGTGGGACGCCGACGAGGAGATCGCGGTCGCGAAGTTCTGGGCCGGCGACGGCGGAATGCGGGCGATGCATGCTTGCCTGCACCTGCACGGCGGCCTCGGCGTCGACGTCGAGTATCCGTTGCATCGCTATTTCCTGTGGTGCAAGCAGATCGAGCACCAGCTCGGCACGCCGACCAGGCAGCTGATCGAGCTCGGCGCGCGCCTCGCTGCAACGCCGGTGTAGCGGAGGCGACGTGGACTACAACCTCGCGGACATCTTCGAGTCGCTCGTCGACGTGGTCGGCGATCGAGAGGCGTTGGTGGTCGGCGATCGCCGGCTCACCTACGCCGAGCTCGACGCCCGGGCCAATCGGCTCGCCCACTACCTGCTGAGCATCGGGATCGCACCGGGCGACCACGTCGGGGTCCAGCTCTACAACTGCACGGAGTACGTCGAGACGATGATCGCCTGCTTCAAGGTGCGGGCGGTGCCGGTCAACGTGAACTACCGGTACGTCGAGGACGAACTTCTCTATCTGTACAACGACGCCGACCTGGTCGCGTTGGTGCACGACACCGAGTTCACGCCCCGGGTGGCCGCCGTACGTGCGCAGGCGCCGATGCTCCGGGCACTGATCGCGGTCGGCGACGGCGAGGTGCCGGACGGCGCGGTCCGCTTCGACGATGCAGTCGCCGGCCAGCCGAGCACGCGTGGCTTCGGCCCGCGCTCGGCCGACGACCTCTACATCATCTACACCGGCGGCACCACCGGCATGCCGAAGGGCGTGATGTGGCGGCAGGAGGACCTGTTCTTCGCCGGGATGGGTGGTGCGGATCCGATCGGCACGCCGGTGACCTATCCCGAGGAGGTCGCCGAGCGGGCGGTCAATCGTGGCGAGCTGACGATGTTCCCGGTCGCGCCGCTGATGCACGGGGCGGCTCAGCTCGGGACCTGGATCGGTTTCCTCCAAGCCGCGCGAGTGGTTCTGGTCCGCAAGTTCGACCCGGTCGATGTCCTCGAGACCGCGTCGCGCGAGCGGGCCAACTCGCTGTCGATCGTCGGCGACGCGATGGCCCGGCCGATCGCCGAGACATTGGCCGGCCCGATGCAGGGCATCGACCTGTCGTCGGTGTTCGCGATCAGCTCGGCCGGCGCGATCTTGTCCAAGAGCGTCCGAGACACCTTGCAGGGGCTGCTGCCCAACGTCATGCTGCTCGACAACTACGGCGCGTCCGAGACCGGCTTCCAAGGCACCGGAACCGCCGGTTCGAGTCCGGAGGCCGGGCTGAAGTTCACCGTCAACGCCCGCTCGAGCGTGCTCGGAGACGACCTCCGGCCGATCGAGCCGGGCTCGGGCGCGATCGGCCGGGTCGCCCAGCGCGGGCACGTGCCGCTCGGCTATTACAAGGACGAGGTCAAGACCAAGCAGAGCTTCGTCACGATCGACGGCGAGCGTTGGGTCCTGCTCGGCGACGCCGCGACGATCGAGGCGGACGGGACGATCGCGGTGCTGGGGCGGCACTCGGTCTGCATCAACACCGGCGGCGAGAAGGTCTACCCGGAGGAGGTCGAGGCCGCGCTCAAGGCGCACCCTGCCGTCTACGACGCGATCGTGACCGGGGTGCCGGACGAGCGCTACGGCCAGCGGGTCGCCGCGTTGGTTCAGGTGCGGCCCGGCCGGGCGGTGCCGAGCAAGGACGAGCTCGCCGAGCACTGCCGGACCCGGGTGGCCGGATACAAGGTGCCGCGGGTGCTCGTCGTCGTACCGGAGATCCGGCGCTCGCCGAGCGGCAAGGCGGACTATCCCTGGGCTGCCGCGGTTGCGAGCGAGTCGGCCCAGCGGGGGACCGCATGACCCTCACCTCGAACCCGACCAGCCAGCGGCTGCCGCCGGCATCGCAGCGAGCGCGGCGCGAACGCATCCTCGACGCCGCGGTCGAGCTGGCGACGGAGGGCGGGTACGACGCGGTGCAGATGCGCGAGGTGGCCGAGCGCGCCGACGTCGCGCTGGGCACGCTCTACCGCTACTTCCCGTCGAAGGTGCACCTGCTGGTCTCGGCGATGGGCCGGACGTTCCAAGCGCTGCAGGACAGCGTCGCGGTCAGTGACGATGCCGGCAGTACGCCGGAGGAGCGCGTGTATCGGGTGGTCGCGGTCGTCACGCGCTATCTCGCCCGGCACCGCCGGCTGTCCGGGGCGATGATCCGGGCGCTGATGATCGCCGACGCCGACGCCGGGCGCGAGGTCGACGCGGTGAGTGACCTGATGGTCGGGTTCATCACCTCGGCCAGCCACGAGCCGGGCTCGACGCCGACCGACCGCGATGCGTTGATCGCGCACATCATCGGCAAGGTCTGGCTCACCGACGTGCTGACGCTGCTGTCGCGCCGGATGACGGTGTCGGCGGTGCTCGACGACCTCGAGGCCACCATCGCGCTGGTGATGTCGCGCGCGGCAGACTAGTCGGGTCGCGGACTACTCAGTCGGTCCGCGGCCCAGGGATGCCGCGGAAGCGGAACACCTCGCCCGGACGGCCGGGCTGGATGTACCAGCACTCGCCGGACCGGCCGCTGGTCGCGGCCGAGATGACTGCGTCGACGACCATCTCGACCGGGATCAGCGGGATCCCGCTCTCGGTCAGGATCTCGCGCAGCGGGTCGACGATCGCGGTGTTGGAGAAGCCGGGACAGATCGCGTTGACCCGGATGCCGAACTGCGGCCACTCGTCGCCGATCGCCCGCACCAGCCCGACCACGCCGTGCTTGTTCGCGCCGTAGATCGGGTCGAAGCCGGTGCCGGTCAGCCCGGCGAGGCTCGCGGTCGCCACGATGTCGCCACCGCCCGCGGCCTTCATCGCCCCGAACACCGCGTGCGCGCCGAAGACGACGCCGTCGAGGTTCACGCCCATCGCCCGGCGATAGACCGCGAGGTCGAAGTCCTCACCGACCCCGCAGCCGGTCGCGACGCCGGCGTTGAGGAAGGCGATGTCGACCCGGCCGTAGTGCTCGAGCACAGTTGCAACCGCGGCCTGGCACTGCTCGAGGCTCGAGACGTCGCATGGTGCGGCGAGGCCACCGATCTCTTCCGCGACCGCCGCGGCCGACTCGCGGTTGATGTCGGACACGACCACCTTGGCGCCGTGCGAGGCGAACCGCCGTGCGGCCCCGGCGCCGAAGCCCTGGCCGCCGCCGGTCACCCAGGCGACCTTGCCGGCGAAGTCCGGGGTCGTCATGCCGGGGCGCCGAACAATGAACCGCTGATCGCCTTCGACCACGGCCGGGCCAGCTCGCGCAGCCGCTCGGTGCGCTTGGCACCGAGATGCAGGTACGGCGTGGCGTCGGCGGCGTCGGTCTGGGCTTCGACCGTGGCCCGCAGCGCGACGCCCGCATCGGTGGGCGCGCCGTCGGCGTCGAGCAGGCCGCGCTCGCGCAGCCGGTCGGCGGCCTGGGTCCACGCCTCGTCCGACCACCCTCGGGTCGCGCGCAGCATGGCCTCGAAGCCGTTCTGCCCGAGCGGGTCGTAGCTGACCATCGCTTCGACCGCGTCGAGGCCGGCGACCACGAGCGCGGCGATGTGGCTGTCGCCCCGGTGCTCGCGGAGCAGCGTCTGGGCGTGGAACAGCTGCAGGTGGGCCGGCTCCGGCCAGTCGAGCGCGGCGTGTGCGGCGTACAGCGGCCGGCCTTCGGTGGCCAGCACGGTGGTCGCCTCCCGGGCCAGGGCAGCGGCCTCGGTCATCTCGTCGGAGGCCAGCACCTGCTCGCCGAGCACGCGGCGGTAGGCCTGGTCGGTCCCGGCGTACCGGGCCGCGAGCACCGCCTCCGGCGTCGTCACCTCCCACACCGACGGGATCGCCTTACGGATCGAGGCCGGGGCGAAGTTGTAGAAGGTCGCGATCACCACCTCCGCGGGCACCGTGCCGAGCGCGGCGCTGCGGGAGGCGAAGTAGCCCCGCATCCCGCCCTTGATGCCGAGCGCCACGTAGTGCTGCGCGGGCTCAGGCGCGAAGTAGCACAGGATGTGCAGCGGCTCGAGGGTGCGGTGCGCCTTGTGCGCCAGCGCGGGGCCGTCGAGAGCCGCCTCGTCGAGGTCGGGTGAGGTCATGGCCGAACCTTATTCGGTGCTCGACGCGAGCGGCCGGCGCGGGTCAGCGGTCCGCCCGGATTCGCGTCGCGGGGCCATGATTTGGTGAAATCTGACGCCGCATCAGAAACAGTTGTCACACCCGTAACAGGTTGTCCGCAATCGATTGCAAACGGCCCTGGTCAAGATCCACTTCGGGCGCTACCGTGCGCTTCAGGCCGCCATCATCAGGCGGCTCAGCAGCGTGGACGCCAAATCCCGCCACCACGTTGCCTGGACTGACCGAACGTGGGCGGGAGCGGAGGACCCACCGTCCTCGGGCATCAGATCCCCCTGATGCCCTTGGGGTGAAGCCGCGCAAGCGGCCGGGCGATTCTCGCGTCCGAACCCGACAGCTAACTTCGCCGGCGTCCGAGGAAGAGCAGCTGTGCGGTTGTGCAGTCCCCGGCTCGGCGGCGCTGTCGTTGCGCTCGGCCTGTTCGTGTCGGCCGTCGCGACCGCGGCCCCGGTCGGCGCGTCCGAGCCGCTCAAGGTCGAGCTCCACAAGCTGCGGATCTGCGAGTCCGGCGACAACTACCGGGCCGACACCGGGAACGGTTACTACGGCGCGTACCAGTTCGCGCTGGCCACCTGGCACGGCCTCGGCATGCACGGCCGACCCGATCACGCCCGGCCGATCGTCCAGAACCGCGCGGCCCGGATGTTGCACGCGCGCGACGGTTGGAAGGCTTGGCCGGGCTGCGCCCGGACCGAACACCTTCGCTAGCAGCTCAGGGCCGTACTGAGCTCACTGCACGTCGCGGTGCCGCAGGAGGTACCAGCCGGTTCCGATCGCCACCGCCACCCAGATCGCGAACACTCCGAACCCGGTCCAGGGACCGAGGGAGTTCGTCGGGTCGCGGACGACGCTGGTGATCGCGCCGCCGGCGTTCGCGGGGAAGTAGCGGGCCAGGTCGTGCTGCCAGTTCTTCGGCAGCGCGTTGCTCACCGCGGGCAGGATGAACACCAGCCCGACCAGCGTCGTGATCGCGCCGGCGGTGCTCCGGATGATGATCGCCAGGCCCATCGCGAACAGCATCAGCCCGGCCATGTAGAGCCCGACCCCGATCACGGCCCGGAGCACGCCCGGATCGCTGAGCGTCACGTTCAGGTGCCGGCCGCTGAAGATCGCCTGGCCGATGAAGAACGCCCCGAACCCGGTGGCCAGCGCGACCACCATCCCGGTGAGCCCGACGATCACCGCCTTCGCGGCGAGGACGTAACCCCGCTGCGGCACCGCGCACAACGTCGTACGGATCGTGCCGGAGCTGTACTCCGAACTGATCGCCATGATCGCCAGCACGCCGAGCGCGAGCTGCGAGAAGAACAACCCGGCGGTGCTCACCGAGGTCGGGTCGAAGGTGAGTCGGTCCTGGGCCGAGAACTTGGGATAGGCGTGCTCGTTGGCGGCCGCGATCGCCGCGCTGAGCCCGATCCCGAGCACGACGGCGATCAAGGTCGACCAGTACGTCGAGCGCACTGTTCGCAGCTTGGTCCACTCCGAGGCGAGCACGTCGCGGAAGAGCCCGAGGTCGATCATGCCGGCATCCCTTCCGTGCGGGCGGCGGGTTGGCCCGGCGCGCGGTAGTCGGCGGAGTCCTCGGTGAGCTCGATGAATGCTTCCTCAAGCGAGGCCTGCGCCAGCACCAACTCGTGCAGCGTGACCCCGTTTGCCGCGGCCAGGTCTCCCACCGCCTCGGGCGTCAGGCCGGTGACCGCGAGGGTCGAGTCGCCCGCGGGCTCGACCTGCCCGCCGCCCGCCTTGATCAGCTCCGCGAGCGCGGTCGCCTGCGGCGAGCGCACCCGGACGTGCGCGGCGGAGCTCATCCGGATCACCTCTTCCGTCGAGGCGTCGGCGATCAGCTTGCCCCGGCCGATGACGATCAGGTGATCGGCGGTGAGGGACATCTCGGTCATCAGGTGGCTGGAGACGAACACCGTCTTGCCCTGCGCCGCGATGTGCTTGAGCAGGGTGCGGACCCACAGGATCCCTTCCGGGTCGAGACCGTTCACCGGCTCGTCGAGGATCAGGATCGACGGGTCGCCGAGCAACGCGGTCGCGATCCCGAGCCGCTGGCCCATGCCGAGTGAGAAGTTGCCGGCCCGCTTGTCGGCCACGGTATCGAGGCCGACCAGCGTCAGGACCTCGTCGATCCGCTTGCGGGGGATGTGGTTGGTCTGGGCGATCGCGAGCAGATGGTTGTAAGCGGTCCGCCCGCTGTGGATCGCCCTTGCCTCCAGCAGCGCTCCCACTTCGCGCAGCGGCCGGCGGTGGGCGGCGTACGGCGACCCGTTGACGGTGACCGAGCCCTTGGTCGCCCGGTCGAGGCCGAGGATGAGTCGCATCGTCGTGGACTTCCCGGCCCCGTTGGGCCCGAGGAAACCGGTCACCATGCCGGGTTGGATGGTGAAGCTGAGGTCGTCGACGGCGAGGGTGTCGCCATAGCGCTTGCTGAGCCC
>CAYNDD010000081.1:0-11940 GCA_964395425.1 uncultured Frankiaceae bacterium
ACCCAGGCCTGGCTCACCAGGGTCTTCCTGCTCGGCTCGGGGCGGATCGGCCAGGACGCGGTGATCGAGCTGCGTCGCAGAGTTTTCGTGCATTTCCAGTCGCTGAGCCTGTCGTTCCACGAGAGCTACACCTCGGGGCGCGTGATCAGTCGGCTGACGTCGGACTTCGACGCGATCAATGCGTTGCTCGATGCCGGCCTCGACACCCTCGTCACGTCGGTGCTGACGATCGTCACGATCAGCATCATTCTCCTGGTCCTCGACTGGCCGCTGGCGCTCGTCTCGCTGATCTCGCTGATCCCGCTGCTGTTCATGAGCCGCTGGTATCAACGCCGGTCGACCGTCGCGTATCGCCGGACCCGCGAGGCGATCGCGCTGGTGATCATTCACTTCACCGAGTCGCTGCGCGGGATCCGCGCGGTGCAGGCGTTCCGCCGCGAACCGCGCAACGACGAGATCTTCCGCGATCTCGACGAGCGCAACCGCAAGGCGATGACCACGTCGTTCCAGCTGCTCACCGTCTACTGGCCGGGCATCCGGTTGGTCGGCAACGTCACGACCGCGGTCGTCCTGCTGTACGGCGGCAGCCGGGTGATCGACGGCCGGATGGGCGTCGGCATCCTCGCTGCGTTCGTCCTTTACCTCAGGCAGTTCTTCGAGCCGATGGCGGAGGTCAGCCAGTTCTACGACGCGTTCCAGGGCGCTGCTGCCGGCATCGAGAAGCTGGCCGGGGTGCTCGACGAGCGACCGACCGTTGCACTCCCCGAGGCGTCGAGCCGGTTGCCGGCCGGTGACTTCCGGGGCGCGGTGCACTTCGACCAAGTGAGCTTCGGCTATCGCCCGGGCCGGGAGATCATCCACGACTTCTCGCTGCAGATCCCGGCCGCGCAGACCGTCGCGCTGCTGGGCAACACCGGCGCCGGCAAGAGCACGTTGGCCCGGCTGCTGGCCCGCTTCTACGACCCGCTCGCGGGCGTGGTGTCCGTCGACGGGATCGCCCTGCCGGAGCTCGCCGAGGTCGACCTTCGCGCCGCCGTCGCGATGGTCACGCAGGAGTCGTTCATGTTCTCCGGGTCGGTGGCCGACAACATCGCCTTCGGCCGCCCGGATGCCACCCGTGCCGACATCGAAGCAGCCGGCCGCGCGGTCGGCGTCGACGCCGTTGTGTCGCACCTTCGCAACGGATACGACGAGAGCGTCGGCAAGAACGGCTCCCGGCTCTCGGCCGGGCAGCGCCAGCTGATCGCGCTGGCGCGTGCGCTGCTGGCCGACCCCGCGGTCCTCATCCTCGACGAGGCGAGCTCGTCGCTCGACGCGCCGACCGAGCGACTCGTGCAGAACGCGCTCAAGACCGTGCTGGCGGACCGGACCGCGCTGATCATCGCGCACCGGCTCTCGACCGTCGCGATCGCGGACCGGGTGCTGGTCATGGCGGACGGCCGGATCATCGAGGACGGCGCGCCGCAGGAGCTGCTCGAGGCAGGTTCGGGGGAGTACGCCGCGCTGGCCCAGGCGTGGCGGGACAGCTTGGTCTGACCGAGTGCCGGTCGGCGGTCGTTTGTCGTCGGTGGATTCGTGCATGATCAGGTCCGTGAGCATCACCGAGGCCGCCTCCACCCGGCCGCGGCTGGCCCGTCGCGTGGTCGGGCACGGCGCCAGCCAGGTCGAGGCCGCGTTCGGCGGCCCGGCGCGGACCCGGGTCATTCTGGTGCTCGGGGCGGTCTGGGCGCTGTCGAGCGCCGACACCGCAACGGTCGGAGCATCCGCCACCGTCCTCCGGCACGCCCTGCACATCGACAATGCCGACATCGGCTTGCTGGTCGGGGTCAACGCCGTCGTGGCCGCGATCGCGAGCATCCCGTTCGGAGTGCTGGCCGACCGGATGCGTCGTACGACGACGTTGGGCTTGTCGATCGTGCTGTGGGGCGGATGCATGATCTGGAGTGCCACCGCGAGCTCGTTCGGCAACCTGCTGGTGACCCGGCTGTTCCTCGGCATCGCGACCGCATCGGCCGGACCGGTGGTCGCGTCGATGCTCGGTGACTGGTTCGCCAGCGCCGAGCGGGGCCGGATCTACAGCTACGTCTTGACCGGTGAGCTGCTCGGCGCCGGAGTCGGGTTCGCGGTGACCGGTGACATCGCGACGCTGTCCTGGCGCCTGGCGTTCGTGATCCTCGCGTTGCCGGCGTTCGTCATCGCCTGGGCGGTGCTGAAGCTGCCCGAGCCGGTGCGCGGCGGGGGCGGCGCGATCCCGCCCGGTGCGCTGCGGATCCCGGTCGCCGGTGAACTCCGGCGGGTGCGGGGCGAGGACACCGCCGCGGAGGTCGAGCTGGAGGAGACCGATGCCCAGCGGATCTCACGGGAGAAGGGGGTCGAGCCCGATCACGCCGGCATCCTGGTCGAGGATCCCCGCCGGATGGGCCTGATCGCGGCGACCCGTTACATCCTGTCGATCCGGACCAACGTCGTGATGATCATCGCGGGCGCGTGCGGCTACTTCTACCTGGCCGGGGTGCAGACCTTCGGCGCCGAGTTCGTGCACCAGCAGTACGGAATCGACCAGGCGCTGGCCAACCTGATGATCCTCGCGCTGGGGCTCGGCGCGGTGGTCGGCGTACTGATCGGCGGCCGGCTCGGTGATGCGCTGCTCGCCCGCGGGATCCTCAACGGCCGGATGCTGGTCGCGGCGATCACATCCGGCATCGCGGTGATCGCCTTCGTGCCGGCGCTGTTGACCCACCATCCCTGGCGCGCCCTGCCGTATCTCATCCTGGCCGCGTTCGGGTTGTCCGCGCAGAACCCGCCGCTGAACGCCGCCCGGCTCGACATCATGATCCCGCCGCTGTGGGGTCGGGCCGAGGGAGTGCGGACCTTCCTGCGCACCGCGGCCCAGGCCCTCGCACCGGTGTTGTTCGGGGCGACGTCGGACATCGTCTTCGGCAACCGGCACGGTGCGTTGCACTGGACGTTCCTCGTCATGTTGGTGCCGCTGGCGGCCAGCTCGCTCGTGCTGTTCAAAGCGCTGTCGAGCTATCCGCGCGACGTCGCGACCGCGGCGGCCGCTACTCGTCGATGAGCGCGTCGGTCACCGGCGTGTGGCGATCGAGAAACGCGAAGACGTCGGTGGTGTCGACGCCCGGGAAGGTGCCGGGAGGCAGCGCCGCCAGCAGGTGGGTGTGCGCGCGGGCGGACGGCCAGGCCCGGCCCGACCACCGTTCGGCGAGGTCGGCCGGCGGTCGCCGGCAACAGCTCGGCGCCGGACAGGTCGAGCGGCGCCGGCGATGGGTGTCCGACGCTCGGAACCACTTCGCGTGCTGGAACGGGACGCCGACGGTGACCGCGAACTCCCCGCCGGGCCCGGGCTGCACGTGTGCGGTGCAGAAGAACGTGCCGCCCGGGGTGTCGGTGTATTGGGCGTAGGTGCCGTAGCGCTCCGGCGCGGTGAAGACCTGCCGCGAGGAGTATTCGCGGCAGGCCAGCTGACCCTCGATCGCGCCGATCGCGTCGGACGGGAAGGCCAGGCCGTCGTTCTCGTAGGCCTTGTAGATCGTGCCGCTGGCGTCGGTCCGGCAGAAGTGCACCGGCAGGTCGAGGTGGTGGGTCGCGAGGTTGGTGAACCGGTGGGCGGCGGTCTCGTGCGAGATCGCGAAGACGTCGCGCATGTCCGCCATGTCGATCGCGCGGTCGCGCTTGGCCTCGGCCAAGAACCGTACGGCGTGCGTCTCCGGCACCAGCGCCGCGGCGGCGAAGTAGTTCGCCTCGACCCGCTGCCGCAGGAAGTCGGCGAAGTCGGTCGGGTCGGTGTGACCGAGCGCGAAGTGGCCGAGGGTCTGCAACACGACGTACCGGGGGTCGTGGCCCGCCGGTTGCTGCGGCAGGTAGATCCGGTGGTGCTCGAGGTCGGTGACCGAGCGGGTCGACTCCGGGAGGTCGGTGACGCTGTGCAGGGTGAAGCCGAAGTGCGCGGCCAGGTCGGTGATCATCCGCTGGGGGAGCGCGCCACCGGCGTAGTTCACCGCCTTCAGGGCCTGCCCGACCGCGAGCTCGATCTCGGGGAAGTGGTTGTCGATGCTGCGCATGTGCCGGCGCAGCTCGACGTTGGCCTGCCGGGCGGCTTCCGGAGTGGCGGCGAAGCGGGCGTCGCGGCGGCGCAGCTCGTCGTGCAGGGCGACGACATGCTCGAGCACGTCGGTCGGGATCCGCGGGCTCGGCCGCAGGGCGGGCAGGCCGAGCGAGGCGTACGACGGCTCGCGCTGGGCTCGTTCGAGCGCGATCTCGAGCGATGCCCGACGGCTCGGCGGCTCGGGTCGGAGCAGGTCCTCGACCGGGACGTCGAGGGCACCC
The DNA here is from genome assembly GCA_964395425.1 of uncultured Frankiaceae bacterium. GTDB lineage: Bacteria > Actinomycetota > Actinomycetes > JAFAQI01 > JAFAQI01 > DATAUK01. The sequence continues at coordinate 4,345 of CAYNDD010000081.1, forward strand.
GCGATCGACCGCAGGAGCGACAAGCGGGGTTCGCGGCGGCCGTTCTCGACCATCGACAGGGCGGAGCTGGCCGAGCCGGACTCGGCCGCGAGCTGGGCGAGGGTCAGGCCGTGGGCGCGGCGCAGGTGCCGGATCCGCTGGCCGAGGGTGACCAGGTCGATTTCCGGAGCCTCGGTGGGTCGCGCCATGGCTACATCAAACCATCTTCTTCGCCAATTGTGAATAAACGGTGTTCTTCTCATCAGGAGTCGCCGTACTCACCAGTAGAGCGGGCACATAGTGGAACACCGAGAGAAGTTCCACCGCGATGTCAGGAGTGATCCGTGGCCCTCCCCGCCGTCACCGAGGCTCAGCAGGCCCAAGCCGCTGAGCTCGCCGAGCAGTGGAACACCGACCCGCGGTGGAAGGGCGTCCGGCGCAACCACAGTGCCGCGGACGTGGTCCGGCTGCGCGGATCGATCCAGGAGGAGCACACCCTGGCCCGCCGCGGGGCGACCCGGCTGTGGGACCTCATCAACCAGGACGGCTACGTCAACTCCCTCGGCGCGATGACCGGCAACCAGGCCGTGCAGCAGGTCCGGGCCGGCCTGAAGGCGATCTACCTCTCCGGCTGGCAGGTTGCCGGCGACGCCAACCTCGCGGCGCAGACGTACCCGGACCAGAGCCTCTACCCGGTCAACTCGGTGCCGGCGGTGGTCCGCCGGATCAACAACGCGCTGATCCGCGCCGACCAGATCAGCTGGAGCGAGGGCGGCAGCGACGACATCGACTGGTTCGCACCGATCGTCGCCGACGCCGAGGCCGGCTTCGGCGGGGTGCTGAACGCATTCGAGCTGATGAAGTCGATGATCCAGGCCGGCGCCGCCGGTGTGCACTGGGAAGACCAGCTGTCATCGGCGAAGAAGTGCGGGCACCTCGGCGGCAAGGTGTTGATCCCGACCGGTCAGCACATCAAGACGCTGTCCGCGGCCCGGCTCGCCGCCGACATCGAGGGCGTGCCGAGCGTCATCGTCGCGCGCACAGATGCGCAGGCCGCAACGCTGATCACCAGCGACGTCGACGAGCGCGACCAAGCCTTCATCACCGGCGAGCGCACCGCCGAGGGTTTCTACCGGGTGACCAACGGGATCGACCCCTGCATCGCGCGCGGCATCGCCTACGCGCCGTACGCCGACCTGCTCTGGATGGAGACCTCCACGCCGGACCTCGAGCTGGCCAGGCAGTACGCCGAGGCGATCAAGAAGGAGCACCCCGAGCAGCTGCTCGCCTACAACTGCTCACCGTCGTTCAACTGGAAGGCACACCTCGACGACGACACGATCGCGAAGTTCCAGCGCGAGCTCGGTGCGATGGGCTACCGGTTCCAGTTCATCACCCTGGCCGGGTTCCACGCCCTGAACTTCGCGATGTTCGACCTGGCCAGGAACTACTCCGAGCGCGACATGTCCGCCTACGTCGAGCTGCAGGAGAAGGAGTTCGCGGCCGAGGCCGACGGCTATACCGCGACCAAGCACCAGCGCGAGGTCGGCGCCGGCTACTTCGACGCGGTTGCGACCGCGATCGACCCGGCCGCAGAAACGTTGGCACTCAAGGGATCCACCGAAGAAGAGCAGTTCCACTAAGCCCTGCCCGGCCACAACCGGCACCCGTTCTCACCGGAGGATGACATGCGTCGCTGCAACGGACGGCTCTTCGACGGAAGCGCCTGCAACAACCTGATGCTGGACTGCGCCGACTGCGGCGCGACCGGATGCCCGGGCGACGGCTGCGACTCGCAGTCGTTCGTGGCCGGGTCGTGCGACTGCGGGTCGGCCATCGCCGCTGCCGTACGCGCCTCGTCCGCCGCCTGACCGAGGTTCGCCCCCGCGCTCTGCGGGGGATGATGGCGACATGACGCCATCGGCGCGGCGGCAAGGCATGATCGCCGTCGTCCCGGGCGTTGTCGTCGGGGTCGTGGTCGCGCTTGTCGCGCGCGCCGGCCTCGGGCCGCTCGCAGGGTACGACGCGGCCGCGCTGTTCTACACCGCCCGGGTATGGCACACGATCTGGCCACTCGACGCGGAGCAGACCTCGGCCCTCGCGGCCCGGGAGGACCCGCGCCGGCCGGTCGCGGACTCCGTCCTGCTGGTGGCCGCGGTCGCCAGCCTGGTCGGCATCGCGCTCGTGATCGCGCAGTCGCATTCGAGCCACGGGGCGATTCAGCGGTTCGAGATCGGGCTCAGCGTCGCGTCGGTCGTTATCTCCTGGCTCTTGGTGCACACGATCTTCACGCTGAAGTACGCCCGGCTGTACTACCGCGGGGGAGCCGCGCACGACGAGGGCGGCGTCGACTTCGAGCACAAGGTCCGGCCGCCGTACTCCGACTTCGCCTACCTCGCCTTCACGGTCGGGATGACCTTCCAGGTGTCCGACACGGACTTGCAGAACGCCGAGTTCCGGCGACTGGCATTGCGCCACGCCCTGGTGTCCTACCTGTTCGGGGCCGTGATCCTCGCCGCGACGATCAACCTGATCGCCGGTCTCGCAGGCTGACCGCGCGCGGAATCCCTGGTCACCGGCCCGGGGCCGGCGACCGCTTGCTAGAGTTTGCACTCAGCTCGGCTGGCATTGACGGCAGCGGAGCGTGAGAGCGAAGTCTCCCTACCGCTGGAGGTCGGCCGCCGGCCATGAACATCGTCGTGTGCGTGAAGCAGGTGCCCGACACCTGGGCTGAGAAGAAGCTCAGCGACTCCGACAAGACCGTCGACCGCGAAGGCGTCGAGGGCGTCATGAACGAGCTCGACGAATACGCGATCGAGGAGGCGCTGCGGATCAAGGAAGCGCTCGTCGCTTCCGGGGGCACCGCTGAGGTCACCGTCTTGACGATGGGGCCGGAGAAAGCGGTAGAGACGATCCGCAAGGCGCTCTCGATGGGAGTCGACCAGGCGATCCACGTCGCGGATGACGGCCTGCACGGATCGGATGCGCTCGCGACGTCGTACGCGCTGGCCAAGGCGCTCGGCACGGTGCCGTTCGACCTGGTCCTGCTCGGGGTCGAGTCGACCGATGCGCGGATGAGCGTGGTGCCGGCGATGCTTGCCGAGCGGCTCGGCGCGGCGCAGCTGACCTTCGCGCGCAAGGTCGAGGTCGGCGAGGGCACAGTCAAGATCGAGCGCCAGACCGACACCGGCTACGACGTGGTCGAAGCCGCGACGCCGGCCGTGGTCTCGGTGGTCGAGAAGATCAACGAGCCGCGCTACCCGTCGTTCAAGGGGATCATGGCGGCGAAGAAGAAGCCGCTCACCACCCTCAGCCTCGCCGACGCCGGCATCGAGGCCGGCCAGGTCGGGCTGGCCGGGTCCGGCTCCGAGGTGCTCGAGTTCTCCGCCCGCCCGCCCAAGGCGGCCGGCCAGATCGTCAAGGACGAGGGTGACGGCGGCATCAAGCTGGCCGAGTTCCTCGCCGTGCAGAAGATCATCTGAGACAGGAGTACGACGACACATGGCTGAGGTCCTCGTTCTGGTCGAGCACGTCGACGGGACGCCGAAGAAGGTCACCCTCGAGCTGCTGACCCTCGCCCGCTCCTTGGGCGAGCCCTCCGCGGTCTTCGTCGGCGCGGGATACGACAACGCGAAGGCAGCGCTCGCGGAGTACGGCGCGCAGAAGGTCTATGTCGCGGGCGACGCCGAGCTCGACTCATACCTGGTTGCGCCGAAGGCCGAGGTGCTGGCCCAGGTCGTCGGGTCGTCGACGCCGGCCGCGGTGCTGATCCCGAGCTCGCCCGAGGGCAAGGAGATCGCCGGCCGACTCGCGGTCAAGATCGACTCCGGCATCATCACCGACGCGGTCGGTGTCGGTGCCGGGTTCGTCGCGGACCAGTCGATCTTCGGCGGCTCCTACACGGTGAAGTCGCGGGTCAGCCGCGGTACGCCGATCATCACGGTCCGGCCGAACTCCACCGCGCCGGAGCCGGCGCCCGCGCAGCCGGCCGAGGAGCAGGTGTCGGTCACGCTGTCCGACGCCGCCACCAAGGCCAAGGTGCTCGACCGGGTCAGCGAGAAGAAGGGCGGCCGGCCCGAGCTCACCGAGGCATCGATCGTCGTGTCCGGCGGCCGGGGCCTCGGCGGTGGCGAGAACTTCGCGCTGATCGAGAAGCTGGCCGACTCCCTCGGCGCTGCCGTGGGCGCTTCGCGGGCCGCGACCGACGCCGGGTGGTACCCGCACCAGAACCAGGTCGGCCAGACCGGCAAGACCGTCTCCCCCCAGCTCTACGTCGCGGTCGGCATCTCCGGCGCGATCCAGCACCGGGCCGGCATGCAGACGTCGAAGACGATCGTCGCGATCAACAAGGACTCCGAAGCACCGATCTTCGACCTGGTCGACTTCGGCGTGGTGGGCGACCTGTTCGACGTGGTTCCGCAGCTGACCGAGCAGATCGAGGCCCGCAAGGGCTGAGCCCGACCTCGTTATTGCGGAGGTTGTCGTCGCAATCAGCACGTAGGCTGACCCGCGATGGCCTATCTCGACCACGCGGCGACCACGCCGATGCTGCCGCAGGCGGTCGACCTGATGTCCGAGTTGCTCGGGCAGGTCGGCAACGCCTCGTCGTTGCATGCCACCGGCCGGCGGGCCCGCCGGGTGGTCGAGGAGTCCCGCGAGACCGTCGCCGACGCGCTCGGCGCGCGGCCGAGCGAAGTGGTGTTCACCAGCGGTGGCACCGAGAGCGACAACCTCGCGCTCAAGGGCCTGTATTGGACCCGGGTCGCGGCCGACGACCGCCGCCGCAAGGTGCTGGTCAGCGCGGTCGAGCATCACGCGGTGCTCGACTCGGCGGTCTGGCTGGCCGAGCACGAAGGCGCCGAGCTGGTCGTGCTGCCGGTCGACGCCAGCGGGCGGCTCCGGCTCGACGCGATGCGCGAGACGATCGCGGCTGCCCCGCACGAAGTCGCACTGGTGAGCGTCATGTGGGCCAACAACGAGGTGGGCACGGTCCAGCCGATCGCGGATCTGGCCGCGATCGCCACCGAGTACGACGTACCGGTGCACACCGACGGCGTCCAGGCGCTCGGTGCGCTCGAGGTCGACTTCGGCGCCAGCGGGGTCGCTGCTCTGACCGTGACCGGGCACAAGGTCGGCGGACCGGTCGGCGTCGGCGCGCTCATCATCGGCCGGGACGTCGACTGCGTGCCGATCCTGCACGGCGGCGGCCAGGAGCGCGACGTGCGCTCCGGCACCCTCGACGTACCCGGGGTGGCCGCGTTCGCCCTCGCCGTCCAGCTCGCGGTCAAGGAGCAGGCCGAACGCGCCGCCCGGCTGCGCGAGCTGCGCGCCGATCTCGTCCGCCGGGTGCTCGAGGTCGTTCCGGACGCCCAGCTCAACGGTGACGGGTCGCTGTCCGAGGACGGCCGGTTGCCGGGCAATGCGCACTTCTCGTTCCCGGGTTGCGAGGGCGACGCGCTGCTCATGCTGCTCGATGCCCGCGGGGTCGAGTGCTCGACCGGATCCGCCTGCTCGGCCGGCGTGGCCCGGCCGAGCCACGTGCTACTGGCGATGGGCCACGCCGAGGACCGGGCGAAGTCCTCGCTGCGGTTCTCGCTCGGGCACTCCTCGACCGCCGCCGACGTCGACGAGCTGATTGCCGCGATCGGCCCGGCGGTCGAGCGGGCCCGATCGGCCCGGCGGGTCGCATCGTGAGCGGTGCGCCGTGAAGGTGCTGGCCGCGATGTCCGGCGGGGTCGACTCGGCGGTGGCGGCGGCGCGCGCGGTCGACGCCGGCCACGACGTGACCGGGGTGCACCTGGCGTTGTCGCAGACGCCGGCCTCGCATCGCGAGGGCGCCCGCGGCTGTTGCTCGCTGGAGGACTCGCGCGACGCGCGCCGGGCCGCCGACGTGCTCGGCATCCCGTTCTACGTCTGGGACGTCGCCGAGCGGTTCAGCCGGGACGTGATCGACGACTTTGTCGCCGAGTACGCCGCCGGCCGCACTCCTAATCCTTGCGTCCGGTGCAACGAGCGGATCAAGTTCGCGGCCGTGCTCGACCGCGCCCTGGCCCTCGGCTTCGACGCGGTCTGCACCGGTCACTATGCGCGGATCGTCGACGGCCGGCTGCATCGTGCGGTCGACACCGGCAAGGACCAGTCCTACGTGCTTGCGGTGTTGCGCCCCGACCAGATCGCCGCGGCGATGTTCCCGCTGGGCGACTCGCTGAAGGCCGACGTGCGGGCCGAGGCGGCGGCCCGGGGCCTCGCGGTCGCGGCCAAGCCGGATAGTCACGACATCTGCTTCATCCCCTCGGGCGACACCACCGGTTGGCTGCGCGACCGGCTCGGTGCGGCACCCGGCGCGGTGGTCGACCCATCCGGCGCGGTGCTCGGCGCGCACGACGGCACCTACGGTTTCACCGTGGGTCAGCGTCGCGGCCTGGCGTTGTCGACCCCCGCCGCTGACGGCCGCCCGCGCTACGTCCTGTCCGTCTCACCGGTCGAGCGCACGGTCACCGTCGGCCCGGTCGAGGCGCTCGAGGTCTCCCGGGTGATCTGCGGTTCGCCGACCTGGTGTGGCGAGCCGCCGCTCCTGCCCTTGGCGACCGCATACGTGCAGGTTCGTGCCCACGGTGACCCGGTCGCCGGCCGGGTCGAGCTCGTCGACGGCTCGCTGGTCGCGGCGGTCGGCGAAGGCCTGCGCGGCGTCGCACCCGGTCAGACCCTGGTCGTCTATGCCGGTGACGAGGTGCTCGGCTCAGCCACGATCGATCGCGCCGCCTGATCCCCCCGATGACCAGGTACGCCGTACTCCTGCGCGGGGTCAACGTCGGTGGCCACAACAAGGTGCCGATGGGCCGGCTTCGCGAGCTCGCGGTCGAGGCCGGCTATGCAGACGTGTCGACCTACGTCCAGAGCGGCAACCTGGTGCTGACCGCCGAGACGGCCGAGCCCGCGGAGGTCGAGCGAGCGATCGCCGAGGCGTTGCTGCGCGACCTCGGCCTGGCCATCGAGGTCATGACCCGAAGTCGCGACGAGCTGGCCGCGGTGATCGGCGCGAACCCGTTTCAGGACTACGTCGACGAGCCGACCTCGGTGCACGTCAGTTTCCTCAGCGACCATCCGGCCGCGGCGAAGGCGACCGCACTCGACCGCGAGGAGTTCGTGCCGGAGCGCTTCGAGCTCGGCGACCGCTGCCTCTACTTCTATTACCCCGGTGGGTCGGGCCGGTCGAAGATGGCGGCCGCTCCCTGGGATCGCCGACTGGGCGTTCGCGGCACCAGCCGGAACTGGCGAACCGTGACGACCCTGCTCGACCTGCTCGACGGTTAGGAGCCCCTGGACCGTCACTGGTCGCCACTACGCTCGGCGCTATGGCAGCGCGGGGTGCACCGGCCGGTGTGGCGACCGGGATCGGATCGCTGCCGGGCGATGACATCGATCGCGCGATGGCGCTGGTGTTCGACGAGCTGCCCGACCTGCCCCACCTGCCCGAGCTCCCCGACCGCGGTCCGGCGGCCGATCTGATCGGGCGGACCGCGACCAACCTGGTCGACCTGCCGGTCGACCTGCAGCCCTCGGGCTGGCGGCTGGTCGACCGGCCCGGCTTCGACCAGCGCCGCGGCCGCGATCTGT
>CAYNDD010000082.1:0-6641 GCA_964395425.1 uncultured Frankiaceae bacterium
CTGCTGGGTCAGGCCGGCCCGCTCGACGAAACCGCTGACCGCGTCGGCGAGTGCAGCTTGCTCGTCTGATCCGGCAAGCGCGGACGGACGCACGCCGGTCATACTAGAACAGGTTTCAGTTTCGCCGCACGCCCCGACACCTCGGTCATCGATCACCTGGAATTGTTGTGTCCGCAATAATGTTGCACGGATGATCTGCTGAAACGACCCACCGGAGGCGCACGATGCCCGCTGTCACCGTCGACGACCTGTCCACCCTCACCCGGGTGGGGTCGATCGAGCCCACGACGGCCGTTCCGCGCCCGGTCAAGAACCTGACCCAGGCGCCGAGCGGCTACGAAGGCGAGGGCTTCCCGGTCCGCCGCGCGTTCGCCGGCGTCGACCTGGCCGACCTCGACCCGTTCGTCCACATGGATCAGATGGGCGAGGTCGAGTACTCCCCGGGTGAGGCCAAGGGCACGTCCTGGCACCCGCACCGCGGGTTCGAGACCGTCACCTACATCATCGACGGCACCTTCGAGCATCAGGACTCCAACGGCGGCGGCGGGGTGATCACCAACGGCGACACGCAGTGGATGACCGCGGGCGGCGGCATCCTGCACATCGAGAAGCCGCCGGAGGCACTCGTCGCAAGCGGCGGGCTCTTCCACGGAATCCAGTTGTGGGTCAACCTGCCGCGGGCGCAGAAACTGGTCGCCCCGCGCTACCAGGACCTGCGCGGCGGCCAGGTCGCGCTGCTCACCTCGCCCGACGCCGGGTCCCTGGTCCGGGTGATCGCGGGCGAGGTCGACGGCCACGCCGGTCCGGGGTCGACGTACACGCCGATGACGATGGTGCACGCGACCGTCGCGCCCGGTGCGTCGTTGACGCTGCCGTGGCGGCCCGACTTCAATGCGCTGGCCTATGTCCTGGCCGGTCGCGGCACGGTCGGTGCCGAAGCGGTGGACTTCGAGACCGGCCAACTGGCGGTGTTCGGGCCGGGCGGGAGCATTACCGTCGCCGCGGCCTCCGGCCAGGACGACCGGTACGCCGCCGGGCTCGAGGTCATCCTCCTTGGCGGCGCGCCGATCCGCGAGCCGGTGGCCTGGATGGGCCCGTTCGTGATGAACACCAAGGCCGAGGTGCTGCAGGCGTTCGAGGACTATCAGGCCGGGCGGCTCGGCCGGATCTAACGCCCCATCAACCGGCCGTGACCTTGACCGTGGTCGTCGCGGCCGGGCTGTTGCCGGCCTTGCTGACCGCCACGACGCTCACGGTGTAGGTGCCGGCCGCCAGCTTCGCGACCGAGGCCTTGAGCACGGTCGGCTTGAGGCTCTGGTGATGGCCACCCGGCGACAGCGTGAACCGGTAGCCGGTGACCGCTGCGGCCCCCGGGACCGACACCGGCGCGGCCCAGGTCGCCGTCACGGTCTGGCCGGAGACCTTGGCGGTCAGCTTCGACGGCGCGGCCGGCAGCGGCGTCGGCCGGAACCAGGTGCTGCCGAACCCGAGCGTCGCTTGCAGGTCGGCGCCGGTGAGCTGCACCGAGGTCTTGCTGCCGACCAACGTCAGCGTGGTGACCCGGCCGCCCCACGCCCCATCGCCGTCGCGACCGGTGATCTCGATCTCGGACAAGGTCCCGAGCTGCGGGTACGCCGACTCGAGCGTGCTGGCCGACACCGACCTGGTCCAGGCGTGGTCGGCGTTGGCGACCGCGCCGTCATACGGATCGGCTTCGGCCGGCAGGTAGGGCACGCCGCCCGACACCGTCCAGCCGCCGTCGGCCGACGCGTACTGCGCGAGCACCGCGTGGCCGCGCCGGTCGACGATGGTCTCGCCCGCAGTGGCCTCGACCGCGTTGGTGGCCCGAGGGGTCTCTACCCCGACTCCGCCATAGGCCTGGTCACGGGTATCGCCGTCGACGTCGTACCAGTTGGTCTTCGGATCGCTCAAGCCGTGCCGGGCGTAGGTCCGGGCCGCGACCGCCTGCGCCTGCAGGGTCGCGGCCGGCCAGCTCGACGGCATCTCCGACGGCACCACTGAGAGCAGGTACTGCTCGATGTCGACGATGTTGACCGCTTCCATCGAGCCCGACTCGAGCTCGCCGACGATCGAGCCGCGATAGCTGATCGGGCCGCCGGGGGTCACGACCGGGATCTGCTGTGCAGTGTCGGTGAAAGTGGCGCCGGTCCCGAGCTTCTTCGTGGTGTGCCAGGCGCCGGCGGACAGGTTGCGCAGCACGATCGAGGCACCGCTGTGCTGCAACCGCCAGCCGGCGATGGCGTGATGGGTCGTGGTCTTGGTGGGCAGCAGCGACGGCTTCCCGCCGGCCGGGGTGAGGGTCAGCCCGAGTGCCGGGTTGACCTGCACGTCGTCACGCGCAGGCGCGTCCGCCGCGGTGAGCAGGACCCGGATCGTCCGGGTCGTCGACTTGGTCGCCAGCGTGGTGGTCGGGTAGTAGAAGTGCAGGATCTGGTTGACCGACAGGTGGTCGACCGTGGCGGCGCCCATCGCGCCCCACTGCGACATGCCGTGCCCGTGCCCGTTGCCGCGGCCGTGGATCGTGTAGACCCCGCTCGGCGGCACCGGGTAGACCTCGTGCCGGGCCAGGGCTCCGTTCGCACGGTCGGCGCCGTGCGCAGTGGTCGCAGCGGCCGACGCCGCGGGCACCAGCACGATCGGGACGACCGCCGCGCCGGCCAGACCTGCGCCCAGCGAGGCGGCCGCGAGGCGTCGCCGGCGAGGGAAGGAACGTGTCACACCAGTCACAATCGTCCCAACCATACGGCGTCTTGACCGCAATGTCCGAGACCGGACCCGGCACCGCGCGCCACGAGCCAACCGCCGCGACCCCTTCAGCGTCTCCTCAGCAAACGGCACCTATCCTGAGAATTCATCGGCCGGGTGACCAGCCGTCGAACAAGGAGCAACCTTTCGGTGACGACGCCCCCGGCGTCCGCGCAACCGCGTCCTCCAGAACGGTGGAGACGGGTCCTGAAGTGGACGTCGATCTCCCTCGCCGTTCTTCTGGTGATCGTGGGCGGTGGCGGATACCTGCTGTACCGGCACTATTTCGGGCAGATCACCACCGATCCGATCGTGGTCCCCAGTGGCCCCGGATCGGGCATCGTCGCCCCGAAGATCGTGGCCAACGCCGAGAACTTCCTGCTGATGGGCTCGGACAGCCGCGCCGGCGCGAGCGGCAAGGGCACCGGCGGCAGCTCCATCCAGGGCGCCCGCTCCGACACCACGATCCTGTTGCACCTGTCCGCCGGTGACCAAAAGGCCACCATGGTCAGCATCCCGCGCGACTCCTACGTGCAGATCCCGGCCTGCGTCATCGGGCCGAACGGCCAGAAGTCGGCGCCGACCGTCGGCAAGTTCAACGAGGCGTTCTCGATCGGCGAGCAGGCCGGCCCGAAGTATGCGCCGAGCTGCGCGATCGCCACCGTCGAGAAGCTCACCCACATCCACATCGACCACTACGCAGTGATCAACTTCATCGGCTTCGAGAAGGTGGTCGACGCGCTCGGCGGGGTCCGGATGTGCGTCGCGCAGCCGCTGCAGGATCCGATCGTGCACGACGCGTCCGGCTACCACGGCAGTGGCCTGAACCTGCCGGCCGGCCAGAGCGTCGAGATCGACGGCACCCAGGCGCTGGCGTTGATGCGGGCCCGCTATGCCCTCGACGGCGGTGGCGACCTGCCTCGGATCAAGCGGCAACAGGAGTTCATCGGCGCGGTCATTCGCAAGGCCTTCAGCACCGGCCTGCTGCTCGATCCGCTCAAGCTGGCCCGGGTCGTCAACGCCGGGACCAAGTCGCTGCAGACCGACGGGTTCGGCCTGCGGGAGATGATCAAGCTCGCGAAGGCGATCCACGGCGTCGGCCCGGGCGGGATCCAGATCCTCACTGTTCCGCTGGCGACGACCCTGCCACCGGGTGTCCCGACCGCAGACGTGGCCTGGGACCCGGTCAAGTCGGCCAAGCTGTGGAACGCGATCCGGCACGACAAGCCGATCCCGGGTAGCGCCAAGGCGGCGAAGGCATCCGGTCCGACGCTCACCATCGCGCCGAGCGCGATCAACGTGATCGTCGAGAACGGCACAACCCAGAAGCACCTCGGACGCACGGTCGCCCACGCACTCGCCGCGCAAGGCTTCCACATCGTCAGCATCGGGGCGGCCCCGAACACCGGCTACACCACGACGACGGTCGAGTACGGCAGCGACAAGGTCCAGTCGTCGCAGACCGTGACCGCCTCGCTCCCCGGTGCGACCAGCACCAACAATTTTTCCACCGGTGCGACGGTCACGGTGATCATCGGCAGCAACTACACATCGGTCGTCCCGGTCAAGATCAGCGCTGCACCGTCACAGTCCGGGATCAACCCGACCACGGCCAGCAACGAAGGATGTCTCAGCTAGCCGATCGATACTTCTAGCTTGCCGGTCGGCGCCAGGCCGACAGGAATCCGATCCCCCAGGCCATGTGCATGGTCGCGATGACCACCGGGAGTGCGAGCCAGGCCCGCCAGGGCAGCCCGCGGCCGATGACCAGCGAGCCCACGACATCGAGCAGGAGATACGCGGCCGGAGCAGTCAACGCCCAGACCGACAGAAACGTTGAGAGAACAAGACCCGCAAGAACACCCAGCACCGCCGCCGGCGGGGCGAGATAGCGAAGGTTGACCGAACCCGGATGAGCGCGCATCACTTGGCGACGCCAGCGCCCGTAGTGGAAGTACTGCCGGGCGAGCGCGGCCAGCGAGTGCCGCGGGCGGTAGGACACCGACAGGGTCGGCGAGAACCAGACCAGTCCGCCCGACGCCCGGATCCGGTAGTTCATCTCCCAGTCCTGGGCGCGGGTGAAGGTCTCGTCGTACCCGCCGACCCGGTCCAGGGCGCTGCGACGGAAGACCCCCAGATAGACCGAGTCGGCCGGGCCCTCGGTGCCGCCGACGTGGAACGGGGCGTTGCCGACGCCGAGCTTGCTCGTCATCGCGGTCGCAATCGCCTGCTCGATGGTCGTCACGCCGCGGGCCGACATGAGGCCGCCCACGTTGTCCGCACCGGTCCGCTCGAGGACCGCCACCGCGTTGCGCAGGTAGTCCGGCGGGATCACGGAATGGCCGTCGACCCGGGCGACCACCGGAAACCGGCTCGCCGCGACCGCGAGGTTGAGCCCGTTCGGCGTCCGGCCGGTGGGGTTGGCGACCAGGACGACCCGGGGGTCCGCGGCGAGCTCCTGCGCGACGGCATCCGAGTGGTCCCGCGAGGGTCCGAGCGCGAGCACGATTTCGACCTCGCCCGGGTAGTCCTGAGCGAGGACGGAGCCGACCGCCGCGCGCAGGTGGCGCTCCTCGTTGAGCACCGTCAACACGACCGAGACGGCCGGCTCGAGCCCGGATTGTGTGCGTGCCATCGCGCGGCACGCTACCGCGTGGCATCCGGGCCGATCGCGGACCACTCACTTAGCATCGATACCGGGTCGGCCCCATATGTCCCTATCGTCGGAGGTTCCAGCACGTGAGCGGAACGTACGACGGGCCGCCGCATGGCGGGGAAACGGCGACCCGGACCCTGCCACCCGAGCTCGATCCGCGCCGGCCACCGTCCCGCGGCCGGCCCGGCCGGCCCCCGAAACCACCCGGTCCGCCCGGGCGGCGCCGGGGCCTGCGTGGCTTCCGGGAGTGGTCGCGCAAGCGGATGATCGCCACGATCGCGGGCGTGATGGCCGCGGTCCTGGTGCTGGTCGTCGGGCTCGCCGCGCTCGCCGGGCTGTCCATCCTGGACAAGATCCACAAGATCAACCCGTTCCCGTCCGGATCCCGTCCCACCGGCGGGGCGATCGGTGACCTGAACATCCTGATCGTCGGCTCGGACAGCCGGGCCGGGCTGACCAAGGCCCAGGAGAACACCCTGCACGTCGGTCACGACGCCGGGCAGCGCTCCGACACGATGATCCTGCTGCACATCCCGGCCGGCGGCGGCAAGGCCGACATGGTCAGCCTGCCGCGCGACTCCTACGTCACGATCCCCGCGCACCGCTCGAACGGTCACGAGGTCCCGGCCCAGATGAACAAGCTCAACGCGGCCTACTCCCTCGGCGGCGCGAAGCTGACGATCCAGACGGTCGAGTACAACACCCACGTCCGGATCGACCACTACATCGAGATCAACTTCCTCGGCTTCGTCAACATGGTGAACGCCCTCGGCGGGGTGAACGTCTGCAACGCCAGGGCGATCAACGACCCGGTCCACTTCGACTCGGCAACCGGCGGCTACGTCGGCAGCGGCCTGAAACTCCCGGCCGGCACCAGCCACCTCACCGGCGCCACCGCGCTCGAGTACGTGCGGGCGCGGGAGTTCGACCCGGCGCAGGGCGACCTCGGCCGGATCCAGCGCCAGCAGAAGTTCATGGGCGCGATGCTCAACAAGGCGGAGAGCGCCGGCGTACTGCTGAACCTGCCCAAGCTGGACGGCTTCCTCAAGAGCGTGGCCGGGTCGCTGACCACCGACAAGGGGCTCGGTACGGCGCAGATCCTCAGGCTGGCATCGACGCTGCACTCGATGTCGCCCAAGAACGTCAACCTGCTGACCGTGCCGCTGTCCAACACCGCCCTCGCAACGCCGGTGGGGTCCGCGGTCAAGTGGGACCCGGT
>CAYNDD010000082.1:6741-11762 GCA_964395425.1 uncultured Frankiaceae bacterium
TGTCCAACACCGCCCTCGCAACGCCGGTGGGGTCCGCGGTCAAGTGGGACCCGGTGCTGTCCAAGCGGCTGTTCCACGACTTCAGCGCCGACAAGCCGATCACGAACGTCACCCGGCCGCAGCGGCTCACCATCCCGCCGGGCGACATCGCGGTGAAGGTGCTCAACGCGACCTCGACCGGCGGCCTGGCCGCGACCGCCGGCCAGGCGCTGTCCGGGGAGGGCTTCCTGATCAGCGGCACCGGGAACGCGCCGAAGGGCACGAGTCCAGCGACTACCGTGGTCCTTTACGGCCCGACCCGGGCCGACTCCGCCAAGACCCTTGCGGCGGCCGTACCGGGCTCGGTCGAACGCGAATCCAACGCCCTCGGCACCCGGATCGAGCTCATCCTGGGTTCCACCTACTCGGGGGTCAAACCGGTCAAGGTCTCCACATCGACTGCGACCCCGACCGTCCGAACAGGGGCAACCAACCCATGCAGCTGACCCGCAACGCAGCCACGATCGCCGGCCTTCTCGCCGTCCTTGCCATAGCGGGGTGCAGCGGAAGCTCCAGCCCGTCGACCCCCGGGGCGTCGGCGACCTCGCCGTCGACCTCGGTCTCCACCAGCACGTCGCCGGGAGCCCGTGCGACCTGCCCCTTGACCGGAATGGCGCAACAGAAGCACCAGTCGGTGTCCCGGGCAGCCGTCGCGGTGAAGATCGACAACGTTGCCCAGGCGCTCCCGCAGGCCGGTGACAACCAGGCCGACATCGTCGTGGAGGAGCTCGTCGAGGGCGGGCTGACCAGGCTGATGGCGATCTTCCAGTGCACCGCGGCGCCTCTTGTCGGCCCGATCCGCTCGGCCCGGATCACCGATGCCGACCTGCTCGCGTTGCTGCACGGCAGCATCCTCGGCTTCTCAGGGGCCAACCCCAAGGACCTGCCGCCGATCGAAGCGCACGGCGACACCGTGCTGGTCTCGCAGGACAACGATCCGCAGTACTTCGACCGCAACCTGTCCCGGCCCGCGCCGCACAACGTGTTCTCCTCGACCAAGCGGCTCCGGCACGCCGGGCTACAAAGGCGCTCCAGGCTCACCGCACCAAAGCCGCTGTTCAGCTACGGCTCGATCGACTCCGCAGCGCGCGGAGCCAAACACATCTCGCTGAACTGGCCGGCCGCCAGCGCGGTGTGGACCTGGTCGCACAACAGCTGGCTGCGGACCCAGGACGGCTCGGCGGACATGCTGACCAACGGTAAGCAGGTCAGCGCAACCAACGTCGTCATCATGTCGGTCGACATCGCCAGCACCGGGCTGCACGACGTACTCGGCAACGCCTCGCCGCTTGACGTGACCGTCGGCAGCAACCCGGTCTGGGTGATGCGCAACGGCAAGATCATCAAGGGCACCTGGAAGCGGCCAACCGTCACCTCGCCGTTGTCCCTGCTCGACGCGAGCGGCCATGTGATCAACCTCGCTCCGGGACGCACCTGGATCGAACTGCTGCCGAAGGGCAGCCGGCCGTCCCGCCACTGACGCATCCCGGTCAGGGCGTCGGCGTCGGCAAGGGGCCCGGCGGGGTTCCGGTGTCAGGGGCCACGAACATCGTGGTTCCCAGCACGGTGCCGCTGGCGTCTGTGGCCGTGGCGGTGTCGACCCAGTCGGCGATCCGGGGGAAGTGGTAGCGCACCATGAAGGCTCGCCGGCCGTCGGCGGTCTGAAGCGCCGACATCACCACGTGGAGCTCGTGACCGCGGTTGGTGACGGTGACGGCCGTAGTGTTCGGACCGGTGAGACCGAAGGCCTCTACGGATCGGGTGGTCACGCCGGCTTCCGGTTCGATCAACAGCGGCGTGATTGGAGCGGCGGGGGCAACCCCGGTTGGTCCAGAGGTCGCGAGGGCCGCGCCGCAGGCCCCCTGCATCACCGAGGTCGCGGGGTCGACCCAGCCTTCGCACATGTCACCGGCACTGTCGAGGTAGGCCTCACCCCGCCACCCGCTCGCTGTGGTCGTCAGCGTTTCGAGCTTCCCTACCGCCGCATGGCGGGCCAGCAGGCCGCGCCCGGGATCGGGGGCACCAGCGGGGATGACGACGGACTGGCGGCGGCTGTGCCCGGAAGGGAAAACCGTCAGCGTCACACCGACAACGGCGCCGGCCAGCACGACCAGCCCGCCTGCCGCGAAGGCCTGCCGGCTACGACGGCGGCGACGTCCCGATCGAAGGATCGCCTCGACGTCGAGCAGCACGGAGTCTGCTGCGTAGTGACGGATCCGCTCGATCGGATCGCCGGTGGGAGTCTGAGTCATTTGGTCACTCCTTCACGCAGTAGCGAGTCGTCGCGCAGCTTCGCGACCGCCCGCGAGGCGGTGCTCTTGACGGTCCCGGCAGCGATGTCGAGCTCCGCGGCGATCTGCGCCTCCGACAGCCCCACGTAGAAGCGCAGCGCGACAACGGCACGCTCGCGGACGGTCAGTCGGCGCAGGGCCGCCAGCACGAGCAGTCGCTGGTCGATCTCTTCGCTGTAGTCGGGAATGGTCTGCCGCGGCAGCTGGCGGATTTCCTCGACCGGTCGCTCATGCGAGCTGCGTCGGCGCCACCAGGTGATCCGCCCGTTGACGATGCAGCGACGGACGTACGCCTCGGGAGACCGGTCACGAATTCTCGGCCAGGCCGCGTACGCCGCAAGGTAACCCTCTTGGAGGAGATCCTCGGCCCGCCCGCGATCAGCCGTGACCAGCTCAGCGAACGCCAGAAGCCGAGACTGGGAGCTCACGACAAAGTCGCGAAACTGAGCCTCGTGCGCTCTCACCCAGACCCCTCAGTCGCGCCCATGCCATAACAATGCGATGAGGAACGGCATCGGTTCTGTCGTGCAACGACAATCTTCGGTCAGTTGCGCTCGGCCTGATGGCGCGCGGCCAGGGCCTTGACGTTGCGCGGGAGGCGGCCGCTGGCCAGGTCGGCGACCGTCACGTTCTCCAGCACGTCGCGAAGGCTGCCGCGCACCGCCATCCAGACCTCGCGCAGGGACGCCGCAGCGCCGGGATAGCTGAGGTCGGTCAGGCTGAGGTCTCGGACGTTGGCCAGCGGACCGTCGACCGCGCGAATAACGTCGGCGAGAGTGATCTGCTCGGCCGGGCGGCTCAGGACGTACCCGCCGTCCCGGCCACGCTGGCTGCGGACCAGGTGTGAGTTGCGGAGCTCGCGCAGGATCCCGAGCAGGAAGTTCAGCGGGATGTCCTGGGCGACCGAGATCTGCTCGGCCTTGACCGCGCCCTGCTCGCCGGCCACGGCGAGCTCAGCCATCGCCCGGACCGCGTAGTCAGACTTCGCCGAGATGCGCACAGTGGGCAGTCTGCCGCACCGAAGCTGATTTCGCTCGCATCGGCGAGGTCAGCGGGAGCGTCGGCGCCAGAAGAGCACCGCGACCACGATCACCACCGCGGCAACCGCGGCCAGCTGACCGGGCGGCCGGGACGAGGCCGCCGCCGCCTGCTCGCGGAGCACTTCGACCCCCCGGGAGGCCACCCGCTTGGGACTCACCCGTTCGGCGATCGCGTCGATCGTGTCGGTCAACTCCGCGCGGGTTGCTTCGATGTCCCGCTCGATCGCGTCTGGGTCCCGGCTCGGCGCCACGTGTCCTCCATCAGTCGGGGGTGAGCGTACTAGCGTTCGATCCCATGCGACTTTCTCCCGGTGACCCGGCCCCCGCGTTCAGCGCGCTCGACGCCGACGAGCAGACCCGGACCCTGAAGGAGTTCCGCGGCCGCAACGTCGTCCTCTACTTCTATCCGGCCGCGCTGACCCCCGGCTGCACCAAACAGGCCTGCGACTTCCGCGACAACCTCGCGCTGCTCGACGGCTCCGACTTCGCGGTGGTGGGGATCTCGCCCGACAAGCCGGCCAAGCTGCGCAAGTTCCGCGAGACCCACGACCTGACCTTCCCGCTGCTCTCCGACCCGGACAAGACGATCTTGACGGCGTACGGCGCGTGGGGCGAGAAGACGATGTACGGCAAGACGGTCACCGGCGTGATCCGGTCCACTTTCGTGGTCGACCCGAAGGGTACGATCGCGCACGCCTTCTACAACGTGAAGGCCACCGGCCACGTCGCCAAGTTGCTCCGCGACCTCACGCTCGACGCGCCGAGCCCCTCCTGAACCCAATGTGCGGTCCAGAAGGCCGATTCGCTCGGTAGCCGCACCTATCCGTTGCAGCGACGGCCCGTGGGTGTCGCCGAGAAGGCGTCCGACCGTGTCTTCGCTGCTACCAGCCTTCGGTGCCGTTCCAGTCCCAGATCGGGAGGGGAAGGTCGCTCGGCACGTCGTCGGGCGCAGTCCATCGGTGATTGAGCACCGCGGTTGCCCAAGTGAACCAGGCGACTAGCTGGAACCGCAGACGAGGGTCGGTAGGGATCGCGACCTCGTCGAGGGCGAGCACGAATGCGGCGACCGCCCGCCCATCCATCTGTTCATGCAGTCCGTCGCCGCTGTGCAACCGGACCACGTTGGAGTAGTCACTTACTGACTCCGTGTATGCCGCTGGCCCACCGAGCTGCTCGGACCAGTACGCCGCGAGCCGCTCCGTGTGATGAGGGTGAACCCCACCTTCGAACGGATGCGCCAAAATCGGGTCGGTCAGGCAACGCCTGTGCCATGCCTCCGCAAGCGCGAGCACGACACTGGCTCCACCCATCGCCTCGTAGATCGTGGGCTCCACGAGCGCGATCGTAGGCGAAAGCCGCCACGCGGCTCCGCCTGCCGATGCGGGGAGCAGTTGTCGATCACCTCGAAGCCAAGCGCAACAGACCGACACCTACGTTCGCTTGCCCTCCCATCGGGGGGACCATTGGATCTCATAGGTGTCGTCGAACTGGACGGCTATCCAGTAGGCGATTCCCGCAGGACTTCGAGATCAATGTCGATCTTGCGCGCGCCGAACTACGTCCGACGCTCGTCATCGATGCTGTCCCGCACACGAGTGTCAACGGCAACCGAAAATTGACCCCCTATCGGCAACTGAATATTGACCCCCTG
>CAYNDD010000083.1:0-1413 GCA_964395425.1 uncultured Frankiaceae bacterium
TCCTCGCCCGGGTCGCCGACCCGACCCAGCAGTAGCCCCACCAATGGCCCATGCGTGGGGCTAGCGGCGGACCCGAGCCGGCACCCGCCGCAGCCGACGCCAGCCGGCCGCGGCGACGACCGCGATCGCGAGCAACCCGCCGTACGGCCAGGGCAGCCCGAGCCCGCCTTCCAGTCGGCGCGACTGGTTGGGCCGCGACTGGTTGGGCCGCGACTGATAGGGCTTGGTGTGCGATGACGGGCACCAGGGGTTGGCCGGGACGCCCGCACACGGGTTCGGCATCGTGCGCTGCTTGGGAAGCGGCTTCAGCTTGACCTTCGTGGTCTTCGGGTAGTGCGCGACCACGCCGCCCGGGCAGTCGATCAGCAACCCGCTCGCGCAGCTCGCCTGCTCGGCCAGGGTGAAGGTCGGGCCGGACCCGGGGTAGACCGCCCGGCCGCACTTCCCTTCGTACTTCTGCAGGTGATGTGGCCAGGTGGTCAGACCCGCGCTGTCGATGTTGTGGCTGAAGCAATTGCCCGGCTCGTGCGGTCGGTTGGACGGGTCCAGCGCCAGGTTGGCGATGTCGCCGTTGGTCGGGTTGCCGTAGCCGCCATTGTGGCTGAAGGTGTTGTCCTTCACGATGTTGGCGGTCGTGTAGAACAGGCACTTCACCGGGATTCCGAGCACGTTGCCGTTCGCGACGCCGCCGTGGCAGTTGCCCGGTGAGTGGGCGGCCTCATGACCGGTGTCCGGGAAGATCGTCGTGAGGACGCCCCAGGACTTGTTGTCGGTGATCCGGTTCTTGTAGAGCGTGATGTTGTGCGTCCCGGCCAGCACGATCCCGGTGCCGACCGGACCGAAGCCGGCGGTCCCGGCGTACGGCACGTTCGGGTTGTTGTTGTCGTGGACGTAGTTGTGCCGCCAGATCTCGCACGAGGTGGTGCCGAGCGGTCCGGTGCCGCCCTTCCGGCAGCTGCCGAGCTGGGGCGGCGGCGGGTCGCCGCTGTTCATGCTGTTGGAGACCATGCCGGCTTTGTTCTGGTCCCACTCGGTGTTCTCGATGATGAAGCTGCCGCCGGAGTTGGTCGCCGACAGGCCGAGCGCAGAGTTCTCGGCGTGGCCGTGGTTGATGATCGCGTGGCAATTGCGGCACGCGCCGATGTAGTAGGCGGAGTCGTTGAAGTTGCTCGAGTAGGTGTGGTTCATCTCGCCCGGGCCGCGCGAGTCGCTCACGAACAGGCCGTACTGAGCCGCGGTGTCCGGCTGCTTGGGGTTGAAGAACGTCGTCGTCGTCGTCAGGTAGTTGCCGTACCAGGAGCCGAGCCCGATCTTGCCGCCGTCGTCGCCGCCGTTCCACCAGACCTCGTTGCCGGTGTCGGCGCTGCCGGTCAGGAAGTTGCAGACGGTGAAGTTCTCGAAGTAGACGCCGCT
>CAYNDD010000083.1:1513-4628 GCA_964395425.1 uncultured Frankiaceae bacterium
CGGCGCTGCCGGTCAGGAAGTTGCAGACGGTGAAGTTCTCGAAGTAGACGCCGCTTGCGTCCAGCGCCTCCGGGCCGTTGCGGCCCTGAGCCGTGCCGTGCACCTTCTGCCCGTAGTCCTGGGCCTGCTTGCGCGCCGAGCACGGCTTCGAGCCGATCTTGGTGCCGTCGATGATCACCTTGTTGCGGTTCATGCCGCGGATGTGGACCTGAGGCGTCGTGACCAACATCGCCGACGGGTACGGCGTACCTGCCTGTGCCTTCGACTTGTCCATCTGCGGGTGCCAGTCACCCGGGCCGATCAGCAGCCAGTCGCCGGGCTTCAGGGCGGCGATCGCTGCATCGATGGTCGGTTCGTTGCCGGCGATGCCGTGCCAGGTGCCGACGCGAAGGACCTGGGGGGTCGCGGCGCTGCTGCCGGCAACCCCGACCGAAGAGGAGGCGAGCAGCGTGAACGCCGCGACGCCGATGACGAGGTGGGTGACTCTTGGTGGGCGGATCACCCGGGCACAATACGACCCTTGACCGGCCTTGGGTAGAGCGGTTGCCGCTCAGCCCGTGCGGTCGACCTGCAGGCGGATCGTGGTACCCGCTGCTGACGAGCGCAGCTGGACCAGGTCGCACAGCTCATTCGCCATCCACAATCCTCGCCCGTGGTCGGCCCCGTCGCTCGGTGGCCGACGTCCGGCCAGCGGGTCGGCGATGAACCCGGTGTCGCGGATCTCACAGACCACGGAGTCCGGGGTGGACCACAAGCGAAGTGTGCCCGACCCGGGCGTGTGCACGATCGTGTTCGTCGTGATCTCGTTCACCGCCAGCACGAGGTCGTGGCAACGCCGCGGTGCGAGCCCGCTGGCCAGCGCGAACTCCAGGACGCAGCGCCGCAAGCCGGCGACGTCGTCGCCGTCGACCGCCACGACCGGCACGTCGCCGGGTGGGTCGGGCAGCGGCTCGCCATCGGCGTAGATCTGAGCCGGGTCGGCGTAGTGCGCGCTGTGTCGGTGTCGCGCGGCGTCGTACATGCCGGGATGCGTCCGCCAGGCGTCGTCGATGACCTGCGGGGCGAGCCGGGTCACGTCGTAGGGGCAGAGAATGTCGACCGCGGTACGCCGGAAGGCGATGTTGAGCATCGCCTCGTGCCGGGTGGCCTCCTGGATCTCGGCCGCCGACCGGCCGGCCCAGATCGGCTCGCCGACGAACCGGACCCGGCGCGCGGGATGCGCGTCGACGAAGCGGTGGACGGCGGGAATGATCCGGCCGGGATTGCGCCCGATCTCGCTCATGTCGGCGAACCGGATGTCTGCCCCCGCCCCGTTCAGCCGGTCGCGAATGGCGGCGAGGTTGGGCTCCGGGACGGCGACGAAGATCGGTTGGCCGGCGCGCAGGCCGGCGAGCAGGAAGCCGATGACGCCGGCCAGGTAGTCGTCGCGGTCGCGGTAGAGCAGGCCGTCGTGCGTCAGGGCAGCGTCGTCCACGGCTCGTTCCGCGCGGACCGTGCTCACCATCGAAGTGTTCCCGCGGCCTAAACACCGCTTCAAGACCGGCGTGCCGTTCGGCGCCGTTCCGGATTTGTCGTCCGCGCCCGATTTCGACGGCCTGATCCGCCCCGGTCGTTCGCATCCGGCCCGCGCGGGTCCGTACCCTGCACGGTATGCAGACGTTGATCGCGCATTGGATTGGTGGCAAGCAGGCGCCGAGCGAATCAGGCCGGACCTCGCCGGTGTTCAACCCGGCGACGGGGGAGCAGACCGCATCGGTGGGCCTGGCCAGCGCCGCGGAGGTCGATGCCGCGGTGGCGGTCGCCAAGGAGGCCGCACGGGACTGGCGGACCGCGTCGCTGTCGAAGCGCGCGGCCATTCTGTTCGAGTTCCGCGAGCTCCTGCACCGCCGCCAGACCGAGCTGGCCGCGATCGTGACGAGCGAACATGGCAAGGTGCTTGCCGATGCGCTCGGCGAGGTTGCGCGCGGCCTGGAGAACGTCGAGTTCGCGACCGGTCTCCCGCAGTTGCTCAAGGGCGGCTTCTCCGAGCAGGCGTCGACCGATGTCGATGTCTATTCGATCCGCCAGCCGTTGGGGGTGGTGGCCGGGATCACGCCGTTCAACTTCCCGGCGATGGTGCCGCTGTGGATGTGTGCGAACGCGATCGCGGCCGGCAACGCCTTCATTCTCAAGCCGAGCGAGAAGGACCCGTCGGCGTCGCTGTTCCTGGCCCAGATGTGGAAGGACGCCGGGCTGCCGGACGGCGTGTTCAACGTGGTGCAAGGGGACAAGGAGGCGGTCGACCGGCTGCTGACCCACCCGGACATCGCCGCGGTGAGCTTCGTCGGATCGACGCCGATCGCCCGCTACATCTACGAGACCGGGACCGCGCACGGCAAGCGGGTCCAGGCGCTCGGCGGCGCGAAGAACCACATGCTGGTGCTGCCGGACGCGGACATCGACATGGCTGCGGATGCCGCGGTGTCGGCGGCGTACGGCGCGGCCGGCGAGCGCTGCATGGCGATCTCGGTGGCGGTTGCGGTCGGTGACGTCGGCGACCGCCTGGTCGATGCGATCGCGGCCCGGCTGCCGAAGCTCACGATCGGCAACGGCGCCGACCCCGACACCGACATGGGCCCGTTGATCACCGCGGAGCACCGGGACAAGGTGGCCGGCTACATCGCCGCGGGCGCCGAGGCCGGCGCGCGGGTCGTGGTCGACGGCCGTGCGGCGGAGTTGCCCGAGGCCGGCTTCTTCCTCGGCACCACGTTGCTCGACAACGTCACGACCGAGATGTCGGTCTACGCCGACGAGATCTTCGGTCCGGTCCTCGCGGTCGTGCGGGCCGACACCTATGAGGCCGGGCTCGAGGTGATCAACTCCAACCCGTACGCCAACGGAGTCGCGATCTTCACCCGGGACGGCGGCACCGCTCGACGGTTCCAGTTCGACGTCGAGGTCGGGATGGTCGGGGTCAACGTCCCGATCCCGGTGCCGGTTGCGTACTACTCCTTCGGCGGATGGAAGGCTTCGTTGTTCGGCGACCAGCACATGTATGGCCCGGAGGGCATCAACTTCTACACCAGGGGCAAGGTGGTGACCTCGCGCTGGCCGGATCCGGCCGACTCGATGGTCG
>CAYNDD010000083.1:4728-11760 GCA_964395425.1 uncultured Frankiaceae bacterium
ACCAGGGGCAAGGTGGTGACCTCGCGCTGGCCGGATCCGGCCGACTCGATGGTCGACCTCGGCTTCCCCCGCACCCGATGACCGAGCTGATGCCGGCCCGGGCCGGCGAGACCCTCGACGAGGCGGCAGTCCGCGCGCTCGACCGTGCGCACGTCTTCCATTCCTGGTCGGCGCAAGCGCTGATCGACCCGATGCCGATCGAAGGCGCGCTGGGGTCCTACTTCTGGGACTACGAGGGCAAGCGCTACCTGGACTTTTCCTCGCAGCTGGTGAACGTCAACATCGGCTACCAGCACCCCAAGCTGGTGGCCGCGATCCAGGCCCAGGCGGCCAAGCTCTGCACGATCGCACCGTCGTTCGCCAACGACGCGCGCAGTGAGGCGGCCCGGTTGATCGCCGAGATCGCCCCGGGCGATCTCAACCAGGTTTTCTTCACCAACGGTGGCGCCGAGGCCAACGAGAACGCGATCCGGATGGCCCGACTCCACACCGGGCGTAACAAGGTGTTCGCGGCGTACCGCAGCTATCACGGCGCCACGGCCGGCGCGATCGCGCTGACCGGCGACCCCCGCCGCTGGCCGTCCGAGCCCGGCCTGCCCGGCGTCGTCCGCTACTGGGGCCCCTACACCTACCGGTCGGCGTTCCACTCGGCCGACGCGGCTGAGGAGTCGGTGCGCGCGTTGAAGCACCTTCGCGACCTGATCATGGTCGAGGGCCCGCACACGATCGCCGCGATCCTGCTCGAGACGGTGGTGGGCACGAACGGCGTGATCATGCCGCCCGACGGCTACCTGGCCGGCGTCCGAGAGATCTGTGACGAGTTCGGGATCGTGATGATCGCCGACGAGGTGATGGCCGGCTTCGGTCGGTGCGGGGAGTGGCTCGCGGTCGACCACTGGGGTGTCACCCCCGACCTGATCACCTTCGCCAAGGGCGTGAACTCCGGCTACATCCCGCTCGGCGGGGTGATCATCTCGGACCGGGTAGCCGGGTCGTTCCAGACCACCACCTACCCGGGCGGCCTCACCTATTCAGGTCACCCGCTGGCGTGTGCCTCTGCCGTGGCCTCGATCGGGATCTTCCGCGAGGAAGGGATCGTCGAGAACGCCCGGCGGATCGGGGCCGAGGTGCTCGGCCCCGGCCTCGCCGCGCTCGCCGAGCGGCACCCCTCGATCGGCGAGGTGCGCGGGCTCGGGGTGTTCTGGGCGCTCGAGCTGGTGCGCGACCGGCGGACCCGCGAACCACTGGTGCCGTTCAACGCGAGCGGCCCGGCGGCGGCGCCGATGGCGGAGTTCACCGCGGCGTGCAAGGAGCGGGGGCTGTGGCCGTTCGTGCACTTCAACCGGACCCATGCGGTTCCTCCCTGCACGGTCACCGACGACGAGGCTCGCGAGGGACTGCAGATCCTCGACGAGGCTCTCGAGGTTGCGGACCGCTACTACACCGGCTGACCGATCCGGGGTGCCGATGATCATGGCCCCGGGGTGTGGCAGACTTGCCGACATCATCTAGCGCGCCTGGATCAAACCGGACCCTGTGCTCCTCGCCGCTTGTCGACGACAGGCGAAGGTGGCATGAGTGACCGAGCGACGTGAGACATCGATCAATCCTTGCCCTGCCGATCCGGTGGCCGGACCGAGCCGGGATGGCGTTCCCCGGGTCACCCGGGGCGATGCACGAGCAGTGGCGTGCCCGTCTTGCGCCGCGGCGATTCCGGCGAGTGCCTTCGTTCACTGGAGGCCCGCGAGCAGGTTGCTGTCCGCCGACTGCCCGGACTGCGCCCGACGCACGACGTTGGCCGTGCGTGGGCTCGGGCCGCTGCCGGATCCGGCCGCTCGCGGAACCGTCATGGTGAGGTCGCGATCAACGATCGAGCTCGTGGAGGCTCAGCCGGCGCTGGGCTGAGTGCGACACGGCACGGCAGGGCAGCGCGCGGTTCAGCCGGCCGCCTGACGGGCGACCGTGGTCGCCCGAAGCGCGGTGTCGGCGTGGTGCGGGACCGGCCGGCCGAGCAGGTAACCCTGCGCGAGCGTGACGCCCAGCTGCTGAAGGAGCGTGGCCTGCTGCTCGGTCTCCACGCCCTCGATCACGAGCTTGAGCCCGCAGCCGTTGGTCAGCTCGACCATCGCACGGACGATGTGCTCGCTGATCGGCTCCTGCCCGAGGCCGCTCACAAAGCTGCGATCGACCTTGACGATGCCGATCGAGGGGAAGCGCTGGAGGTATCCGAGGCCGGCGTATCCGGTGCCGAAGTCGTCGATCGCGAGCGAGAGGCCGAGCGCGCGCAATCGGTCGAGCAACGCCGGGCCGTCCGGTCGGGACAGCAGCCGGTCCTCGGTCAGCTCGAGCACGAGGTCCCTCGGGTCGAGATCGGCCTCGGCGAGGCAGTTGCGCACCACGTCCGGCAGGTCGCTCCGTCCGACCTGAAGCGAGCTGATGTTCACCGAGACGGTCCGGGCCCGGCCGGACAGCGTGCTGGCATCGAGGCAGGCCTGCCGCAGCACCCAGTCGGTGACCGGCGACTCGTATTCGCTGTCGAGGATCACGTCAAGGAACTCGGCCGGTCCGAGCAGGCCGCGTTCGGGGTGCTGCCAGCGCAGCAGCGCCTCACGTCCCATGACCTCTCGGTCCTCGAGCCGGACGATCGGCTGGTAGTGCAACACGAACTGTCCGTGTTCGAGTGCCGGCCCGACGTCGTTGCGCAGCTGGAGCTCGGCCGCTGCCGAGGTCCGCATCGTGGGGTCGTAGACGTACCACGCGCCGCGCTCCTCGAGCTTGGCCCGGTACATCGCGCTGTCGGCCTGCGCCAGCATCTCGTCCGCGGTCGTCGCCGTACCCGCGCCGTAGGCGATCCCGAGTGACAACGACGGGGTGAAGCTCACGCCGCCGAGCCGCAGCGGTTGGCGCACGCCCTCGACCACCCGGCTGGCCAGGCTGATCACCTCCGCCTGGGACCGAACCCCGCGCACGATGACGACGAACTCGTCACCGCTGAGCCGCCCGACGATGTCGGCGTCCCGGACGCTGGCGCGGATCCGTCGGCTGACCTCGCGGATGTAGGCGTCGCCGACCGCGTGGCCGTGGCCGTCGTTCACCAGCTTGAGCCGATCGAGGTCGCAGAAGAAGATCGCCGTCAGCGAGTCCGGACTGGCCTCGGAGCTCAGCGCCTCTTGAAGTCGCAGCATCGACAGGGCGCGGTTGGGCAACCCGGTCAATGCGTCGAAGTGCGCCTGCTGGACCAGCCGCTCCTCGACCCGCTTGCGGTCCGTGACGTCCTCGACCTGCGCGATGACGGTGCTGGGCTCATCGACGCTGTCCAGCGATGCCAGGTGCAGCCGGCCCCACACGACGCTGCCGTCCGGGAGCAGGTAGCGCGACTCCATCGGGAAGCCCTTGGCCGACTCGACCGGCCGGCCGGTGATCGGGCTGGTCAACGAGAGCAGGCGCGCCGGGACCACGTCGTCGGGGTGCATGAACTCGGTCGGGCGATGCCCCACGAGCTCCGACGGTGACCGCGACAGGAACGCGCACAAGGCGGCGTTGACACTGGAGAAACGGCTGTCCTCGTCGAGCAGGGCAATCGCGACCGGGCTGGTGTCGAACACCGCCTGGAACCGTCGTATGCCGCGGCGGCTGGTGGCGGCGAGGGTGGCGTGCTGGATCGCCAGGGAGGCAGTGACGGCGAAGGCCTCGAGCGCTCGGCGGGTGGCCGGACCGGGTCGCTTTCCGTCCCGGGGCACGTCGACCGACAGCATGCCGAGATGCTGGCCGTCGGAGGACTCGAGCGGCGCGAACAGCGCATCCTCTGGGTGCCAGGCCTCAGGGTCGTCGGAGATCGGCAGATCGGGGACCCAGGAGAAGATGTCGGCCGGGTCGGCGACCGAGATCGCGTGGTCGAGGAAGCGCAGTCGACCCCACGGTTCGCTCGCTGCTACGAGCTTGGCCCAGCCGTCTCGGCCCTGCCGCCGGTTGAGCAGCTGCTCGCGGACCTCGTCCGGGCCTGATACCGCCGCGACGACCATCGCCTCGTGGTCGTCGACGATGTTGACGACGGCGACCTCGAAGCCGAGGGACTCCACGATCGTGTCCGCGACAAGTTGGAGCATTTCGGTCAGGTCGAGGACCGAGATGCCCGCGGCAGCTGCTTCGGCCGCGCTTGAGGCAGGGCCAAACCCAGGCATGCCGTCCCCTCCTGAGCAGCGCGCAGCGCTGACGTGGCGTACCCACTCTGTCGGCATGAATCAGTGGAAACTTGTCCGATCTCGCACGTCTGTCCGGCCGAGCGCGGATTGGGTCAATTGGCCTACCGGCGGTGGCGGCAGCCGTGGTGGGGCACGTGGGTGAGGTCCATAAGCCCGGAAATCAGCCCCGACGCCAGGCGGTGGCGGGGTAGCGCGGAAATGGAATGATGTTCGGATGCCGGCCGAACACGTCGATCTGCTGATCGTCGGCGCCGGGCTGTCGGGCATCGGCGCCGGGCACCAGTTCCACGCCGAGTTCCCCGCGAAGACCTACGCGATCCTCGAGGCACGGGACGAACTCGGCGGGACCTGGAGCCTGTTCAAGTACCCGGGCATCCGGTCCGACTCCGACATGCACACGCTCGGCTACCGGTTCCGCCCGTGGACCGACGGCAAGGCGATCGCGGACGGCCCGGCCATTCTCGAGTACGTGCGCGACACCGCGCGGGCCGGCGACGTCGAGGACAAGATCCGGTTCGGCCAGCGGGCGGTGCGGGCGGCCTGGTCGTCCGCCGACGCGCGGTGGACGGTCGAAGCCGAAGACGTCCATACCGGCGCGATCACCCGGATCACCTGCGGGTTCCTGTTCATGTGCAGTGGCTACTACCGGTACGACGAGGGGTACACGCCGGACTTCGCCGGCATCGAGCGGTTCCGCGGGCGGATCGTTCATCCGCAGCACTGGCCGGATGACCTGGACTACGAGGGCAAGCGCGTGGTCGTCATCGGCAGCGGCGCGACCGCCGTCACGCTGGTGCCCTCGATGGCCGCGACCGCGGCGCACGTGACGATGCTCCAACGCTCGCCGACGTACATCGTGAGCCTGCCCAGCCGCGACCGGCTGGCCGACCGGCTTCGCGACCTGGTACCGGCCCGGCTGGCCTATCTGATCGTCCGCTGGAAGAACGTGGCGCGGATCATCGTCAGCTATCAGCTGAGCCAGCGCGCCCCGGGGGTCATGAAGGCGATCATCCGCAAGGCAGCCGAGAAGCAGCTTCCGCCGGGCTACGACATCGATACCCATCTCGCCCCGTCGTACAACCCGTGGGACCAGCGGCTGTGCGTCGCGCCCGATGGCGATCTCTTCCGGGCCGTGCGCGGCGGGCGGGCGTCGATCGTGACCGACCGGGTCGAGACCTTCACCGAAAGCGGGCTGGCGCTGGCATCGGGGGCCGAGCTCGAGGCCGACGTGGTCGTGACCGCGACCGGGCTGACCATGCTGGTGTTCGGCGGCATCGCGCTCTCCGTCGACGGTCATGCCGTGGAGATACCAAAGACGATGAGCTACAAGGCGATCATGCTGAGCGACGTGCCGAACTTCGCGTTCGCGATGGGGTACACCAATGCGTCGTGGACGCTGAAGGTCGATCTGACGTACTCCTATCTGTGGAGGTTGATCCGGCACATGGAGGCGACCGGTACGCGGTGGTGCGTCCCGCGCCGACATGACGACTCGGTGACCGAGCGGCCGTTCATGGACTTCTCACCGGGGTACGTCCTGCGCTCGATCGACGACTTCCCGCGGGCCGGCTCTAAGTCGCCGTGGCGGCTGCGGATGAACTATCTGTTCGACGTGGTCATGCTCGCGCGCGGATCGGTGGACGACGGCACGATGGAGTTCGGGGTCGGGCAGCCGAAGCCTGGCATCGCGAGCGACCCGGCGCCGGTCGACCTCGCGTCATAGCCGCCCGCTGGCTCAGCCGGCGCGATCTGGTGTCGCGGATCAACCGCGGACAGGTGTCGTGGAAGACCGGGGTCGACGTCGCCTGCACGCCGGTGACGGCATCGACGAGTACGGCGACGTAGAACGGGTCGGGCTTCGGATCGGCCGGCACGTAGTGGTAGCCGCGCCGGCCGCCCGGTCCGTCGAGGCAGTCGCCGAACAGCAGGTGCGCGGCCGAGCTGCGATAGACCGCGACCCAGGCCAGCCGCCGGTCGAAGATCGGTTGTTCGTCGACGGTGTCGGTCGGAGCCGACACCCGGCCGTAGCCGAAGGCCACCAGGCTGTTGCTCCGCCCGCCGGGCGGCCAGGCAAGCGGTCGTTGCGCGATCGAGCGGGCCCGGCTGACCGGCACCAGCGGCTGGTCGCCGGCCGCGGGCGGCTCGATCGTGATCGCGCCGAACACGAGCGGGCGGGTGAACGGCTGGTCGGGATAGGCCGGAGCGGCCCGTGGTGCTCGCGCGGGTGCCGAGCAACCGGCCATTGCCGTACTCGCTACCGATGCAGCGACGAGGATGGCACCAGCAAAGGACCCGGTGCTGGCGCCGCGTCGAACCGGCCCACGCCGCATCCGCTCACCCGACCTCGCCGGCCACCACCGGCTCGATCAGTTGCGGACCGTCGTTGCGCGCGGAGTTGACCTCGGTGGACACCTCGTAGGTCTCCAGTCGGGGCGAGGGAATCGAGGCGAGCAGCTCGCGGACCGAGCTCGGGTCGGTGAGGTGTGGGTCGAGCCAGGCAGTGCTCAGGTGCCGCGGAACCACCACCGGGGAGCGGTCGTGGATGTGCCCGAGCGCGTCCTGCGTCGTACAGGTCAGGATCGCGTAGGTCCACAGCCAGCGGTCCGGGTCCTCGAGATCGGGTCGCAGCTCATAGACCCCGGCGAAACCGAGTACGCCGTCCCCGTGCAGGTAGATCGGGGTCTTGCCGGCGTCGGTGACCATCCACTCGTAGTAGCCGTCCGCCGGGATCAGGCAGCGGCGCCGGGCCGCCGCGGCCTTGAACGCGGACTTCTCGGTGACCGTCTCGGACCGCGCGTTGACCAGCTTGCTGCCGATCCGCAGGTCCTTC
>CAYNDD010000084.1:0-6364 GCA_964395425.1 uncultured Frankiaceae bacterium
TGGGGCCGGTTCGGTGTGCACCCGCGCGCCGACGGCACGCTGCTGCTCGGCGGCACCGAGGACTCGGCTGGGTTCGACGCGACGCCGACCGCCGCGGGCTGTGCCGGCATCCGCGCCGGCCTCGGTCGGGTCATGGCCGGGGTCGACGCGCTGCGGATCCTCGCGCACGCGGCGGCGCTGCGGCCGGTCAGTGCGGATGGCTTGCCGATCTGCGGGTTCGCCCCCGGCTGGGGCAACGTCACCCTTGCGCTGGGTGGCGGGCGCAAGGGCATGCTGCTCGCACCGGCGCTCGGCCACTCCGCAGTCGACCTCCTGATCCACGGCGAGACCGACCTTGCGGTGCACGGGCTCGGTGCCCAGCGCCCCGGGCTGATGACGTGAGCGCTGTCGACCGGGTCGATGATCGTGCGCCGTTCGAGACGTTCTGCACCGAGTGCGATCGGGACCTCACCGGCGGCTACTTCGCGTTCTGTCCTGACTGCGGCGGCATGTCGGACGTGCGCTACGACCTTGACCGGGTGCGGCTGCGCGACTCGCCGAACCCCTACGAACGGTTCTTCGACCTCTTGCCGGTCCGCGACCGGCGGCTGCTGCCGGGCGGCGCGACGTTCACGGCGACCGTCCATGCGGAACGACTCGGCGCCCGGCTCGGCCTGCCCTGGCTCTATCTGAAGAACGAGACCACCTCGCCGACCCGCACGACCAAGGACCGGATGGCCGCAGTCGCCATCGCGTACCTGTACGAAGCCGGCATCCGGCGGTTCACCACGTCGTCAACCGGCAACAGCTCGAGTGCCTATGCGCATGCAATCGCGCGATTGCCGGAGATGTCGATGTACGTCGTGACTGCGGCGGACTTCCGCGATCGGCTGACGCTGCCGGATGTCGATGACCAGGTCATCGACATCGTCGCCCGCGATGCGAGCTTCGTCGACGCGTTCGCGGTAGCGGGGCGGCTGGCCGCGGAACGCGGGTGGACCGCCGAGCGCGGCTTCTTCAATCCGGGCCGGCGCGAAGGACTCAAGCTGGCCTGGCTCGAGGCAGTCGACCAGGTCGACCGCCACATCGACTGCTACGTGCAGGCGGTGTCGAGCGCGATGGGGGTCTACGGCGTTGACAAGGCCGCGCACGAACTGGACCGGCTCGGGCCGGCCGGCCCGCCGCCGCGCCTGCTCTGCGTCCAGCAGGAGTCGTGTGCCCCGATGGTCACCGCCTGGCGGGACGGCGCGGAACAGATCCGACCCTCGGACATCGTGGAGGCACCGACGGGCATCGCGACCGCGATCCTTCGTGGCGACCCGAGCCGGACCTATCCCTACGTACGCCGGATCGTCGCCGACAGTGGCGGGACATTCATCGCGGTCGACGACGACGCGATCGGCGCGGCGCGGACCTGGCTGGTCGAGTTGGAGGGCATCGAGGTCTGTTACGCCGCGGCCGCGGCAGTCGCCGGCCTGGCCGAAGCGGCCCGCGCCGGGATCGTCGCGGCGGAGGAGACCGTCCTGGTCAACCTGACCGGTGCCGATCGCCCGCTCGCCGCCCCGTCGGCGCGCACCCGGTGGGTCAGCCGGACCGGTGCCGAGTGGGACCTTGCGCCGGTAACGTGAACGGCGCCGACGGGCACGACGAACGGCCGAGGCCGGCGACCGACAGGAGGTCATGAGGCGTTGGCAGTTTCGGTGATCTTCTTCGTCGCCGGCGAGCCGGATGAGTTGCTCGCGAGGTACGACGGTGGGTGGGCGCTGACCCCGAGGCCGGACGAGCCCGGTCTGATGTACCAGGCCTGCCTTCGATTGCCGAGCGCGATCAAGGTCATTGCACACTTTGCGACCGAGCCGGCCGCCCGCGCGTTTCTCGATCGTCCGGCGGTTCGGGCGGCGGTGGCGGAGGTGACCCTGGTCGACGGAGCTCCGGCGGTGGTGCCCATCCACGCCTATTCGTTTGCGGCGTTGCCTGCCGATGTGTCGAGCCGCCCGGAGCCGGCATGAGCGTCCGAAGGCGAGCAACGCCGGCGGCCTACCTCGCCGAGCCGCGGCTGTGGCTGGTCGTGGCCTACGACAATCCGGGCGCCGATCCAGATCGGCGCACGCGCTTTCTCGACGCGCTCACGCCGATCCTGCCCGCTGCCGGCGGGCTGATGGTGGTGGAGGCGGTCTACTCCGGCGCCGACCCGTTGCCGGACCTCGGCTGCCGGCAACTGCGCGTGCCGTGTGACGAGGTGCTGTGGCAGCAGGAGCGGCTGCTCAATCTCGGGTTCGCGGAGGTTCCGCCGGGGGCCGAGTTCATCGCCTGGGTCAGTCCGGGCGCGTCCCTCGACGACCCGGCCTGGATGCGTCGCGCGGTCGAGCGGCTCTTGGCCGGGACCCGGGTCGTGCAGTTGTTCGACCAGGTCGAGCCGGCCGCACCCGGCCCCGCGGCCTGCCCGCACTGCCAGCCGGCCGGAGCGTTTGGCTGGGCGACGCACGCCGGCCGGCTGCGCGAGCACGGTCTCTATGACCGAAGCCTGACCGGCGACAACGCGATCCTGATCGCCCACGCCTTCGCCGGTCAGCCGATCTCCGGCTGCGTGACGCGCCGGTTGGGCCACGGAACTCTCGCGCACCGCGACTACCAGGCATGGGCCGCGCTGGTCCCCGGCGACCGGATGGCGGCCCTGCCAGGCAGCGTCGTCCGCGTGCCGGCGGAAGTTCGCCGCAACCGGGTGCACAACGAGGGCCGGCTCGTGGCTCGGCGGTCCCGCTTCGATCCGGCGGTCGACCTTGAGCTCAATTCGGACGGCGCGTGGCGATTCCGGGCCGGCCGGCCCGACCTGGTGGAGTGGGCGGCGTCGTACTTCACCGGACAACCGATCGACGGGCCTGATCACGGGTCCGTTCCGGATCGTGAGCGGGAGGCCGCCGACTTCGTGAAGGCGGGCCGGTACGACGAGGCCCGGGCGATTCTCGAGCCGCAGATCGAAGCCGGGGTTGCCCCGAGTGCCTGCTTGCGGCTGCTCGGGCAAATGGAGGCGCGCGGAGGCAACTGGGCTCAGGCAGCGGAGCTCTACGACGAGGCGCTGGCGTGCCTCGATGCGGACTACCGGACCCATCTCGACCTCGCTGAGGCAATGCAGGCATTGGAGTGCGACGAATGGCTGCCGGCCGCTGAGCTGGCCTGCTTCGCCGCGGATGCGCTCGAGCCGCCGGGCCGATCGATGGCACAGGACCTCACCGGCACCGCCGACGAGCGCTACGCCGCCGGCCGGTTCGAGGAGGCCGGCGCGCTCTACGACTACCTGCTGCGGCACCACCCGGATGACGACTCGATCCGTGCGCAGCTCGCGACGTGCCAGCTCTACCAGGGACATGCCCGCACCGCGCTGACCACCGTGGAGAGCAGACCCGGCGGGACCGCGCAGGACGAGCGGTCGCTGCTCGTGCGGACCCAGGCCTACCTCGACCTCGGGCTCGTCAAGCCGGCGGTCGCGGTGCTTCGTCGGCTTGTCGCCGAGGTGCCGCCGGATGCCGTCACCTTGAGGATGCTGCTCACCGCGCTCGAGCGGGACGGGACCCTGCACGAGGTGGACGGCCTCGATCAACTGGTGGCGACCCAGGAGCCCCGGGAGTGGTTCGAGCTCTCGGTCCGGCTGGCCCTGCTTCGCCATGACGACGAGGCACTGCGCCGGCTCTACAACCCGGACCGTGGTTTCGATGTCGACGCCGGTGACCCGGTCCTGCGGGACGAGGTCGTCGCGCTGACCCTGCGCCGCGACTTCACCCGGGTCGAGCGACTGCTCGCACTCGTCGGGCGGGCGCGTCCGGACGACGTCGATCTGCTGATTGCCGTGCTGGATGCTGCGATCGCCCGACAGGACTGGGACCGGGCCGCCGGGCTGGTCGCGCACGCCGAGCGCACCTGGTCGAGCCCGTTGCCGGCGTTGCTCCGCGTCCGTCAGCTGACGATCGACTGTGTCCGGCTCGATGTGGACGCTGCGGACGCGCGCCTACAGAGCTGGTCCGAGATCCCCGACCTGGCCTGGTCGATCGTCGCCGCTCTGCAGGCGGTCCAGGGCCGTTGGGACGACGTGCTTGCGCTGCTTCACGACGGGGTGGATCGGGGCCTCGACATCCGCGCGCCGCTGTTCCTCGAATCGGTGACCAAGGCCGTGCGCGCGACGAGTCGCTATGCGGAGGCGATCGCGGTCGTCGATCGTGCGCTGGAGACCTGGCCCACCGAGCATCTGCTCACCTTCCGCGATCGACTGGTCGCCGAAGCCGCCTTGGCGTTCTCGGTCGGGCGAAGTGGGTGGGACCCGTTCGGCGAGGAGATCCGCAGCCCGCTGATCGCGGATCGGGCCGCGCGGCTGGCCCGCGGCTTGAGCCGCGCGCCAGCCCTGGCGGGCGATCGCACCATCTATCTGTGCTCCGACGCCAACTACCTGCCGGGCACGGTGGTTGCGCTGTTTTCGTTGCTGCGCAACAACCCTGGGATCGGGCATCGGGCCAAGGTCCAGGTCGTGGTGTCCGACGACGCAGTGCTGCTGGCCGAGCCGGTGATCGAGGCGATTGGTACGGCGTACGCGACGTCGATCACGATCGTCCCGGCCAGTCTGATTGCCGCCGAGAGTGTCGAGCTGCGGACGTCCTGGGGGTCTTTCACGCCGACCCTCGGACTGTCCGGTGCGGCCTATTACCGGGTGTTCATGGTCATGCACCTGCTGGCGTCGGGGGCCGGCGGCCGGGCGCTGTATATCGACTCGGACACCTGTGTCGGTGGCGGCATCCAACGGCTGCTCGACAGCGATCTGGCCGGGATGCCGCTCGGCACCCGGCGGGAGCTCGACCTGCCGGAGATCCTCGCCGCCGCCGCGCGGCTGGACGTGCCACCGGAGTCGTATTTCAACTCCGGAGTCCTGCTGTTCGACCTGGCGCATCCAGACCTCCCGGCGGCGGTGGCGCACGCGCTCGACTTCGCCGCGCACAAGCCGGAGCTGCTGACCTTCGTCGACCAGTGCGCACTCAACGTCGCGTTCCTGGGTCGCACCGCGGAGCTGCCGCCGGAGTGCAACTTCTACCTCCGGCAGGAAGACCCGCCCCCGTCGCCATTGCTCGAGCCCACGATCCTGCACTTCCTGGCGCGGCCCAAGCCATGGGATCCGGCGTACCGGACGGACAACTGCCGCCCCTGGTTGCGGGAGTTCGAGCTGCTGAGCCAGGTCGTCGACCCTGCCGACCTGCGCGCGGTGATGGCCGGGATCTTCCCCGTGACCGGGCCGACCGATCAGGTGGGATAGCCGAACAGCGTCATCGCCGGCGCCAGCGCCTCGGTGATCCGTTCGATCGTGTCCGGGCGAAGCTTCTCGAGATGGTCACCCGGGGTGACTCGACGCAGGAGTGCCCCCGGGTTCTCCTGCTCCGGTTTGACGTCCGCCCACTCGAGGATGTTCGCCAACTCGTCCGGGTGGAGCTCCCAGCCGAGGACGCCGAGCATGTCCAGGATCCAGTCCCGCTTGTTCAGGATCACATCCTCGTAGCGGTACAGCGTGGTGCCGGCGTTGACGATTGGCTGGTAGCGCAGCAACGTTCTCGCCATCGGCTTGCACCGACGAACCACGAAGTCGTCGATCGGCTCTTCGTTGGCGCGGGTCCGGAGCTCTTTGATCACGTGTCCCAAGCCGCCGGGGCCGAGCGCGGAGTCCGGGATCGGGTGCGAGTAGGCCATCGCGAAGTATTCGCTGACCAGCGCATCCCGAGGATCCCGGATCAACATCAACCGGGGGCCCGCGACGAACAGCTCGTCGTCCAGTAGCGCGACCGGCATGTCCCGGAAGACGCCGTAGACGTTTCCGGGTGCGATGAGGCGCTTGAGCGCGGGGTCGGACTGCCAGTCCGGAGCAGGAATGTCCGCGTCGAAGAAGGTCGTGATCGCGACATGGTGACGGTGGTTGGCGTTGGACATCGCGTGGGTGATGTTCTCGAAGATGCTGCTGCCACTGCGACGGACCGAGAGGAAGAACACCGCCGGGCCCTCTGCATCGAGGTCGACGTCGAAGCTCACATGGCGGCCGACCGCAAGGCTCAGCGTGATCTGCGCCACGTCACCCCCTCCGGTGCGGCCCGCGCCCTACGATCCGGGCCGTGAAGGTCCTTGTCTCGGTCCGACCCTACTGGGGTCACCTGCAACCGGTGCTCCCGCTGTTGGAGGCACTCGACCGGCACGGCCACCGGATCGTCGTGGCGACCGCCGACGAGCTGGCGGTCGAGATCGAGCAGCTCGGTTATGGATGGCTGGGCGCCGGCGTGCACCCGGGTCACTGGGCGTCGGGTGGCGACCCGAGCTACGGCCCCGACCCGATTCGGGCGAAGGCGAACGACCTGCTCGCGGC
>CAYNDD010000084.1:6464-11755 GCA_964395425.1 uncultured Frankiaceae bacterium
GTCGAGATCGGCGAGCTGCCGGGGCATCTCGTCGTCCGCTACGAACCGAGGGACGTCGCATTCGGGAGCTCGTCGCCGGTCCCGACGTCGGTCGGGAAGCCGGCGGTGCTGGTGACCCTGGGCACCGTGTTCAACGACCGGAGCGCGCTGTGGCGGACCATGCTGCGAGCGCTGAGTGCGCTCGACGTCATGGTCGTCGCGACCGGCCTGCCGACGGACCTGGCAGGTCTCGAGGGCGGACTATCGGCCAACGTCCGCCCGACGGGATACGTCCCGCACTCCACGCTTCTGCCCGACTGCGCCGCGATCGTCTGTCACGGCGGGTTCAACACCGTGCTGGGCGCAGTCTGCGCCGGAGTCCCGCTCGTGTGCATCCCGATCGCGGGCGACCAGCACTACAACGCCGCGATGGTCGATCAGCTCGGGCTCGGGATTCGGCTGCATCGTTCCCGGCTGACGGTGCGCGCGCTCCGGGAAGCGGTCGTCACGGTGCTGGGCGACCCGTCGTACCGGGCCCGGGTGCAGGTCGCGCGGGCCATGATCGCCGAGCTGCCGCCGGCCGAGTCCGCGGTCGCGACGCTCGAACTGCTCGCTGAGGCCTAGGAGTACGGCGCGACCGTGCCGAGCGCCGGGTCGACGACAAGCCCGGCCGGCGCCGGCCAGCCCCAGAACGACCGCCTGGGTGCCAGCAAGGCATCGAGCCCGGGCGTCTCCGGACCGACCGAGGGTGGCGCGAACGCGGGGTGTTCGCCGACCTCGGATTCGAGCGCGTGCCACAGCCGGCGCTGCTGCGGGCTGAGGCCGCGGACCCGACCGCCGACGACGTGGTGATGAAGAGTCAGGTCGATGCCGGCGGCGGCCCCCGACACCGCGCGGGTCGGCTCGAACCCGTGGTGGGCGAGGAACCGGCGCAGCTCGCGGGCGGTGCGCGCCGGGTCGCTGATCAGGTCGGCCTGCTTGACGACCAGGACGGGCATCCCGGCGCAGCCGAGCAGCGCGCCGCGCAGGTAGCGCTCCCAGATCGCCAGACCGTGCCCGATGGTGAGCTCGTTGCGGGCGGCGAGGGAGCGCGCGACCTCCAGCGGATGCCGGACGACGAGCACGGCCGCCTGGTGGCCGGACAGCGCCGCGCGCCAGAACGGGAGTACGACGCACAGCCGCGGGTCCTTCCACACCCATCGATCGGTCGGGTATGCGCGGTGGAAGGCGCGCCGGGCCGGACCGGTGCGCAGGTCGGCGGTGAGCCGCTGGGCGAGCTCCCGGTCAGCCGCCGGCGGGCAGTCCCAGGCCGCACCGAGCAGGTGCAGGATCTGCTCGTTGCGCCGGGTCAGGGTCGCGCTCTCCCAGTGCCCGGCAACGTTGCCCTCGCCGGCCGGCACCAGGTCGGCGTCCTGGCACAGAGGTACGCCGAGTGCGTTGATTAGCCCGGTGATCGCCGAGGTACCGCTGCGATGCGGGCCGACGACGAACACACCGCGTTGACCGCTGTCGACACCGGCTCCTAGGCGGGCCCGGCCGGCCTCGGGTGCACGGCGGCGCGGTTGCCGGGGTGCAGTGCCGGGTGCAGCAGACGGCCCTCGGCCCCGGCCCGCTTGTGCTCCTCGACCGCGAGCGGGTGCGCGGCGGCCCAGATGTCCTGGCGGACGCCGGTGACCTGCCAGCTGACCCGCCGGTTCGCGACGCCGCCGGCCACCTCAAAGCTGTTGTCCTCGACGGCCCGGGACACGTGCAGGTTGGGCATTGCGGCGCCGATCGCGGTGAGCTGATAACGGACATCGGAGTTGAGCGCGTCGAACCAGTGCGGAAGCCGGATCACGGCGCGGCCATGGCCGTCGAGCTCGGCCACTCCGTCGTAGACGGTCTTGCGCTCGTGCGACTCGACCGCGGCGTGTGCCAGGTAGCGACCGTTCGGGTCCTGCGGGTGGTCGATCTTGAACCCGGCCGCCGCGTGGGTCGACTCGGCGTTGACATGCGTACGGCCCTCGGCCCACAGCGCGTGCGCACCGGCCACCTCGCGCGCATCGGCGAAGATGCCGGCCGAGTCGCGTGCGAGCGCGGCACCGTAGACGCCATGAGACCGCGGTTCGTGCGCGACCGCGTAGACCGCGGTCGAGTCGGCGCCGCCTGCCTCGCTGAAGACGCCGTGACTGTGATCGCCCGCGACGCCGAGCTGCATGCCGAACGAACCGGGCGCCTGGGTCGCGCCGCCGAAAGCCCGCGCGCCCGGCTCGGCGGCGTACCCGTAGACCCCGAAGGTCCCGGGGCCGAGCGCTTCGCCGTGGACGCCGACGCTGCCCGCGCCGAGCACGCCGAACTTCCCGCTGTGGCCGACGATCGCCTCGTAGTCGCCCTCGACGTGCAGCGGTGCGTCGGGCTCAGCGGTCCCGATGCCGACCCGGCCGTGCGAGTCGCGTCGTACTGCGCGCGGGTCGGCCTGCGCCGGGTCGGCCGCGATCGCACCACCGGCGGCCAGGGCCGGAACGAGCGCCGCAAGGCCGGTGGCGAACCGGCGGCGGGACACCGAACTCGACTCGGCGCGCCCGGCGGGCTCCGAGATCGATGTGGTGGGATCGGTTTCTTCGTGAGACGTCATGTCTGGCCTCTAACCTCGGCGGACGATGACGCTCATCCTCGCGCATCCGGGGGCGTAGTCAAGGCGCCGTGCAGGGCAGTTAGCCATCCTCTCGGCGAGCGCTCATGTACACGTTCGCCCACGCGTCGAGGTCGGCTCGGTCCGATCGCAGTCGCAGTGCGCCGGCCGCGGTCAGGTCGAGATCGGCGCGTGGATCGAAGTCGAGTTCGCGAAGCTCCGCTTCGCGTTCGCGATACAGGCGATTGCCGTACTCGCCGTGCCACAAGTGGAAGATTGCCCCATCCAGGCAGCCCACCGCCCTTTGGTCGGAACAGGCCCAACCGCTCGCCCACGTCAGGAAGTCGCGATGGCTCGGGCTGTCGGCGCCGAGCGACTCGGCGATGCACGGGCAGTCCGTGGTGGAGGTCATCGCGTGCGCCATCAGATGGTCGCCGGTGCCGGCCAGCCAGCGGTCATACAGGCCGGTGGCCCGCAGCAGGTCGGCCCGGCCCGCCCAGGCCAGGCCGGTGTGACCGTGGCTGAACCAATCCGCGCCGGCGGCCGACGGATCCTGCGCGACCTGGTAGCCGTAGCCGACCCAGGTGAACATGCCCGGACCGGGATCCGGGTGGCGGGGGAGCCGGATGAAGTCGTCGAACGGCTGGACGAACCGTCGCCCGTCGTGGATCGCCTCGACCGTCTTCGGCATCCACCGTGGGTCGCTGAACAGGATGTCGCCGTCGAGCCAGGCGATCACCGTGCAGGCCGCTGGCACGTGCTCGATCGCGACGTTGACCAGGCGCTCCTTCTGCCACAAGCCGCCCTCGCACGGCACGCCGACCCAGCGCACCCGCTCCCTCAGCGCGCTGGGCAGCCCTACGACGCCGTCGTGTAGCCCTTCGACGACGACCAGTTGCGTCTTGCCCTTGAGCAGCGGCTCGAGGAATCGGAGGAAGTTGGCTCGTGGGGTCTGGTAGCCGAGTGCGTTGAAGTACGTCGCCACTACGCAGAGCTCGGGGTGCGGCTCGTAGCCGGCCGGGCTCAGTCTGAGCATCGGCGCACCGGCCCGACCGGGATCGTCATTCGAGCGGCCGGGACGTGATCGCGATCACCTCGGGTGGCAGGTGGCTGTTCAGCCCCAGCGAGATGTGCGCCTGCACGAACCGCCACTCGCCCTCGATCCGGCAGGCGGTCGCGGTGACCCGGACCGGGATCTCCATGCCGTCGGGCAGCCGGAAGGTGGGCCGGTCGGTGACCCAGGCAGTGTTGCCGGCCCGCAGCCCGCGCGGCTCGGTGCTCGCGAAGTCGACGCCGCCGGTGTCGCGCAGCATCGCGCGCAGGTTGCGGCGGATCGCGGGTGCACCGACCCACCACTCGGCCGGATCCGTGCCGATGAACAGTGCCTCGGCGTCATCGGCGAAGCAGGTGCCCGCTCGGGCGGGCTTGGCCTCGCGCAGCCCGGCATAGAGCTCAGCGAGCAGCCGCTCGACCGCCGTACAGCGATTCACCCGGGATGTGTCGGTCAGCCTCGGGGCGGACCCTGCGGACGGGTGCTGGTGCTCCGCCGCCAGCTGGTCGGCAGCTTCCCGGCCGAGCGGCGGCCGAAAGAGACCGCGTGCGGCGTCGGGTGCGGCGTCGGGTGCGGGGTCGGGACCGGGTGCGGCGTGTGGTGCGGCGTCGAGGTGACCGCGTTCGAGGCCGGGCCGGTGCCGGCGGCGTTGGTGGCGTGCACCGTGAAGGTGTATTTCGTGCCGTTGGTCAGGCCGAGAACCGCGTGGTGGACCGACGTCGAGTTGGTGTTGATCGTGCGGTGCGGCTTGCCGTGCGCGGAGCCGCCGAGGTAGATGTCGATGTGGTACGAGTCGATCGGTGCGCCGCCGGTCGAGGTTGGTTTGTGCCACGACAGGGTCACCCGGTCGGAGCCGGCTAGCGCGGTGAGGTGCCGGGGGGCCGAGGGCTTGGTCCGCGGGGTCCCGTGGACGCCCTTGGAGGCGGCGCCGAACCCCTTGCTGTTCTTGGCCCGGACCGTGACGGTGTATTCCTGGCCGTTCGTCAGACCGGTGACCCGCGCGGACCCGGCTGACCCACCTGTGGTCGCCGACTTGGCCGGGGTTCCGGTCGCGGTTTTGCCCTTGTAGACCCTGACGTTGTACCCGGAGATGGTCGCTCCGCCGGTCGATGCCGGTGGGTTCCAGGTCACCTTGAGGGCGTGGCTCTGCGGGTGGACCTTGACTTGTCGGGGCGCTCCGGGGGCGGAAGCGGCAGGTTCTTGTTCCATTGTTCGACCCTTTCGGCCGCGAAGTCTGCGCGCATCCTGTCACCGGGACAAACCGGTGACAAGCCCATCCGCGTGGCGCGGCGTGGCGAATACGCTCCCGGATGTGACCAGGGTCGTCGCGGTCGTCGCCACTTACAACGAACGGCGCTTCATCGGCGGCTTCATCGCGCACTGTGCGCGCCACGGCGTCGACGTCTACGTCATCGACAACGACTCGACGGACGACACGGTCGCGATCGCGCGGAGCTTCGAGGGGCAGGGCCTGGTGGGTCTCGAAACGCTCCCTCGGGCCGGTGTTTTCGACCTCAGTGCGCAGTTGCGCCGCAAGGAGGAGCTCTGCCGCGAGCTCGACGCGGACTGGTTCATCCATGCCGACGCCGACGAGCGCCGGCTGCCGCCGCAGTCGGAGCTGACCCTCGCCGAGGCGCTCGAGGAGTGCGC
>CAYNDD010000085.1:0-11737 GCA_964395425.1 uncultured Frankiaceae bacterium
GTAGGGGCCGCCCACCGGCACCCCGATGTACGACGCCTGCTCGTCGGTCAGCGTCGTGAGGTGCACGCCGAGCGCGTCGAGGTGCAGGCGCGCGACCTTCTCGTCGAGGTGCTTGGGCAGCACGTGGACTCCGACCGGATAGTCCGCGGTCTTGGTGAACAGCTCGACCTGGGCGATCGTCTGGTTCGTGAAGGAGTTGCTCATCACGAACGACGGGTGGCCGGTCGCGTTGCCCAGGTTGAGCAGCCGGCCCTCGCTCAGCACCAGGATCGAGTGACCGTCGGCGAAGAACCACTCGTCGACCTGCGGCTTGATGTTCGACCGGCGGACGCCAGGCAGCCCGGCCAGCCCGGCCATGTCGATCTCGTTGTCGAAGTGGCCGATGTTGCCGACGATGGCGCCCTGCTTCATCCGGGACATGTCCGACGCGGAGATGATGTTGAAGTTGCCGGTCGCGGTCACGAAGATGTCCGCCGTTTCGAGCAGATCGTCCAGCCGGGCGACCTGGAAGCCGTCCATCGCCGCCTGCAGCGCACAGATCGGGTCGATCTCGGTGATGATCACCCGGGCGCCCTGACCGCGCAGCGACTCGGCGCACCCCTTGCCGACGTCACCGTAACCGCAGACCACCGCGACCTTTCCCCCGATCAGGACGTCGGTGGCCCGGTTGATGCCGTCGATCAGCGAGTGACGGCAGCC
The DNA here is from genome assembly GCA_964395425.1 of uncultured Frankiaceae bacterium. GTDB lineage: Bacteria > Actinomycetota > Actinomycetes > JAFAQI01 > JAFAQI01 > DATAUK01. Next base: position 700 of record CAYNDD010000085.1, read on the forward strand.
GTACTTGTTGTCGAACTTCGACTTGGTGACCGAGTCGTTGACGTTGATCGCCGGGAACAGCAACTCCCCGCGCTCGTGCATCTGGTAGAGCCGATGCACGCCGGTCGTGGTCTCCTCGGTGACGCCCTTGATCGCGTTCGCGACCTCGGTCCAGCGGCTCGCATTCTCGGCGAGCGAGCGGGTCAGCAGCCCGAGGACGACGGCGTACTCCTCGGTGTCGGCGGACGCCGGATCCGGTACGACGCCGGCCTTCTCGAACTCCACGCCCTTGTGCACCAGCAACGTCGCGTCGCCGCCATCGTCGAGCAGCATGTTGGGCCCGCCGTCAGGCCAGCGCAGCGCCGCGTCGGTGCACTCCCAGTACTCCTCGAGGGTCTCGCCCTTCCAGGCGAAGACCGGGACACCGGACGGCGCCTCCGGGGTGCCGGACGGCCCGACGACGACCGCGGCCGCTGCGTGGTCCTGGGTCGAGAAGATGTTGCACGACGCCCAGCGAACCTCGGCGCCGAGCGCGACCAGGGTCTCGATCAGCACCGCGGTCTGGACCGTCATGTGCAGCGACCCGGTGATTCGCGCGCCCGACAGTGGCGCGCTCGCCCCGAACTCCGACCGCATTGCCATCAGGCCGGGCATCTCGTGCTCGGCAAGCGTGATCTCCTTGCGGCCGAACTCAGCAAGACTCAGATCGGCGACGCGGTAATCCATGACTCTCCTCGTAGAGCGGGTGGGCGGTCCGGGACCTGCTCACAGAGTAGGCGAATCTCGCATCGCGGCCTTGAGCTCGTCGATCGGTGCGATCGACGTCGGATCGATCCCGTTGGCGAGCCCAAGATAGACGCTGGCGAAGTCCAGCAGGCCGACGAGCGAGGCAAACCGCTCGATCGCGGAACGGCCCTGCGCGCTGAGAACCGAGACCGCAATGCCCCGCTGGCCGGCCACCTCGGCAGACACATCGGCCCGGCGGGCCGCTCGCTCGTCGCCCGCATCGTCCCGGACCAGGACCAGTCGCAGGCGCAGCGGCGCAACGTCGTCGACCCGGTCCCGGAACAGGTCGTCGATCGCCTCAGCACCGGCCAGCGGGCCGTCGAAGGTCACGACCTGGTTGTGGTTCGCCTCCGGGAGCGCACCGTAGATCGCCGGCTGCTTGGCGTTCTCGGCGAGCTGGGTGACCGCGCGAAGCGCCGCGACCGGCCCGACCTGACCGGAGCCCCAGACCATCGGCAGCGTGCCGGCCAGCTCGGCCGCAAAGGTCTTCGCCGGGTTGACGACCGAGTCGCGGTCGGGGCCACACAGGGCGGCCAGCGACTCCAGCTGTCCGGCGGTGGACTCGAGGTCCGCATCGTCCTCACCCAGGTCGAGCAGCCCCAACCGCGCGGTCACCACGAGCAGCGGCACGACCAAAGCCCACAGCGACGACCGTGGTGAGAGCTGCTGCACGACCGGCACGAACGCGCCACCCCCGGCGAGGCACTGCGCCTCCAACGCGGAGTCGCCGGTCCCGACGCCCAGCAATCGGGTACGACGCCGCGCGGCCTCCCCCGCCGCGGTCAGGGTCTCGGCGGTCGTCCCCGAGCACGACACGGCCATGACCAGGTCCGCCGCGCCGACCCAGCCCGGCAGGCCGTAGCCGCGATGGACGATTACCGGCACCGGGCACCCCATGCCGGTCGCCGCCGCCAGCACCTCGCCGGACATCGCCGAGCCACCCATCCCGGCGATGACGATCGCGCGCGGGCGGGAGCCCAGCTCGAGCGCGGCGAGTCCGGCCTCGCGGGTCGCGCTCAGCGACGCGCGCACCTGCGCGGCCGACGTCGCCACCGCCCGCAGCATGTCGTGCGGGTCAGCCTCGGCCAGGCCCTCGACATCGTCGAGCCGGTCGAGGTCGGGGCCGGTCATTCCGTGGCCGGGCCGTCCGGTCGACGCGCCTCGTCGACGAGCAGCACCGGGATGCCGTCCCGCACCGGATAGGCGTATCCACAGCCGACACACACGAGCTCGCCGGCGGCGTCGTCAACCCGCAACTCGGCGCGGCAGTTCGGGCAGGCAAGGATGTCAAGCAACGCTTGGTCGAGGTCCACGCAGCCACCCTAGACAGTCAGGCGCGCAGGATCCCCAGGACCTCGTCGCGCAGCGCCTCAACCGCGGCCGGCGTGGCGGCCTCGACGTTCAGTCTCAGCAACGGCTCGGTGTTCGAAGGCCGCAGGTTGAACCACGATCCGTCGGCCAGATCGATGGTCAGACCGTCGAGCTCGTCGACCACCGCGCCGTCGCGGCCCTCGAAGTGCGCCCGAACGCCCGCAGTCGAGGCGGCGGCGTCGGCGACCGCGGTATTGATCTCGCCGGACCCGGCGTACCGGTTGAACTGCGCCAGCAGGTCCGACAGCGGGCCGGCCTGGCCGCCGAGTGCCGCGAGGACGTGCAGTGCGGCCAGCATCCCGGAGTCCGCGCGCCAGAAGTCGCGGAAGTAGAAGTGTCCCGAGTGCTCACCGCCGAAGACCGCGCCGGTCTCGGCCATCGTCGCCTTGATGAACGAGTGGCCGACCCGCGAACGCACCGGCACCCCGCCCCGCTCCCGCACGATCTCCGGCACGGAATGGGAGGTGATCAGGTTGTAGATGATGCTCGCCCCCGGCTCGCGGCCGAGCTCGCGCGCGGCGATCAGCCCGGTCAGCGCCGACGGTGAGACGACCTCGCCCCGCTCGTCGACCACGAAGCATCGGTCGGCATCGCCGTCGAACGCCAAGCCCAGGTCGGCACCGACCTCGCGGACCTTCGCCTGCAGGTCGACGAGGTTCGCCGGCTCGATCGGGTTGGCCTCGTGGTTCGGGAACGTGCCGTCGAGGGTGAAGTACAGCTCGGTCAGCTCGACCGAGAGGTCGGCGAACACCGCCGGCACCGTGAACCCGGCCATCCCGTTGCCCGCATCGACGACCACCTTCAGGGCGTGGATGTCGTGGATGCCGGGCACCAATCCCTTGAGGTAGGCCGAATAGTCGGCGAGCAGGTCGCGGTGCGTCACCGAACCGGGGGTGCCGTCGTAGGGCGGGACACCGTGTTCGACCAGGTCTCGAATGTCGGCGAGCCCGCTGTCCTGGCCGACCGGCGCGGCACCCGCCCGGCACAGCTTGATGCCGTTGTAGCGGGCCGGGTTGTGGCTGGCGGTGAACATCGCGCCCGGCATGTCCAGGCTGCCGGCCGCGTAATAGAGCAGGTCGGTCGACGCGAGGCCGATCTCGGTGACCGAGGCGCCCTGAGCCGCCGCACCGGCCGCGAAGGCCGCCGCCAGACCCGGCGAGGACGCTCGCATGTCGTGGCCGATCGCGATCCGGTCGGCGCCGAGAAAGTGCACGAAGGCCGCCCCGAACTCTCGCGCGAGCGACTCGTCGAGCTGATCGGGGACGACGCCCCGGATGTCGTAGGCCTTGACGATGTCCGCGAGCCGTGGCGTCACGCGTGTGACGCTAGCCCAGCGGACCGGACGGCCGGCTAGCTGGCCTTGCGCTTGGTGGCGCGGCTCAGGACGTCGGCGATGTCGAGCCGGCCGGTCGGATCGGCCCACACCCGCTGCTCACAGTTGTGGCAGGAGGAGAAGCTGACGACGGTTCCGTCGGTCAGCGTCATGGTGAGCGAGGTGAGCCGCTGGCTCCCACAGGCCGGGCACTCGGCGCCGCTTCGGGCACCACGCCTGGTCAGCGACGTCGGCTGGTCGGGGGAAGAAACGTGGCTGGACTTCATGGCGCGGGAACTCCCGTAGTGGGCGACAGGGTGACCCCGGCGACATCGGTTGTTCACCGCCGTTCCTTGAGAATCCGGAGGTTCTCCGCAAACCACGCAAAGGCCCCGATAACACCCTGCAAAGAGCGGTCGGGCCGGGCTACGAAGTGGCCGGGCTCGGCAGCACCCGAAGGTGCCCGCGCCGCCCACTGCCACCCGGGTCCGGATCGATCTGCTCGCTGACCGCGGCGCGGGCCGCCGGCCGGGCGGCTTCGCGTACCGCGTCGGCCAGCGCCTCGAGGTCGTCGATCCCCGGAATCGCCCGCTCAGCGTCGATATCCAGGCGCAGCACCTCCCACCCGCGGGGGGCGGTGAGGCCGTGGGCGTGGGTCTCGCACAGGTCGTAGGAGTGCGGCTCGGCGTAGGTCGCGAGCGGTCCGACCACGGCGGTGGAGTCCGAATAGGCATACGTGAGCGTTGCGACCGCGGTGCGGGCGCAGGCGATCCGCGAGCAACGGCGCAGAGGGCTCACGATCGGACCGTACCGGTCCGCGCCCACAGAAACCTGTCACCCCAGCCATGAAGGTCGGCCGTGTCGTCGACCTCATACGCTGCACCCGTGCACCGGGACCGCCACGGACGAGGGATTCGCGGCCCACTGGTGCGGGCCGGGGTGCCGATCGCGGCCGCGCCGGCCGAGCGCTTCGACCGGATCGCCGCCGAGGCCATCGAGCACGTCGAATACCGCTGGCGGGAGCAGTTGGCGAACGTCGAGTTCGCGGTGGATCTGGTGCCGGCGGTCGAGCTCGACGGGTCGGATCCGGCCACCGAGGGTGCGGTCGAGTCGGCCGGCGTACTGCTCGCGCAGATCATGCCCGGCCCGCCGCGCGAGCGCACCCACATCGTGCTCTACCGCAAGCCGATCGAGCTTCGGGCCCGCTCGGTCGAGGATCTGGAGGACCTGGTGCACGACGTGGTCGTCCAGGTGGTCGCCAACTACCTCGGGCTCGAGCCCACGGTGGTGGATCCCGGTTTCGGGGGCGATCCGGACCCACCGCCCGGGTCCTAGCGCGAGCTACCGGGTGGCGATCCGCGGATCCGAGCGGACCGCGGGCAACACGATCGCGGTCGGCAGCGAGACCAATGGTTCACCGGTGATCAGCGCGCCGTGTGCACCGGTGAACTGCAGCACCCGTACGCCGTACACGGGTGCGGACCCCAGTGGCGTCACCACGAATGGCCAGGTCAGCTGTCCCGGCTGACCGGTGGCCGGATGGACGGTGGCCGTGATGTCGACCGACACGCTGCGCCCGGCCGGCACCGAGATCGTCCTGGTCTGACCGGACGGCGTCGTGATCCGGACCGACGCCGCCGCCTTCGGCGCGGACAGCAGCAGCAGGCAGCGGCCGCCATCCGGCTCGCGGCCGTCGGCGATCCCGGCCGGCCCGGTCAGCGCGGCCGTGGCCGCCAGCCAGATCAGGTCCGGCCGGTCCGGCGGCGAGATCGCCTCGGACAGGCCTTGCGCCAGGATCGGCTGGTCGCTGGTGAGCTCGACCGCACCGGTGGCGCCGGCCAATGCGCGGTTGAGGCTGAGCGCGCGGGTGCGACCGGCGCGCAGGATGACCTGGTCGATACCGGCCGGGGCGAACGAGCCCGATCCGGTGACCAACCGGACGTTGACGGTCGCGTCGAGACTGCCGGGGTTGGCCAGGACCAGCTCCTGCGGGCCCTTGCCCGCCACGAATCCGGCCACCAGGGCGGAGCGGGCCGGCGCCGCAGTGGCCGGCATGTAGTCGGCACCGTCCGAGTGCAGACCGGAGCTGTGCCGATGCAGCAGCGCGGCGGTCACCGCACCGCTGGAGGCGTGCACGTGCACCGCCACCGTCGGCGCGTCGGGTGCGATCGAGGCGATCGTGATCCGGATCACCGAGCGCGGCCGGATCCGCAGGGCGTCGACGGTCGGCGTCGACATCGGCCCCTTCGTGCCCCACAGCGAGATCGAGATCTCGGCCGCGGTCGGCGCCGGGTCGGCGATGACCAGCGCGTCGGTGTAGCCGACCCGGCCGTCGGCGCCGGCAAACCACCAGTCCGTGGCCGGCGCGACACAGCTGGCTCCGGTCAGGCCGCGGAAACGGCCCGCGCCGGTCAGGCCGACCTGGTCGGCCACCAGGGACGCGGCCACCGAACCGGACGCCGCCACGGCGACGGTCTCGTTGACCTTCGGCCGGCTCTTGATCCAGCCGGTGGGTGCGAGCGGCAGCGCCGAGGGCTTGCTCTTGCCGCCCGCGAGCACCGTCGCGGTCACGCCGCCGGTGCTGGTCGACGGCGGCGTCAGGGCACTGGCCAGGTCGGCCGCGACCGCGGTGGTGGTCGTGGGGCCGGCCCCGTCGATCGCCGGGCAGACCAACGTCGCGGAGGTGATCGGCGCGGTCGCCGCCCGCACGGGGGGGACCTTCGACGCGGTCGTCCCGGTCACGCTCCCGACCACCGCCGCCCCCACGAGCAGGGCAGCGAGGGCGCTGGCGACGATCGGCGGCCGGCTCATGACAGGCCGTCCGGGTCATCGTCGGCCCGGCGGGCCGGGATTGCGACGACCGCGGCCACGACGACCGCGACCAGCTCCACCCACAGCCACTCGCTGCGCGCCCCGTCGTCGAAGCTGATCCGCAGCCGCCCGCTGATCGCCGGCAGAACGAACGCCTGCGCCCACCCGTACGCCGTCCGCCGCGGCAACGGCTTGCCGTCGAGCGTCGCCCGCCAGCCGCGGTCCGCCGGCTCGGCCAGCACCGCGATGCTGCCGACCACCGGCGACGAGTAGGGCACATCGGCCGAGCCGGGCGTGGCCGGGAGCGCGACCGCGTGCGGGTCGGTGGGCACCTGACCGGCCAGCGCGGCGCTCGCCGCGGCACCGCGGAGCACGGTGAGCTCGCTGGTCGGAAGGGACGAGCGCCACACCGTCGCGCCCGGTGCCGGCACGACGACCAACGTGGCCGCGCGCCCGAGGGCCGACGACACCCGGCCGGTGCTGCCCGCCGGCACCACGACGTAGGCGATGTCGAACGGGGTCAGCTCAGCGCCCGCACCGGGCCGGCCGGCGACCAGGTCGCGGACCGCGGTGTCGAGATGCGCGGCCGCCGCACTCGACCCGCTCGGTGGCGCGGTCTCGGCGTCGCCGAGCTGCGGGCCACCCGGCCGGCGAACGATGGCATACGAGATCAGCGGGCCGGCCGAGGACAGGACCAGCGCCCGGGGCGAGTTCGGCTTGAGTGCCAGCTCGGACTGGATGAACAGCGGCAGCACCCGCGAGTCCGACCCGGACAATGGACCGTCGGCGCCGCGCACCACCCAGCCGATCGCCAGGTCGCCGGTCGAGACGACCGCCAGGGCCACCAGAGCCGCGGCCGCGGGTTGCCGCCAGCCGAAGCTCTGCTGCCGCAGCCGCGGTCGTGCGCCGGTCACCGCAACCAGGATCGCGAGCAGCGCCCCGGCGCCGGCCACGAGCAGGGCCAACCCCGGCCAGTGCCGGCTCGCCGGAAGCCCGGCGGTGACTCCGGCCGTCCTGGTCAGTGCCACGGCGAGCGCGACCCCACCCACCAGCAGGACGCCGCCGGTGCGAGCCGCGGTGAGCCGGCTGCGGCGGGTGAGTCCGAGGATCGCCGCGATGAGGATCGGGACGCCGATCCAGATCGGGGGCTGGGCCGGCCCGCCGGCGTGCAGCAACGCGAGCGCCACCCCGGAGGGTGGCTGATGCGCGGTGTAGAACTCCGGCAGGCCGCTCGCCGACAACAACAGGCTCGGATGACGGACGACGTGCGCCGTCCACGGGACCAGCACGGCCAGTGGTACGACGAGGATCGCCGCGACCGCGATCAGCCGCTTCATGGCCACGAGCCGCTGGTCCGACTCCCACGCCATGAAGCCGACGGCGATCACGAGCGCCGGCAACGCGATCAGCCAGAGCAGCGGAGCGAACGCAACCACCACCGACAGCAGCAACCCGGCGGCGACCCCGCGGCGCCAGCCGCCCTTGTCCATCCGGATCGCGCTCGCGGACAGCCGCATCACCAAGGGCAGCAGGATCGCGGTGACCGCGACGTCGAGTCGCCCGCCGGCCACGGCGCCGGTCACCGCGGGCAGCAGTGAGTAGACGATCGCCACCCAGACCCGCGCCCGCACCGCACCGGTCAGCCCGCGCGCGGCGACGAACGCACTCAACGCCGACAGCGGCACGACCCCGAGCAGAATCACGTCGACCGCGAGCCACACCTTCCCGAGCGCAAGCGTTGACAAGATCGCGAGCACCGCGATCGACGGCGGTGCAGGGGTGACCGAGCCGAGCTGCGACGGGTGCCACGACGACGTGTAGATCGACCACAGATCGCGAGCGCCGTTCGGCGCCGGCAGGAGTCGCCCGCCGTGCAGTGCCGTGCTGAGCAGATGCCGATCCGCGGCGAACGCCAGCAGCGCCATCGCCACGAACAGCAGGGTCGCCGGGCGGCGCAGGAATCGCGCGAGCACACCGTCGTCGATGGTGAGGGACTCGGACTCCTCGGCAACCGGCCCGGTTTCCGCGACCGCGGTCCGCCGGGAGGTCGTCGTACCGGGCCCGCTGGGTCGCGCGATCCGGAACGGCGAGGAGCGCCAACGGGCCAGGCCCGTCGGGAACAGGTGGCGCAACTGGTGATGGCTGAGCTGCCGGGCGCCGGCCCGATCGCGCCGCCCGGTCACCAGCAGGCCGGGCTGGAGGTAAACCTCACCGACGGCGATCAGCTCCGCGGCCGCCCTGGTCGGCCGGCGCGAGATCACCAGCAGCCCGAGGGCGCGCAGCGCACCACCGACGAGGTAGCGCGCGAGCAGCAGCGGCACGAGCCCGGGCGCAGTGTTGGTGAGGACCACCTGCATCCCCGAGCGGCGCCGCACGACGTAGGGCGAGCCGCTCTGCGTCGAGCACTCGCGCCGCCCGACGGTCTGCGCGCGCACATGCCGCACGACGGCCTGCGCGGCGACCACCACTCGGCCACCGGCGGCGTTGATCCGCCAGCCGAGGTCGACGTCGTCGCCGTACGCCGACCAGGCCGGGTCGAGTCCGCCGAGGCGAACCCAGATGTCGCGCCGGACCATCGCGGCGGCCGTGCTGACCGCGAGCACCTCGTCGACCTCGTCGCGCTGGCCCTGGTCGAGCTCGACCCCTTCGACCCCGGTGTCGATGTGGCCGGTCGCGTCGATGGTGCGACCGGCCTCGAGCAACCGCGGCCCGCCCCAGCCCCGCACCTTGGGGCCGACCATCCAGACCGAGGGCGCCTGTGTCACCCGTACGAGCAGCTCGTCGAGCGCGCGCGGGTCCGGCGCACAGTCGTCGTGCAACAGCCAGATCCACTCGACCGGCCCGGACCCGTCGGTCGGCAGCTCGGCGATGCCGAGCGACTCCAACCCGGCCTGCACTGCATCGCCGTAGGGAGTCTCGCGGGGCAACGACACCACGGTCGCGGCGCCGAACTCCTCGCCGAGGATCGCGAGCGTCTCGTCGGTGCTCCCGGTGTCGACCGCGACGATCCGGTCCGGCGACCGGGTCTGGGCGGCGATCGCGTCGAGCACTTCGGGTAACCACTCGGCGCCGTCGTGACACACCAGGACAGCGGTCACCCGGTGGCCCTCGTGGCGAGGGTGCGTCGGCGTCTCAGTCATCGGGAAGGTGTCATCACAGGCGCGCCCGATCCGCCGGGCAGCGGCTCAGCCTATGTCACCGGCCTTTGCCGTCCCATGAACGGCGATCACTCAGAGCAACGGCAGAGCGTCAGACGACGCGGCGCTTCAGGCGGCGGCGTTCGCGCTCGGAAAGTCCGCCCCAAATGCCGAACCGCTCGTCGTGCGCGAGCGCGTACGACAGGCACTCACCGCGAACGTCGCATCGGCCGCACACGCGCTTGGCCTCCCGGGTGGACCCGCCCTTCTCGGGGAAGAAGGCCTCCGGGTCGGTCTGAGCGCACAACGCCTCCTCCTGCCAAGGCAGCGTCTGCGGCTCGTCATCGGGATCCAGCAGGATCAGCGGCTCGGTCATAGCGCCTCCGCTTCACTGTGCGCGCACCCGACAGATGGCGCGTGGAGTGTCCTGGTCAGCACGATGGTTCGGCTCGCGGCGAATAACACGTGTGGAATTACACGCGCGTCACAGCCGAAAAGTCAAGTGAGTGGGTGGTAATGCACCGCTCTGCCCGGGGATTCGCGGCCGGTTTACGACGCGGGACACCCGGTTGGGGACGGCGAGGGCGAATCGGTCGGGGTCGGACTGTCGGTCGGGCTGGGGCTGTCGGTCGGAGTGGGACTCTCGATCGGCGAGGGACTCGGCGTCGGGGACGGTGGGTCGGTCGGGCTGTCCGTCGGCGTCGGGCTGTCCGTCGGCGTCGGGCTGTCCGTCGGGGTCGGGCTGTCCGTCGGCGTCGCACTGTCCGTCGGGGTCGGGCTATCGGTCGGAGTCGGGCTATCCGTCGGCGTTGGCGAGTCAGTGGGCGAGGCTGTCTGCGTCGGTGTCTGCGTCGGCGTCGCGCTAGGTGTCGCGCTAGGTGTCGGGCTCGGCGACGGGGTGGCCTGCTGCGAGGTCCGGACCACGGTGAAGCTGTCGATGACCGATACGGACGAGATGCTCGTGACCGTCGAGGCAGTCTGCGCCGGCATCACGGTCGACACGCTCAGCGTGGTCTGTCCGGTGCCGGCTGCCGGTGCGCTGACATCGACCACGAGACAGTGGAACACCGCCCGCCGGACCGCCGAAAAGCCGACGGCGCCATCGACCACCTGCAGCGCCTTGCCAGTGCCGCCGAGGGCGGTGTCACCGCCGGTCCAGCGCCACACCTTCGGTGCGGTCGGACTCCCGGAATCGCCTGAGTCGGTGGCGCCGTACCAGCTTGCGTAGAGCCCGTTGCCACCTCCGCCGACACAGACATAAGTGGTTCCGTCGGTGACCGGACTGATCGTTGCGCCGGGTGCGACGTGCCGCGTGACGTGGCCACCGATGATCGGGTTCGTGCGCTCGTACGCGTGCACATGGCCGCTGATCACCAGGTCCACCTGGTACTGGTCGAACAGCGGGGACCAGACGTCGCGCAGCCCACCGTCCGAGCCGTGTTCGACATTCGTCGAGTAGCAACAGCAGTTGCACACGACGACGACGAAGTCGATCCCGCTTCCGGCGCTGCGGCACTTCGCCAACTGGGTGGCGAGCCAGGCCGTCTGCGCACCGGCGGTGTATCCGGTGTTGATGGTCTCCTGCGCAGACAGGTCGTTGCCGTCGAGATGGATGAACGCCACGTTTCCGTAGCGGAAGGTG
>CAYNDD010000086.1:0-11654 GCA_964395425.1 uncultured Frankiaceae bacterium
ACGGCGGGTACGACGTCATCGACTACAAGACCGGAGCGGTGCCGCGCGACTTCGCGTCCGCTGCACTTCAGCTCGCGATCTACCGGCTTGCCTGGGCAGATCTGGCGAACGTCGACCCGTCGACGGTCCAGGCCGGGTTCCTCTACGTTCGGACTGGCGAGCTGAAGCGCCCCGATCGGCTGCTCGATCGAGACCGGCTCGCTGCCCTGCTGTCGGCGCCCTCCTAGGGTGGCGGGGTGAGCGTCCCCACCCTGTCGCGGACCGCGGTCGATCGGGCGGCGGCGAAACGGGACGACGACGCGTGGTTGGAGCAGGCGTGGGAGTCCGGTCGGCTGCTCGTGCTCGACGGCGACGGCCGCGCGACCGTCGACGACGACGGGCCGGCTCTGGTGTTCGCGGGCACCGAGGCCGCGACCGGACTCGGCGATCGGTTGCTGCTCGGCGTCGATGACGACGGGATCGCCTTCTGGGGCACGCTCGGCGAGCTGCCGAAGCAGCTCGGCGCCAGGCCGCTGGGCCTGCGCGAGGTGGGCGCGGCGCTCAGCGACCGCGACGCGGGCCTGCTGGTGACGGTGGTGGCCTTGACCAACTGGCACGCGACGCACACGCACTGTCCGCAGTGCGGCGCGCCGACCCGGGTGATCCAGGCGGGTTGGTCGCGGCGTTGCGACGTCGATGGGTCGCAGCACTTCCCGCGCACCGATCCCGCGGTGATCGTCCTGCTCCATGACGGCGCGGACCGGGCGCTGCTCGGGCGGCAGCCGATCTGGCCGGCCGGCCGGTATTCGACCATCGCCGGTTTCGTCGAGTCCGGCGAGTCGGCCGAGCAGGCGGTGCACCGCGAGGTGCTCGAAGAGACCGGCGTGACCGTCGACGACGTGGTCTACCGGGCCAGCCAACCCTGGCCGTTCCCGGCCTCGCTGATGCTCGGCTACGAAGCCCGCGTGTCCGGCGGCACCGTGGCGGCCGCCGATCAGGAGCTCGAGGACGTGCGCTGGTTCACCCGCGAGGAGCTGCGCACCGGCACCGGCACCTTCCCGCCCTCGGCGTCGATCGCGTACTGGCTGATCAGCGGGTGGCTCGAGCGCGGCTGAGCCGCTGCCGGCGGCGGGTTGGAGCCGGCCGGGTGGAATGTGGGCCGGCGTCGTACGGTTGGGAGTTGTTGTGCTGGCTCACCGACTGAACCCCAAGGTCTCCGTGAGCATCGTGTTCGTGATGGCGATGTTCATGACGATCATGGACATCACGATCGTCAACGTCGCACTTCCGACGCTGGCGCGTGAGTTCAAGGTCAACCCGGCCCATATCGACAGCGTCGTCGTCGGCTTCCTCGTCAGCCTTGCGGTCTTCATCCCGGCGTCGGGCTGGCTCGGCGACCGGTTCGGCACCAAGCGGATCTTCCTGCTGGCGCTCGCGATCTTCACCACCGCCTCGGCCCTGTGCGGGCTCTCGCAGAGCCTGCCCGAGCTGGTGGCGTTCCGGATCCTGCAGGGCGTCGGCGGCGGCATGCTGACCCCGGTCGGGATGGCGATGCTGTTCCGCACCTTCCCGCCGGCCGAGCGGGTCAGGGCGTCGCGGATCCTGATCGTGCCCACCGCGTTCGCGCCCGCGCTGGGGCCGGTCCTCGGTGGCCTGCTGGTCAGCGACGCGTCGTGGCGTTGGGTCTTCTATGTCAACCTGCCGATCGGCTTCCTCGCGATCGTGTTCGGCAGCTTGTTCGTGCACGAGCACCGCGAGCCGGATGCAGGTCGCTTCGATGCCGGCGGCTTCGTGCTGGCCGGGGCGGGTCTGGCGTCGCTGATGTACGCCCTGTCCGAAGGCCCGAGCCACGGCTGGGGATCGGCCTCGATCCTCACCCTCGGCATCGTCGGCGTGGCCCTGCTCGCCGTACTCGTGCCGTATGAACTGCGGGTCGCCCAGCCGATGATCGACCTCCGGCTGGTGGGCAACCTGCTGTTCCGTACGACGACCCTGGTGCTGTTCATCACGACCGCCGCCTTCCTCGGCACGCTGTATCTCGCGGCCTTGTTCTTCCAGGACGGACTGGGGCTCTCGGCGCTGAACGCCGGTCTTACGACCTTCCCGGAGGCGCTCGGCGTCATGATCGGCGCGCAGTTCGCCACGCGGATCTACGCCCGGGTCGGCCCCCGTCGGGTGATGGCCGCCGGCCTGACCAGCCTGGCCGCGGTGATCATGGCCTTCACGTTGGTCGGGTTCGACACGAGCCTGTGGCTGGTACGGCTGGCGATGTTTGCGCTCGGCCTCGCGATCTCGCACGTGTTCGTGCCGTCTCAGGCGGCCGCGTTCGCGACCATCAGCCAGGCCGCGACCGGCCGCGCTTCGACCCTGTTCAACTCCGCGCGTCAGGTGGGCGGCGCGCTCGGTGTCGCCGTGTTGACCACCGTCATCTCCGCGGTCGGTGTCTCTCACACAGTGGCGGGGCACGTGTCGCCGAACCTCGCGGCCTTCCATTGGGCGTTCGTGGCGGCCGCCGCCATTGCCCTGGCCGCGGTCTGGCCGGCGTTGCGGATCGACGATCGTGACGCCGCGTCGACGATGAAGCCGAGGCCGGCCGCTTCGGTCAGCACGGAGGAGTTGGCGCCGGTCGCCGGCTGAAGCCGGCGGCAGGTCGCGCTAGCGACCGAGTCCCTTGCGGCTTCGATCGGTCGATGACGGTACGCCGGCGAACGCCTGGGCGAGCGACATCCACTCGATCGCCGCGTCGCCGGTGAGCCGGAGCGTCAGGTCGTCGGCGAGCCGGCGCTGCGTCACGAGCAGGCAGAAGTCGATCGCCGGGCCTTCGATCCGGTCCGCGGCATCGGGGTCGCCGTTCGTCCAGGGTTTGCCGGTGGGCAACGTCAACGAGACATACACCGGTGTGGCCGGCGGGGTACGGCCGTGGATTTGGTAGGAGAACTCGCGCGTGCGCACGCCGAGGTGCGCGATGTGGCGCAACCGGTCGGTGGGGATCCGCCGGATGCCGAGCCCGTCGGCGATGTCCTGGCCGTGCGCCCAGGTCTCCATCAGCCGCGCCGTCGCGAACGACATCGGCGACATCGGCGGCCCGTACCAAGGAGCACGAAACGCCGGGTCGGTCTCCTCCAGGGCGGCGATGATCAAGCGGCGCTCCTCGCGCCACGCCGGCAGGAGCGACTCACCGAGCCGGCGGATCTGGAGGAGGTGGTCGGCCATGAATGCCTGCGGGTCGCCCATCACCGCGCCGACCTCGCGCTGGAAGCCGTCCGGGTTCTCCAGTGCGCGCCGGCCGGCGCGGTCGAAGAACCACAGGTGCCCGATCGTGTCGCCGACCGACCAGCCGACCGCGGGCGTCGGTGTGGCGGGCGCGTCCGGACCACCGGACGCCACGACGTGGTCGAGGTCTTCGGACTCGGCCCGAAGATCGTCGAGCAACGTGCTCAAATCACCGGCCACGGCCGGACGGTAGCAGGCGATAGGGGACGATCACGGCCGTGGCGGTGACAACGAAGGGTGACGTCACGTTGTGGTGGTCGGCCGAGGGCGACGGGGCCCCGCCGCTGCTGCTGATCCAGGGCCTCGGCTACACCGCGGACATGTGGTTCCGGGTCCTTCCCGGACTGTCCGAGCCGCGCCGGACGATTCGCTTCGACAACCGTGGAGTCGGGCGCAGCAGCGTGCCGCCGACGCCGTGGTCGATCGAGGAGATGGCCGATGACGCGGTCGACGTGTTGGACGCGGCCGGTGTCTCCCGGGCGCACGTGTTCGGGGTTTCGCTCGGCGGGCTGATTGCCCAGGAGCTCGCGCTCCGTCACCCGCGGCGGGTCGTTTCGCTCGTGCTCGGCGCCACCCATCCCGGTGGCGCGGACGCGGTCCGGATGGAGCCGGCCGCGGCGACGATGTTGATGGACCGGACGCCCAAGTCCGCCCGCGCGGCGATCGAGGCGTCCGTTCCGTTCCTGTACGCCGAGACCACCTCCCGCGACGACATCGACGGCGACCTCGCCGCCCGGCTGCGCTACGCCCTGCGGGCGACGTCGTACTGGGGTCAGCTCGACGCGATGCGGCGCTTCGGCGGCACGCTGTCGCGGCTGGGGGAGATCCGGGCGCCGACCCTGGTGCTGCACGGCACGGCCGACAAGCTGGTACAGCCGGGCAACGCCGACCTGCTCGCGGCCGCGATCCCGGGTGCGCGGCTGGAGTGGCTGGCCGGCGCCGGGCATCTGTTCTGGACCGACCAGACCGATCGGACGGTCTCGATCGTCAACGACTTCCTGAAGCCGGAACCCGCTGCGTAGGTGGGGCGGCGGTCAGCCGGCCGCGACCGCGGCCAGCAGGGCGGGGAGCGGCGGGTTGGTCAGCACCTCGCCGTTGGCGAGCACGAGGGTCGGAACGGTGGCGTGACCGCCGTTGGCCTCTAGCACGAACTCCTCAGCGGCCGGATCGTGCTCGATGTTGACCTCGTCGAAGTCGATGCCGGCCCGCTCGAGCCCACGCTTGAGCCGCACGCAGTAGCCGCACCAGGTCGTGGTGTACATCGTCAGTCGGCCGGTCATGCCTCTCCTCGAATCCCCCGTCTGCCTGTCCACAACGCCGCACCCGGCCCACACCTTCCCGGGCGGCGCGAGAACCGTCGGTACCGGCTGCGAGGATGAGGCGATGCCTGCTGACCCCGCCGACCGCGTTCTCGACGGGCTCGACGCCGAACAGCGCGAAGCGGTCGAAGCGCCCCGCGGGCCGGTCTGCATCCTGGCCGGGGCGGGCACCGGCAAGACCCGCGCGGTCACCCACCGGATTGCGTATCAGAGCCACCACGGCCTGGTCGCGCCGCAGCACGTGCTCGCGGTGACCTTCACCACCCGTGCCGCCGGCGAGCTGCGGGCCCGGCTTCGCGGGCTCGGGGTCGAAGGCGTCCAGGCCCGCACCTTCCACTCCGCCGCGCTGCGCCAGCTGCAGTACTTCTGGCCGCGGATCTCGGCCGGCCCGATGCCGACCCTGGTCGAGAGCAAGCTGGCTGCGATCCGCGCCGCGGCCGCGTCCTGCCGGGTGACGGCTGCGGTGCCGGTGCAGCGCGACCTTGCCGCCGAGGTCGAGTGGGCGAAGGCGGCGCTGGTCGAGCCGGCCGACTACGCCGAGCGGGCGCGTGCGGCCAATCGCCTTCCGCCGCTCGACATCGACGTGGTGGGGCAGGTGTTCGCGGCGTATGAGCAGGTCAATGCCGACCGCGGGCAGCTCGACTTCGAGGACCTGCTGCTCCTGACCGCTGCCGCAATCGAGAGCGACCGCGGGATCGCCGCGCAGGTCCACGATCGCTACCGGCATTTCACCGTCGACGAGTACCAGGACGTCAACCCGCTTCAACAGCGGTTGCTGGACGCGTGGTTGGGCGACCGCGACGACCTGTGCGTGGTCGGCGATCCCAACCAGACGATCTACTCGTTCACCGGCGCCTCGCCGTCGTACCTCAAGGACTTCGCGACCCGGTTCGAGGGCGCGACGATCGTGCGCCTGGTGCGCGACTACCGCTCCACCAACCAGGTGGTGTCGCTGGCCAACCGGGTGATCGCCGGCTCGCGACTGCAGGCCCAGGGGGGCGACGGTCCGGATCCGACGTACGACGCGTACGACGACGAGCCGGCCGAGGCGGCGGCGGTGGCCGCGCGGATCACCGCGCTGCGCAAGCAAGGCGTTGCGCTGCGCGACGTCGCGGTCCTGTTCCGGGTCAACGCCCAGTCCGAGATCTACGAAGCCGCGCTGACCGATGCCGGCCTGCCCTACGTCTTGCGCGGTGGCCAGCGCTTCTTCGACCGCCCCGAGGTGCGGGAGGCGGTGGTGCTGCTGCGCGGGGCGGCCCGATCGGTCGCGGACCGCGAGCCGACCGGTTTGGTCGAGACGGTCACCGACGTCCTGTCCTCCGCCGGTCTCAGTGCGAACCCACCCGGCGCGGCCGGCGCGGCCCGGGACCGCTGGGAGTCGCTGCGCGCGATCGTCGGCCTCGCCGAGGAGTTCGCCGCCGCGGACCCCGCCGCCGATCTCGACGGTTTCGTCGCCGAGCTGGCCGCCCGGGCCGATGCACAGCACGCCCCGCCGGTCGAGGGCGTGACGCTGGCCTCGCTGCACTCGGCCAAGGGCCTCGAGTGGGAGGCGGTCTTCCTGGTCGGGCTGGTGGACGGCACGCTGCCGATCACCCACGCCACCACACCGGAGCAGGTCGAGGAGGAGCGTCGCCTGCTCTACGTGGGCGTCACCCGGGCCCGGCGCCATCTGGGCTTGTCGTGGGCGCTGGCCAGGGCGGCCGGTGGCCGCCGCTCGCGCAAGCCGTCGCGGTTCCTCGACGGGATCCGCCCGGTCACCCTGCTGCCCGAACGGCCGGCGAAGGCCAAGCGCGCCCTGTCCGACGACCCGGTGGTGCAGCGGCTGCGCGACTGGCGGCTCGAGCGCTCGCGAGGTGACGGGGTTCCGGCGTACGTCGTGTTCGACAACAAGACCCTCGAGGAGATCGCGGCGCGCGCCCCGGCCGACCGGGGCGAGCTCGCGGCGGTGCCCGGAGTGGGCCCGAAGAAGCTCGATCAGTACGCCGACGAGGTGCTCGATCTGCTGCGCGGCTGATCAGCCGATAAAGTCGCCCGCCGTGGCCGAAGAACTCAGCGCCCTGCTGACCATCCTGGATCTCGAGCAGCTCGAGGTGAACATCTTCCGCGGCTTGAGCCCGGACGACAACCTCCAGCGGGTCTTCGGCGGGCAGGTGGCCGGGCAGGCGCTCGTGGCGGCCGGGCGGACGGTGCCGCCGGACCGCTTCGTGCACTCGCTGCACGCGTACTTCCTGCGGCCGGGGGACCCCTCGATCCCGATCGTCTACCAGGTCGACCGGATCCGGGACGGCCGCTCGTTCACCACCCGCCGGGTGGTCGCGGTGCAGCACGGCGAGGCGATCTTCCACCTGTCGGCGTCGTTCCAGATCCACGAGCCGGGTGTGGACCACCAGGGCGAGATGCCCGCGGCGCCCGATCCGGACACGCTTCCCACGCTCGACCATCGTCGCGAGGCCGCCGGGATCCCGCCCTCGCCGCGGTGGGAGCGGCCGCGTCCGATCGACCTGAGGTACGTCGACGACCCGCCGTGGCTCGACCAGGGCGACATCGTGCCGAAGAACCGCCAGCAGGTGTGGTTCCGGGCCAACGGCGAGATGCCCGACGACCCGCTGCTGCACGTGTGCGCGGTCACCTACGCGAGCGACATGACGCTGCTCGATTCCGTGTTGCTCGCAAACGGCCTGGCGTGGGATGACAACCGCCGGATCATGGTCGCGAGCCTGGATCACGCGATGTGGTTCCATCGGCCGTTCCGCGCCGACGAGTGGCTGCTGTATGACCAGCAGTCTCCGACCGCGTCCGGAGCTCGCGGGCTCGCGTTCGGGCGGCTGTTCACCCGCGATGGTGCGCACGTCGTGTCGGTGGTGCAGGAAGGCTTGCTGCGCGTGCTCGGCGAATCGAAATAAACCTGTGACGTCATCGCGCCGATAAATCCGTTGCGTCGACCGGTGTGACGCTTTATCGTCACTCAGGTGTGACAACTGTCATGCAATGGAGTCAGCGCGCAGGCGCAGGACCGAGCAGCGAAGGAGGTGGCTGAGCGTGGATAGCAACACTTATTCGACGCCGGCGACCGCTGCTGCGGTTGTGCAGCGCGCGCAGGTGTCGATCTGGGCCGGGCCGCAGCACGGGATTCGTATGCCCTTCCCGCGGCGGCTCCGCAGCACCGTCGTGCTCCCGCGCGTGAAGTGCACGACCACGGCGACGACTGCAGCCCAGGGCGCGACGAATGTCGCCTCGGGTGACGAGGCTTTTGAGGATCCGGTCTGACCAGCAATCACACCGGCGAGATCAAAGGCCGCGGAACCCGAACAGGGTCCGCGGCCTTTCTGTTTGTCGCTCGCAGGAATTGTCCGAACCCACAACTACACAGAAGTCCCGACAACCAACGAGGAGGTGGTACCGATGTCCGAGAACTTTGAGTGCGATCTGCCCTGTCACCTCGTCGACCCCGACTTGTTCTTCGCCGAGTCGCCGGTTGACGTCGAGCGGGCAAAGGCGCTGTGCCTGGACTGTCCGTTGCGTCGGTCCTGCCTAGCCGATGCCATCGATCGGCGTGAGCCGTGGGGTGTGTGGGGTGGCGAGCTTCTCGTCGCCGGCGCCGTCGTGGCGCGCAAGCGCCCGCGTGGCCGGCCGCGCAAGTCAGACGTGATCGCTGCATGAGCGCGGTCACACCAACCAAGAACTCAACAAGGAGTCTTCAGATGATGCAGCACGCTTTGTACGAAGCGCTGGCCCGCGAACGAATGCAGGTCGATGCAGAGCAGGTACGCCGGGCGTACCTGCGCCAGCTGGCGGTCGTGCGCCGCCGGCAGCGCCGGACCGACGCCGCGCGTCGGCACCTGGTGTCGCTCTCGGTCCTGTAAGTGGCCGGGCCTGAACCGCCCCGCGAACCGTTTGGTTCGCGGGGCGGTTCGTCGTTCGCGGCCGGTCGTTAGTGTCGATGGCATGTCCACACCCGGATCGCTGGACGTGATGCGCGAGCTGGCCGTCGATGTGCTGTGCGACTCCTCGCTCACCGAGGTCGTCGACCTGGTGGCGTATGCCGACGACGAGTCGATCGTGGTCGCCAATGCTGGTGGGGCGGCTCGGCTGTCCCGGCTCGATCCCGACGCGCCGGCCGACGTGCTGCGCGGCCGCGATCCGGTCGCGTCGCAGGACCCATTGGCGTTCTCGACCCTGGCCGCCGAGCTGGCGGACCCGTCTCCGCCCAACGACCGCAACTCCTACCCATGGGCGGCCGAGCGGTTGATCTCGCTGTTCGCGGCGCCGGCGGCGCCCGACATCGCCGTCGTCCACACCGGGCGGCACTACTTCCCGGATCGCGGCGGGCACCGCGGCGAGCATGGGTCGCTGTCAGTCGTGCAGTCCCGTGCGCCGTTGATCCTCTCGGGGCCTGACGTCCTGGGGCGGGGAATGATTCCGGTCGCGGCGCGGGTGGTCGACGTCGCGCCGACCCTCGCCTGGCTGGCGGGCACGCCGCTCGCGTCGCTGGGCGACATGGACGGCCAGGCGCTGGTCGACCTGCTCGTGCCGCGGCCCGACTCGCGGGTGATCGGCCTGCTGTGGGACGGCTGCAACTCCAACTCGCTCTACTCGCTGGCAGCAGCAGGGGAGCTTCCTTCGGTGGCGCGGCTGCTCGCTCGCGGATGCGCGCTGACCGGCGGCGCCGTCGCGGAGTTCCCGAGCGTCACGCTGGTGAACCACACCTGCGCGTTGACCGGAGTCGGCCCTGGACGGCACGGCATCGTGAACAACGCCTACTTCGACCGATCGGTTGGGGCGCAGCGCCTTACCAACGACGCCCGGACCTGGCACCGCTGGGCGGAGTGGCTCACGCCGGGTGTCCGGACCGTCTTCGAGCGGGTCGAGGGGCCGACCGCGTGTGTCAACGAGCCGGCCGATTCTGGTGCGTCGTACTCGACCTTCGAGCTGGTGCGCGCGTCGGGCGACGACGACGGGGTGTCGCCCAACGACTCGCGGCTGCCGTCGCCGCGTGAGGATCCGCACGCCACCCAGGAGTACGTCGAGACGGACAAGGACTATGCGTGGTCGTCGTCGGTCGACGGCATCGGCCTGACCCAGATGCTCGACCTATGGCCGACGCTGGCCGACGCGCCCCGGCTGAGCTGGTGGAACACGTTGCTCACCGACACCGGTCATCACAGCGGCGGGCCGCATTCGCCGATCGCGCACGCGGCGATGCGGGACGCCGACCGTCGGCTCGGCGTCTTCCTCGATCACCTCGAGCGGATCGGTGCGCTCGACTCGACGACGATCCTGCTCACCGCCGACCACGGCTCCGAGGGTGCGGATCCGAACTGCGTGGGCGACTGGGACGCCCCTTTGCGCGAGGCCGGCGTCCAGTTCCGCGACGAAGCCAACGGCTTCCTCTACCTCGGCGTCTGAGCTACGCGGGCGGCAAGACGTCGATGTCGAACTCGTTGCCCTCGGGATCGGCCATGCACCGCCAGAGGAAACCTTCCAGCTCGTGGGTGTCGCCGGGCTCGAGCCAGCTACCGCCGAGCGCTTCGATCTCCGCCGTACTCGTATCGAGGTCCTCGACGACGAGGTCGAGGTGCAGCCGGTTCTTCCCGCTCTTGGTCTCCGGCACCTGCTGGAAGCCGACCGTGAGTCCGTCGGCGGTCGGCGAGAGGATGACGAACTGGCCCTCGCCGACCTCCATCACGACGTCGACGCCGAGCAGTCCGCACCAGAACGGAACGATGCGACCCGGATCCGTGCTGTCGATCACCAGGTAGCCCACCGCAGCAGACATCAGCCCTCCCCGAGCAGACGAGTTCCCCCGGCCCGCGAGCAGCGTAGCGACGTTCGGGCTCGTCGATCGAGCGACTTCGCACCGCGTCAGGTGCCGGTGTAGCTGCCGGCGTCGATGTCGGCGAGCAGGCCGGGACCGGTGGGATGCCAGCCGAGCAACTCGCGGGTGAGTTCGCTCGAAGCGGGCGCGTCAGCACCGAAGAAGGCGCTGAGGTGACGGAAGTGCCCCGCCGTCTGCTCAACCGGGATGGACGTGACCGGTAGCTGAAGGTGGCGGCCGATCGCGGCCGCGATGTCGCGAGTGGGAATGCCGGTTTCGGCGGTGGCATGCAGCACCGCGCCGGCCGGCGCGTTCTCGACCGCTCGTACGACGAGGTCGGCCGCGTCGAAGCGATGCACGGCCGGCCAGCGGTTCGTCCCGGCGTCGATGTACGCCGAAACGCCTGTGTCGCGCGCAATGTCGACGAGGGTGGCGATGAAGCCGTGGTCGCCAGCACCGTGGACGGTCGGGGCGAACCGGATGACGACCGCGCGAACTCCCCGGTCGGCCAGCGCCAGGGTGGCGTAGGCGTTCTGGATCCGCGGGTGCAGGCTCGGGTCCGGCCGGTCGCGTTCGGTCCCGACCCGGCCGGGAGCAAGGCCGAGCGTGCCCGACGCGACGACGAGGGGGCGGTCCGAGGCCTCGAGCGCAGCTCCGAAGGCGTCGATCGCCAGGCGATCTGAGTCGGCGGCGGCTTGGTAGTCGCCGGAGAAGGCGACGTCGTGACGGAACGCGAGGTGCACGACTCCGTCTGAGCGCGCTGCCTCGGCCCGGAGCAGGTCGAGGTCGTCGAGCGCGCCGCGCACGACCTCGGCGCCGGTTGCCGCCACTGTGGCGGCGGCCGCGTCGGAGCGAGCGAGCCCGACGACCTGGTGTCCGGCGTCGATCAGCTTGCTGCTCGTCGGCGAGCCGATCCAGCCGGACGCACCGGTGACGAAGATGCGCATGGGTGACCTCCGGGGTGATGACAGTGACTGACATGGAAAGTAGCACGTTGATGACAGTGACTGTCAACACCTAGGATCGGGCGATGGGGCGGTGGCAGCCGGACGCGCGCGGACGACTGCAGCAGGCGGCCCTGGACCTCTACCGAAAGCGGGGGTTCGACCAGACGACGGTTGCGCAGATCGCCGAACGGGCCGGCCTGACCGAGCGCACCTTCTTCCGGTACTACGCCGACAAGCGTGAGGTGCTGTTCGCCGGCTCGACCATGCTGCAGGAGACGATGGTCGGAGCCCTCAATGACACCGCGGCCTCCGCGGTACCGC
>CAYNDD010000087.1:0-3103 GCA_964395425.1 uncultured Frankiaceae bacterium
GCAACGCCGCGATCCCGATCACCACGATCTCGGGCATCACGATCGCGTCGCTGATTGCCGTCGCGGCGGTGGTCGAGACCGCGTTCAGCCTGAACGGTCTCGGCGCATATCTGGTCCAGGCCGCCGGCTCGAAGGACCTGGCCGTCGTTCAGGGGATCTCGCTGGTGCTCGTCCTCGCCTTCGTCGTCGTCAACGTGCTGGTCGACGTCATGTACGCAGTCCTCGACCCGAGGGTTTCGCTCGGGAGCCGGGCGCAGTGAGGGTCGGCCGATGACGACCGCAGTGGCGCTGCCGGTGCTCACCGCCCCGCGCGGCCGGGTCCTCGGCCGGCTCAAGGCCACCGGCCCGGCCGGCCTGATCTCGGCGACGGTGATCGGCCTCGCCCTGATCGCCGCCGTGTTCGGTCCGCTGCTCGCTCCGCACGACCCGAACCTGCCGAACCTGTCGCTGTCGTTCGTCGGCCCGACCTCGGGCCACCTGCTCGGCTTCGACTACGTCGGGCGGGACGTGCTGTCGCGACTGCTCGTGGGTGCGCAGTCATCGCTGCTCGGTCCGCTCGTCGTCGTCGCGATCAGCATCACGCTCGGAGCGGTGCTCGCCGTGACCGCGGCCTGGCGACAGGGCACCTTCGACACGGTCGTCTCCGCGGGGCTCGACATCCTGTTCGCCTTCCCCGGGATCCTGCTCGCGGTCCTGGCGACCGCGGTGTTCGGCCCGGGACTCACCGCAGCGTCGCTGGCGCTGTCCGTCGCGTACATGCCGTACGTCGCGCGGGTGCTGCGCGGCGCGGCGTTGCGCGAACGCAGCCAGCCGTACGTCGCCGCGTTGGAGGTGCAGGGCGCATCGGCACCGGCGATCTGCCTGCGGCACCTCATTCCGAACCTTTCGCCGCTGATCGTCGCGCAGGCCACCGTGACCTTCGGTTACGCGATGGTCGACCTCGCCGCGATCTCCTTCCTCGGCCTCGGGGTCCAGCCGCCCACCGCGAACTGGGGCGTGATGATCTCGGAGAACCAGACCGGCATCGCCCAGGGCTATCCGCTCCCAGCGCTGGCCGCCAGCGTGTGCATCGTCGTTGTGGTCGTGGCGATCAACATCCTCGGCGAGCGCCTCTTCGAGCAGGCGTAGCGGCCGCCATGCCCGGGTCCAGCCAGCCGTTGCTCGATGTGAGCGGCTTGACCGTGCGCCTCGACGTCGGCGGCACCAAGCAGGCGGTGTTGAACGACGTCTCGCTGGTGGTCCGGCCCGGCGAGGCACTCGGCCTGGTCGGCGAGTCCGGCTCCGGCAAGTCGATGACGGCGCGGGCGATCGACCGCCTGCTGCCGCGCGGCGCGGTCGTCGAGGGCAGCATCCGGTTCGACGACAACGAGGTCTCGGCGCTGACCGGACCGCCGCTGCGCCGGTTTCGCAGCCAGGTCGCGATGATCTTCCAGGATCCGCGCGCCCATGTGAACCCGGTCCGTCGGATCGGCGACTTCATGACCGAGGCGCTGCGGACCAACCTCGGCGTCGCAAGCGATGACGCGCACGAGCGCGCCGCACAGATGCTCGCCCAGGTCGGCATCGATCACGGCGAGAAACGCCTGCGACAATACCCGCACGAGCTGTCCGGCGGAATGCTGCAGCGGGTGATGATCGCGAGCGCGCTGCTCACCAAGCCGCGCCTGCTGCTCGCCGACGAGCCGACCACCGCGCTCGACGTGACGACCCAGGCCGAGGTGATGGCGATCCTCGACGAGCTTCGGCGCGACTTCGGCCTGGCGATGCTCTTCATCACCCACGACCTCGAGCTCGCGGCCGCGATCTGCGACCGCACCGCGGTGATGTACGCCGGGCGGATCGTCGAGTACCGCGACTCGGCATTGCTTCACAGTGACCCGCTGCACCCGTACACCGCGGCGCTGGCCGCGGCGCGTCCCGACATCGACCGGACCGCGCACCGGTTGCTGGCGATTCCGGGCCGCCCGCTGTCGGCGTTCGAGGCACCGGCCGGTGAGTGCGCGTTCGCCGCACGCTGCCCGCACGCGCGGGACGAGTGCCGGACCGGCGTACCAGGGTTGATCGAGCTTGACGGCGGGGCCACCCGTTGCGTCCGGGCGGTCGAGCTGCGCGGCCAGCTGGGGGTGAGCCGGCATGGCTGAGGCCCGGACGGCGATTCTCGCGGTGAGCGGGCTGCGCAAGGTGTTCGGCGACCTGGTCGCGGTGGACGACGTGTCGTTCGAGCTCGGGGCCGGCCGGTCGCTCGCGATCGTGGGGGAGTCCGGCTCGGGCAAGACGACGATCGCCCGGATGATCGTGGGTCTCGAGCGGCCGACCAGCGGCTCGATCGCGGCGTGCGGCGAGGACCGGTCCCGCCCGGCCCGCTCGGCCAGGGACCGGCGCCGGCGCGGCCGCGAGGTGCAGATCGTCTTCCAGGATCCCTACACGAGTCTCGACCCGCGCCAGACCGCCGAGGACACCATCGACGAGGTGTTGAGGCTGCATCAGGGCTGGTCGGCCACGCGGCGGCGGGAGCGGATCGCCGAGCTGGTCGAGCTGGTCGGCCTCGACTCCCGGCAGGCCACGGCGCTGCCGCGCGCGCTGTCTGGCGGGCAACGGCAGCGGGTCGCCATCGCGCGCGCACTGGCCGCCGAGCCGCGGATCCTGATCCTCGACGAGTCAGTCGCGGCGCTCGACGTGTCGATCCAGGCCCAGGTGCTCAACCTGCTCGCCGACATCCGCGACGAGACCGCGGTCTCCTACATCCTGGTCAGCCACGACCTCGCGGTGGTCCGGCAGCTCACCGACGACACGATCGTGCTGCGCCGCGGGGTGGTCGTCGAGCACGGCCCGACCGCGACCGTGCTCGACCAGCCCCAACACGCCTACACCCAGCTCTTGCGTTCGAGCGTTCCGCGCCCCGGGTGGCAACCGCGCCGGCGGGGCATCACCGACCCGGAGGACACCACGCCATGACCGACCTGTGTTACATCTCCGCGACCGACGCGCTGCGGGGCTTCGCCGCCGGCGAACTGTCGCCCGTCGAGCTGGTCGAAGCGGTGATCGCGCGCGCCGAGGTGGTGGAGCCGACCATCAACGCCTTCGCCGACACGTTCTTCGACGA
>CAYNDD010000087.1:3203-11616 GCA_964395425.1 uncultured Frankiaceae bacterium
TCCACGACGCTGGCCACCGGCTCGGACATCGGCGGGTCGATCCGGATCCCGTCGTCGTTCTCCGGCGTGGTCGGCTTCAAGCCGCCGTACGGGCGGGTGCCGGAGGTCGAGATCTTCAACCTCGACCACTACTGCCACGAGGGCCCGATGGCGCGCACGGTCGCCGACTGCGCGCTGCTCGAGAACGTGATCGCCGGACCGCACCCGAGTGACATCGTGTCGCTGCGCCCGAAGCTCGAGGTCCCGACGACGTACGACTCGATTGCCGGGATGCGGATCGCAGTGAGCGCCGACCTCGGTTGCTATAACGTCGACCCGGACGTTGCTGCGGCGACCGAGCAAGCCGTCGAGCGGCTCCGGGACGCCGGCGCGACGGTGGAGCCGGTGGACCTGCCATGGCGGCTCGAGGACATCAGCCGTGCGGTCAACGCGCACTTCGGGATGATCTTCGGTCCGTCGATAGCCGAGATCTACGTCGCGGACAGCGACGACTTCTGCTCCTATGTGCACGAGCTCGCCCGCGCGTCCGAGCCGATCGGCAAAGCCGACTTCGTTGCAGGGCTTGCGCTCGAAGGCATGCTCTATCGGCCGCTCGGCGAGATCCTCGAGCGCTTTGACGCCTTGGTTTGCCCGACGTTCGCGGTTCCGGCGCTGCCGGCCGCGTGGCAGACCCACGAGCCGGTGAGCGACCGCATCGCGACGCCGCCCGACTGGCTGGACGTGATGATGACGCTGCCGTTCAACATTGCCAGCCGCTGTCCGGTGATGAGCGTGCCGTCCGGCCGTTCGCGGGACGGGGTGCCGACCGGCCTGTCCATCGTCGGCAAGACCTACGACGACTCCACGGTGTTCCGGATCGCGGCCGCGCACGAGGCCCGGATGCCGCGCTGGTACACCCCCGACCTCCGGCCGGCCCTGTGACGGCAGACGCGCTGATGGCGGGGGCACCGCCGTTCCCGCCGGACCAGCAGGTCACGCTCGCCAACTGGCAGGACCCGCCGTACAACCGATGGTCGTTCCAGCACGTCCGCGAGCTGATCCCGACCGCCCAGATCGCCCGTGGCTCCGGTCCGACCAGTCCGTTGCCGCGCGCCGACACCGACCTGCTCGGGTTGCGGTTCCGTTCCGGGGACCGTGAGCTCACTGTCGCCGAACTGCTGGCGGAGACCTATACCGACGGGATCGTGGTGCTGCATCGGGGACAGGTGGTCGCCGAGCACTACTTCAACGGGATGGCACCAGACACACCGCACCTGCTGATGTCGGTGACGAAGTCGGTCGTTGCGACCGTGGCAGGGATCTACGCCGAGCGTGGCTGGCTCGATCTCGCCGCACCGGTCACCGAGGCGGTGCCGGAGCTACGCGGTACGTCGTTCGACGGCGCGACCGTCCAGCACTTGCTCGACATGCGGGCCGGCACCCGGTTCGACGAGACCTACGACGACCTGGACGCCGATGTTCGGACCTTCGAGCGGGTCTACCTCTGGCGACCCGACGACGGCGAGCCGCGCGCCGTCGACGCGCTCGCCTACTTCGCCACGCTGACCAACGACGGCGCGCACGGTGGCGCGTTCCGTTACCGGTCGGTGCTCACCGATGTCCTCGGCTGGGTGGTCGAGAAGGCCGGTGGGGCCCGCTTGCACGAGCTGATCGCGCGTGAGCTCTGGGCCCCGATGGGCGCAGAGTTCGATGCCGAGATCACCGTGGACGCGCACGGCAACGCGATGGCCGACGGCGGGATGTGCGCGACCCTTCGCGATCTGGCCCGGTTCGGAGACCTCTACCGGCCGGGCGCCGGGTTGGGGCTCGTCTCGCCGGCCTGGCTCGCCGACACGATCCGCGGGGCCGAGGACGGCGTACAGGCATTCCTCGACAGTCCGGACCACACCGTGACCCCGCCGCCGGGGGCGCACTACCGGAACTGCTGGTGGATGCGCGACCCGGCGACGCCGTTCTTCCACGCTTCCGGTATCTACGGGCAGAACATCTTCCTGCACCTGCCGAGCGAGGTCACGGTCGCGAAGTTCTCGACCTGGCCGACCCCGCTGAGCCCGCAGCTGCGGCAGCTCACCATCGACGGTGTGCTCGCCATCGCGGGAGTGCTCGCGGACGCACCCTGATCGGCGTAGGTTCGCGGTATGACTGTTGATGCAGACACGGTGCAGTGGCGGGGGGTCAACCACCTCGCACTCATCACCAGCGACATGGATGCGACCGTGCGGTTCTGGCACGGCGTGCTCGATGCGCGACTGGTGACCACGATCGGGACGCCGAGCTTCAAGCACTACTTCTTCGAGGTTTCGGCCGGCAACGCGGTGGCGTTCTTCGAGTACGCCGACCAGCACCTCGACACCTTCAGCAAGCCGGCCGGTGTGCCGTTCGCGAAGGCGTCGCAGTTCGACCATCTGTCGTTGAACCTGGTGGACGAGGAAGCGCTGCTTCGCTTGCGTGACCGGCTCAAGAGTCACGGGTGTGAGGTCACGGACGTCGTGGACCACGACTTCCTGCGCTCGATCTACTTCAGCGACCCCAACGGCATCGCGCTCGAGGCGTCATGGTGGGTGGTGGACCCGACCGGGCGTCCGATCGATCACACCGACGAGCGCTTGTTCGGCGACCTCGACCCGGTGCCGGCCGTCCGCGAGCTGCGCGAGACCGGCCGCCTCGACCGCACCGTCGCGACCAAGCTCGCCGACGGCATCGTCGAGGACATCTTCCCGATCAGGCCGACGTCGTAGCGATCGGCCGGTAGCGAGTCGCCCGTGCACCAGACCATCCCTGGCGTGCTCGTTGCTGCCGCCGACCGCGATCCGACCGGCGTCTGGCTGCGGACCGACAACGGGCAGCTGAGCTTCGAGGGCGCCGCCGGCCTGGTTGCGCGCGCGGTCGAGCGGCTGCGGGAGGCCGGGGTGGAGCCCGGCGACCGGGTCGTGCTCACGGCGCGCTCGACCCCGCCATACCTGTTGTGCTGGCTCGCGATCTGCAGCCTGGGTGCGATCGCCGTACCGACGAATCCGGCGGCCACTGAGGTCGAGCTGGCCGGACTGATCGGCCAGGCCCGGCCGCGGCTCGTCGTGAGCGATCAAGAGCTCGGCGGAGGCGGCTTCGCATGGCTCGACGTGGATGAGGTGGTCGGTGACTGGCTTGCGCCGCCATTGGCGGCCCAGGCCGAGCTGCGGGCGGACCTCGATCCCGGTGATGTCGCGGTCCTGATCGCGACGTCGGGCACAACCGGGCGGTCGAAACTGGTGATGCAGACCCACCTCGCATATGTGCTGGCCGGCCAGGGCTTCCCGTGGTGGTTGGAGCTCGGACCCGACGACCGGCTGATGACGTCGCTGCCGCTGTTCCACATCAACGCGCCCGCGTATTCGGTGATGGGATCGCTGGCGTGCGGTGCCGGTCTGGTGTTGCTGCCGCGCTTCTCGGCGAGCGACTTCATCGATGCGGCCCGCCGGCACGGGGCCACTGAGTTCAACGCGATCGGCGCGATGCTCGAGATCCTGATGCGGCAGCCCGAGCGGGCCGACGACGCCGACACCGATCTCCGGCTGTGTTACACCGGACCGTCTCCGACCCGCGAGTGGCAGGAGGCTTTCGAGCAGCGCTTCGGGCTCCGCGTGGTGTGTGGTTATGCGATGTCGGAGTCGCCGTACGGGTTGATCTGGGCGCGCGGCACCAGGCCGTTCGGAACGCTGGGCAGCGTGCGGCAGCATCCGACCCTCGGCGAGATCAATCGGGCCCGGGTGGTCGACGACGCCGGCACGGATCTCGGGGTCGGTGCGACCGGCGAGCTCTTGTTGAGCAACCCGGTGGTCACGCCGGGCTACTGGGAGATGCCGGAGGAGACCGCCGCCGCCATCGTCGACGGCTGGCTGCACACCGGCGACCTGGTCACCGTCGAGCCAGACGGCACCTACACCTTTGTCGCCCGCAAGAAGGAAGTGCTCCGCCGTCGCGGTGAGAACCTCTCACCGGCCGAGGTGGAGGCCGCGATCCTCAGCCATCCCGACGTGGTCGAGTGCGCGGTCGTCGGGGTCCCGTCCGAGCTCTCCGAGGAGGATGTGAAGGCGTTCGTCGTCGCGGCGTCCGGACGGACGCTCGACTTCGGTGTCTTGCGCGAGTGGGCCGCCGAGCGGCTGACCGCGTTCAAGGTGCCGCGCTACTGGCAGCAGATCGACGCCCTGCCGCGGACTCCGACCTCGCGGGTGGCCAAACACCGGCTGCCGGGCGGGCACCCACCCGAGGAGTACGACGCCGAATCGCCCTGACGCCGCCGGACCGTGATCGTGGCCGCTTGGAGTCGAGCGAGCCTCTGTCTTTCAGCGAGTGCTCGGCTGGTCCAGGTCGGCGGGGCCGAGCAGGATGAGAAGTGCAGCCAGCAGCGTCACGACCACCACGACGGTGAGGTTCACGCTGCAGAGGTAGGCATCGTTGAGCACCGACTGGGTCGGGCTGAACGAGTCGGCGTGGTCGACGAGGAAGCGCAGGACGCGGGCGGCGTTGAGCGCGCTCAGCGTGCCGGCCACGACCCACACGACCCCGAGCACCGCAAACGCGGGCAGGTGGCCATAGCGCCGGGCCGAGCCGATCGGGCGCCAGGCCGCACCGGCTGCAGTCACCAGCGCGATCACCGCGAACGTCAGCAGGGCGGCACCGATCGCATCGCTGGGTCGATGCCAGCCGGCGGTCTGCACCGCGGCTGCGGTGATCCACGCGTACGAGCCGGCGAGCACGGCGGAGATTCCGCGCCAGGCCGGCGGCGACACGACGACCAGCGCCAGGGCGCACGCCAGCGCGGTGGCGGTGTGCCCGCTCGGAAAGGTGTTCGCGCTGTACAGGGTGTCGCTGTGGACCAGGAACGGTCGATGCAGCACGCCGGTTCGCAGCACGTGGGTGAGCACGACCGCGATCGCGGCGGCAATCGCCAGCCCGATCCCCAGCCGAGGCCGCCGCCGGACCAACCCGAGTACGACGATCAACAGCAACGCGCCGACGAATGAGTCCACCGTGATGCGGCGCAGCAACGAGATGTCGCCGAGCCGGGTCCCGCTGCCCTGGCTGCGCGAACCAAGCAGCGCGGCGTTGTCGAACCGCTGCCCTAAGACCGTGTGCACCGCGAGCAGAAAGATGACTACCGCCAGGACGGCGGCCACCGCGGCCGCGATGACCAGCCGTCGTGCCAAGCCGGCCGGCGCAGTGGTCGGGTTCACCCGTCCATCAAACCTTGGTCAGCTCCGGCGGAGGGCGAGGACCGGGATCGTTCTGATCCCGGCGGTCTTTTCGGCGTACTCCGCGAAGCCTGGGTAACGGCGGGCCTGCTCCTCGAAGATCCGGTCCCGCTCGGCGCCGGTCACCTCACTGACGGTCACCGAGTAGGTCTCGGTGCCGACCTCGACGGTCGCCGTACCGGCGGCGGTCAGGTTGTAGTACCAGTCCGGATTGGTGGGCGCTCCGGCTTTGGACCCGAAGACGTAGATCACGTCTGGGTCGCTGTCGTCCGCGAGGTACATCGTCGGGGCGATGTGTGCGTCACCGCTGCGGCGACCCACGTGGTGCAGGAGGACGATCGGCGCGCCGGCGAACGGGCCGCCGATCCGGCCCTCGTTGGCACGGAACTCCGCAACGACGTCCTGATTCCACTCACTTACTTCGGCCACGCTGGGCTCCTTCGGTGTTGTTGACGTGCAGGAAGTCGAGGACTTGGGCGGCCTCGGCGCGCAACGCTGCTGAGTTGGTCCGGCTCAGCTCCTCGAGCGGCTCCAGCGCGACCTCGCCGTTGGCAAGGCGCCAGGTCGCCACGGCCCGGCCACGCACCATCGCGAACGGCCGGAACAGCCCGTTCGACGTGATGATGCCCTGATGCCGGCCGACGATCGGCTCGCGTGACGACCAGCCGCACAACGCCGGGTCGAAGGCACCGAGAAGTCGCGGCGGCGGCAGCTCGGCCCGGCCCGATCGGTCCGCGACGGCGGCGAGGCCGTCGTCGCGTTCGACGAGCTGAGCGGCGATCGCGGTCAGTCCGCGGCGTGCGTCGGTCAGCGTGATGCCGGCCCACTTCGCCAGATCGCGATCCGCCGCGGGTCCGTGGCCGGCGAGGTAGCGGCGGGCCAGTTCGCCGAGTGCGACCTCGCGCGACAGTGCCGCGGGTGGTTTGCCCAGCCAGTCCCGGACGAGGACATAGGCGTGGCCGCTGCCGACCATCGGCCCGCGCACGACCAGCCCGCGCAGGCTCGCGAGCAGCAGGATGTGGACGAGCGCCATGTCCTCGACCCGGATGTCGGCGGCGGCGACCCGCTCGCGCAGCTGGTCTCGGGTGAGCGGCCCATCAGCCGCGAGCGACCGCTCGATGATCGCGACCGCGCGGTCGGCGTCGTCGGGGGAGACCTGCTGATCGGCCAGCCGCCGCGCGCACGCGGTCATCAGCTGCGGCGTCGTCAGCGGATGCAGCCACCAGTAGTCGTCGCTCCGGATCAGATGCAGCGTGCCGCGGTTGACCGTCGTGACGACCACGGTGCGGTCGGCGGTCAGCGCGCGGTCGACGTCAGCCACCGACAGGCCGGAGCTGCGGGCCCGGATCGCCAGCCGTGCGCCGCGCGGGTCCTGCGCCTGCACCGCCAGAAGTCGTCGTACGACGTCGACGACCTCCCCGGCCGGTGGGCCGCTGAGGAGCTGGGCGGCGAGTCGCTCCGCGAGTACGGAAGCGGATCGCGAGCGGCTCATCGGCGCCCGCTCACTCAGCGATGGGTTCCAGGACGAAGACCGGGATCAGCCGCTCGGTTCGCGTTTGGTAGTCCGCGTAGTCCGGATACGCCGCGACCGCGCGTTCCCACCACTCGGCCCGTTCGGCGCCGGACAGCTCGCGCGCGACCATGTCCTGCTTCACCGGCCCGTCCTGGACCTCGACGTGCGGATCGGCGACCAGGTTGTAGTACCAGACCGGGTTCTTCGGCGCTCCGCCCATCGACGCGACCGCGGCGTACCGGCCCTCGTGCTCGACCCGCATCACCGGGTTCTTGCGAACCTTCCCGGTCCGGGCACCGCGGCTGGTGACGATGACCACGGCCATGTCCCGCAAGGTCGTGCCCTCGGCGCCGCCGGAGCTCTCGATCTGCTCGACCTGGTTGCGCACCCACTCTGACGGGCTCGGCTCGTACTCTCCGTCGATCGGCATGGTCAGCTCCTGATCGGCCGCTTGGCGGGGGACTGTCCCGCGGTGAGCGACGGGTCGGTGATGGGGATCGCACCCAGTGCCTCGTCGATCGCCTTGAGCACGGCCGGCTCCAGTGTGACGCCGGAGGCGGCGACGTTGTCGACGACCTGCTCGGGCCGCGACGCACCGACGATCGCAGACGACACGTTCGGGTTCTGCAGCACCCAGGCGACCGCCAGCTGGGCCATCGTGAGACCGGCCTCGGCGGCGATCGGCTCCAGCCGCCCGACCGCGGTCAGGACGTCGTCGCGGAGCCAGTGCTTGATGAAGTTCGCGCCGCCCATCTCGTCAGTGGCGCGCGAGCCGGCCGGCGGCGGTGCGCCGGGCTTGTACTTGCCGGTCAGAACCCCCTGCGCGATCGGTGACCACACGACCTGGCCGAGCCCGAGCTCCTCGCAGGTCGGGATCACCTCGGCCTCGATGACGCGATAGAGCATCGAGTACTGCGGCTGGTTGGACGCGAACGGGATCTTCAGGTCGGCGGCAAGTGGATGGGCGGCGCGGATCTGCCCGGCGGTCCACTCCGAGACCCCGATGTAGTTGGCCTTGCCGGAGTGGACGACGTCGGCAAACGCGGACATCGTCTCCTCCAACGGCGTCTCGTGGTCGAAGCGATGGGCCTGGTAGACGTCGACGTGGTCGGTTTGCAGCCGCTGCAGCGATCCCTCGATCGCCTCGCGAATGTGTTTGCGCGACAGGCCGGAGTCGTTCGGGCCGCCCGGGCCGGTCAGCCAGTAGATCTTGGTGAAGATCTCGAGTGACTCGCGCCGTTCGCCCTTCAGGGCCTTTCCGAGCACGGTCTCGGCCTTGGTGTTGGCGTAGACATCGGCGGTGTCGAACGTCGTGATCCCGACATCGAGCGCCTGGCGCACGCACGCCAAGGCCGCGTCCTCCTCGACCTGCGACCCGTGCGTGATCCAGTTTCCGTAAGAGATCTCTGAGACTTTCAGGCCAGAGGCACCAAGACGTCGAAAGCGCATATATCGAGCCTATGCCTCACGAAGCACCATGCCGCCGAGCGGGTTCCTTGCGCAGGACCGGCTACAGCACGGATTCGGAGACGCCGATTCACGCGCGGTGGGTCGGCTGTGGTTCTCGCGACGCCCGTTAATGCTCCTGGGCGCAGTTGCGCTCCGGATCGAGCCGAGAGAAGACGAGCCGGAAGTACACGTTCGCATGTGGTCGATCCAGCGTCGCTGT
>CAYNDD010000088.1:0-11596 GCA_964395425.1 uncultured Frankiaceae bacterium
GCGATCGCCGACCCGGAGACCGGCTTCGACATCATCGACACCGACGCGCCGGCCGATTTCAACCCGCCGTGGTTCTCGATCGGTGGGACGTCGCTGGCCTCGCCGGTCACCGCGGCGATGTTTGCGCTGGCCGGTGGCTCAGGTGGCGCCGCCTACCCGGCGACCACGCTCTACACCAACGCGGCCCTGTCGCCGAGCTCGCTGAAGGACATCGTGCCCTCGATGATCACCACCTCGCTGCTGGGAACCGTGACGCAGACCGGCAACTCGTACTGCGACGAGGTGAGCGTGACGACCTGCGGCAACAACCTGTTCAGTGCCGCCGGCACGCACAACCCGAACGGCCTGGCCTACCTCGACACCTCCGCGCCGGTCGGGCTGATCGACTGCAGCTGGCCGCACTCGTCCGACGACGTCACCGAGTCGGTCGACGTCACCGAGTGCAACACCGCGACCGGCTATGACGGGCCCTCTGGCCTGGGTACGCCGAAGGGCGGGCTGCGGCTGTTCACCTCCACGGCACCCACCGTGACCCTGACCAGTCCCGCGCACCCGAAGCTGAACAGCCCGGGCAACTTCTCGGCGGTCGGCACCGAGCTCTCCGGGGTCACCGCGACGCTGTCGAACTCCAGCTATGCCTGGAACTTCGGCGACGGGCACACCGCCAGCGGCCCGGCGGTCCAGCACACGTATACGAAGGCGGGCAAGTACTCGGCCACGGTGACGGTCACCGACAGCAGGTTCCAGATCGTGATCAAGACGGTCACGATCACGGTCGGCGAAAAGGCGTCGGTGCACTACAAGGGCCCGGCGAGCCTGAAGGCGCACCACAACGGCGCGTTCTCCGCGAGCGGCACGACCACACCGAACACCGGCGCGACGATCAAGCGCTTCAGCTGGAACTTCGGTGACGGTCACACTGCGAGCGGCAGGTCGGTGCATCACAAGTTCTCGCACGCGGGCAAGTTCACCGTGACGCTGACGATCAAGGACAGCAGCGGCGTGGTGACGACCTCGAAGCACAAGGTGAAGGTCACCAGCTAGCGAGGGATCGCTCGGCCGCCGGGACAGCGGGACCGGCGGATAGCGCCCTCGTCCGAGTGGGTATGTACGCTGCCGTCGCACGGGGTCGAGCCGGTTCGAGGACCGGGCGAGGACGCGAGCTGATGACGGAGACGAGCGAACCAGCCGGCAGCAACGGTGCCCTGGCTGCGCACGCGGTCGACCTGCGCAAGACCTACGGCAGCGGACCGGCGACGGTCAACGCACTGTCCGGGATCACGCTGTCCTTCGAGCGCAGCCGGTTCACCGCGGTGATGGGCCCGTCGGGTTCGGGCAAGTCGACCCTGATGCACTGCATGGCCGGCCTCGACCGTCCGACGTCCGGCCAGTGCTTCGTCGGATCGCTCGACATCGGTGCGCTCAGCGACGACGACCTGACCCAGATGAGACGGGACCGGATCGGCTTCGTCTTCCAGTCCTTCAACCTGGTGCCCACCCTGACGGCGGCCGAGAACATCACCCTCCCGCTCGCTCTGGCCGGCCGCAAGGTCGACCAGGCCTGGTTCGACTACCTGGTCGCGGCGTTGGGCATCGGCGACCGGCTGACCCATCGACCCAGCGAGATGTCCGGCGGGCAGCAACAGCGGGTCGCGTGTGCGCGCGCCCTGATCAACCGGCCGGACCTGGTCTTCGCCGACGAGCCCACGGGAAACCTCGACTCGAACTCCTCGGCCGAGATGATGGCCTTCCTGCGCCGCTCAGTGAGCGAGCTGAACCAGTCGATCGTGATGGTGACCCACGATCCGCGTGGAGCGGCGTACGCCGATCGGGTCCTGTTCCTGGCCGACGGCAATGTCGTCGACCAGCTCGAGCAGCCCACCGCCGACTCAGTGCTCGAGCGGATGCGGACGCTGGGCAGCTGACATGTGGCGAGTCACGATCAAGGGGCTGCTGGCGCACAAGCTCCGTCTCGCCCTGACCGCGATCGCGATCGTGCTCGGAGTGACCTTCATTTCGGGGACTTACATCCTCACCGACACGCTGCACAGCACGTTCACCGGTCTGGTGAGCAACATCTACCAGAACATCGATTTCCAGGTCCGCGGCGTCGCGCAGTTCTCCGACAGCGGTGCCGGCGCGACTCGCAACCCGATCCCGGAGTCGATCCTCCCGGCAGTCCAACGGGTCCCCGGAGTCGAGGCAGCGGCCGGGTCGGTGGGCGGCTACGCGCAGTTCATCTCCCGCGACGGCAAGGCGATCTCGAACGGCGGCGCGCCGACCATTGGTCTCTCCTTCGATCCCGACCAACGGCTCTCCGAGCTGCACCTGGTGAGCGGTACCGCCCCGACGACCCCGACCGACGTCGTGATGGATGCCGGTACGGCGCAGAAGTACCACTTCGCGGTCGGCAACCAGGTCCGCGTCCTGCTTCCCGAGCCGAAGACGTTCACCATCAGCGGCATCGCGCGGTTCGGCAGTGCCAACAACCTGGCCGGCGCCACGCTCGCGGCGTTCGACCTCCCGACCGCGCAGTCGCTGCTGCGCGAGAACGGTCAGTTCGACACGATCAGCGTCGTCAGCTCGCCCGGCGCCGACCAGAGCGCGGTCGAGCGCGGGATCAGGCAGGTTCTGCCGCCCGGCGTCGAGGTCGTCACCGGCCAAACCGTGGTCAACGAGCAGACCACGTCGATCGACAAGGCGCTGGGCTTCTTCTCGACCGCGCTCTTGGTGTTCGCGTTCATCTCGCTGTTCGTCGGCGCGTTCACGATCCTGAACACGTTCTCGATCATCGTCGGCCAGCGGACCCGCGAGCTGGCGTTGCTCCGAATCGTCGGCGCGAGTCGCCGGCAGGTGTTCCGCTCGGTCCTCGGCGAGGCGGCGATTGTGGGCTTCGTGTCGTCGCTGATCGGCCTCGGGCTCGGCGTGCTGGCAGCGATCGGGCTCGAGGCGATCTTGCGCGGCTTCGGCATCTCGCTGCCCTCCGGCTCGCCGGTGTTCGAGACCCGCACCGTCGTCGTGGCCCTGGCGGTCGGTGTGGGCGTGACGGTGGTCGCGGCGATCAGCCCAGCCCGCCGCGCGGTCCGGATCGCGCCGGTCGCCGCGATCAGCGACCAGTACGACGGCCGGGAGGTCTCGATCCGGCGCCGGGTCATGTGGGGCGCCGCGGTGGCGCTGCTCGGCGCGCTTGCACTCGCGGTCGGGCTCGCGAAGCCGGCGATCCAGCTCGTCGGGGTCGGTGCGATCGGGCTCTTCGTGGGAGTCGCGATGCTGGCGCCGTCCGTCGCGCGGCCGCTGTCCAGCGTCCTCGGTCGGCCGCTCGCCGCCGTACTCGGTGTCGCGGGCAAGCTCGGGCGGGAGAACTCCATGCGCAGCCCACGGCGGACGGCGCAGACCGCGTCGGCCCTGATGGTCGGCCTTGCCCTCGTCTCGGCGATGGCGGTGTTCGGCGCGTCGACCTCGAGGTCGGCGACGAGCAGCGTCGACAACGCGATCAGCGCGGACCTGCTCATCACGGCCAACAGCTCCTCGTCCGGCTCGTTCAGCAACTCCGTGCCGAAGCTGGTTGCCGCGGTGCCAGGCGTGACCGCGACGGTCACCGGGTACGGCGGACAGTTCGAGGTCCGGCGCTCGATCGAGAACCTGATCGCCGTACCGACCGAGGGTCTTGCTGAGACGGTGATCCTGCGGTTAACCGCGGGCAACACCGGCGCACTCGCGGCCGGCGACCTGCTGATCGACTCCACGACGGCCAAGTCGGACCACCTGTCGGTGGGCGACCGCGTGCCAGTGAAGTTCGCGCGGACCGGGGCAGCACAGATGCGGATCGGCGCGATCTTCAAACCGAACGCGCTGATCGGCAGCTACCTCGTGGGTGACGCGTTCTTCCGCTCGCACTTCCTCAACCCGCTGCCCGGCGCCACCCTGGTGAAGACGGATGGCAGCGCCGGCGTTGAGCAGCGCGTAAAGGCCGCGCTGGCGGCGTTCCCGACCGTGCAGGTGCAGAGCCGGGCCGAGTTCGAACACGCGCAGACCAAGCAGGTCAACAAACTGCTCGGCCTGATCTACGCGTTGCTGGGGCTGGCCGTGATCATTGCCCTGATCGGGATCGTCAACACCTTGATGCTCTCGGTGTTCGAGCGCACACATGAGATCGGCCTGCTCCGCGCGGTCGGCATGCGGCGGCGCCAGATCCGGGCAATGATCCGCTCCGAAGCGGTCATCCTCGCAGTCTTCGGCGCGATCATCGGCGTGGTCATCGGCACCGGCCTCGGGATCGCGCTGGTGGCCTCGCTGCACGCGCAGGGCATCACCGACACGGTCGTACCGATCTCCACCCTGGTGATCTTCCTCATCTTGTCCGCCGTACTCGGTTTGGTGGCGGCGAGCTGGCCGGCGCGGCGCGCGGCGAAACTCGACGTCCTCGCCGCGATCGCGAGCGAGTAGCCGGGCGGCGTTTCACCCAGTACGCCTACGGCCGTGGGCCGGTTGCGCACCTAGCATCGAATTCCATGAGATCCGTGCGGTGGGGCTTGGCGGTCACGGTTGCGGCGACCGGACTCGCCGTCGCGACCAGTGGTGCCGGAGTCGCGTCGGCCGGCGTCCATCCAACGCTGGTGCGCGCCGCGACCGCCGGTGCAGCGCGGCCCGAGGCCGGCAACCCGAACGGTCATGTCCCAGTGCCGCCCGGCGGTGGCGCGGTCAACACCAGCCATCCCAACCGCGTGATCGGTCACGGCACCCCGGCCAGCTGTACGTCGGCCGCAGTGGTGAAGGCAGTCGCCAAGGGCGGTGTCATCACGTTCAACTGCGGTGCGAAGCCGGTGACGATCGTCATGAAGGCGACCGCGAAGCTGTGGAACACCGAGCATCGGGTGGTGCTCGACGGTGGCGGCAAGGTCGCGCTGAGTGGCGGCGGCAAACGCCGGATCCTCTACAAGAACACCTGTGACCAGAGCCGGGTCTGGACTACGGACCACTGCAACGACCAGATGTGGCCGGATCTGATCCTCCAGCACATCACCCTCGAGGACGGCAACTCCCAGGTGAAGCAGACGCCGACCTCCAACTACGGCGGCGGCGCGATCTTCGACCTCGGCGGCCGGCTCAAGGTGGTCGACACGACCTTCGTCGACAATCGCTGCTACCGGGTCGGGCCTGACCTCGGCGGCGCGGCGATCCGCGCGCTCGAGCAGTTCCACGACCGGCCGGTCTACATCACGAACGACACCTTCCGCGGCGGGCGGTGCTCCAACGGCAGCGCACTGTCGAGCATCGGGGTGTCCTGGGTCGTGACCAACAGCCTGTTCGTCAACAACCGGGCGATCGGCCACGGCGCCAACCCGGCCCCGCACGGAAGTCCGGGCGGCGGCAGCGGCGGCGCGATCTACATGGACGGCGACCTGATGACGCTGCTGGTCCAAGGCACGTCGATGAGCGACAACCACGCGAAGGAGGGCGGCGGCGCGATCTTCTTCGTCAGCGACGACAACAGCGGATCGGCGACGATCTCGCACTCGACCCTGCACGACAACCCGAGCCTGGGCTTCCAGACCCAGCCCGGCATCTTCTACCAGAGCGGCCCACACCTGAAGGTGATCAAGTCCACGATCAGTTGACCCACCCGACCCCCGCGGACCTGGGGGCGAAAGCAATGTGACATTGCTTGGGGCTAGTGGAACGGGTCCTGGCGGGGGGGTTCCGTGAGCTCGGCGCGGTGGCAGCTTTGGAGCGTGAGCCCCGCATACCCGAGCGCATCGTTGCAGAGTGAGTCGACCGTCCACCCGATCTCGAGCCCGTGCACGGTGACCGTGACGCGGTAGAGGGTGATGTCGTAGCGGGTCGGGACGCCGTACGTCGACCCGATCGTGCCGATCAGCTTCGAGGTGCCGGCCATCCCGCCGGGGCCGTCCCAGGGCTTGTCGTAGCGCTGCCACAGGCCGGGGTTGATGTTCCAGACCCCGCCGTCGGCGACGTCGAGCGCGGTGAGCGCAGTGACCACCCGCCGGGCCTCGGTCTCGCGCAATACCGCAGCCGGGCGGATGACCTGAGTCTGGTCTGGCACCCGTTTACCTCCTGACGGTGTCGGCCCGTCTCCATTGATTCTGCCAGTACCCGGCCACCCGATGACGCCGCGGCTGAAGTTGTGCCCAGTTTGGGTCGAAGAAATACGTGATGTCGATTCTGGAGGCAGCCCCGTGACCGCGTCACCGGTGGCCCGGGACACGGGCGCCCACGACGACGCTCGCGCGCTCGTCGCTGCCGTCGAAGAGGTCGTCATCGGCCGCCGCGCCGCGGTCGAACTGACCATCGCCGCGGTCATCGCCGGCGGGCACGTGCTGATCGAGGACGTCCCCGGCTCCGGCAAGACCACCCTGGCCCGCGCGCTCGCGCACGCCCTCGGCGGCAGCTTCCGCCGGATCCAGGGCACCGCGGACCTGATGCCGGCCGACATCACCGGCTCGGCCGTGTGGGACCCGGCCCGCGGCGGGTTCACCTTCGTGCCGGGCCCGATCTTCGCCAACGTCGTCCTCCTCGACGAGCTGAACCGCACCTCGCCCCGAACCCAGTCGGCCCTGCTCGAGGCGATGGACGAGGGAGCGGTGACCGTCGACGGCGTACGCCACCAGCTGCCCGAGCCGTTCGTGCTGCTCGCCACCCAGAACCCGTACGAGCAGTGGGGGACCTACCCGCTGCCCGAGGGTCAGCTCGACCGCTTCACCGCGCTGATCCACCCCGGTCTCAACACCGAAGAGGTCGAGCGCCAGATCGTCCGCGAGCAGCTCGCCGGGCCGACCGTCGACGCGCTCCAGCCGGTGATGACGCCCGACCAGGTCGCGGCGCTGCGGCGGGCGGTCCGCCAGATCCACGTCGCCGACTCGGTGCTGGCCTACGCGGTCACGCTGACCGCACTCACCCGCTCGCACCCGCTGGTCGGCATCGGGGCCAGCACCCGGGCCAGCATCGCGCTGGTCCGCTGCGCCCAGGCGCTCGCGCTGCTGGCCGGCCGGCCGCACGTACTGCCGGACGACATCAAGGCGCTCGCGGTCCCGGTGCTCGCGCACCGCCTCACCCTTGCCGCCAACGACCGCGACCGGGCCACCGCGGCCCGGATCGTCGCCGAGGTGATTCGTACGGCGCCCGCGCCGCTGTCCGGTGCCTAAGCTGCTGCGGGCCACCGCGATCCCGCGGCCAACCCGAACCGCCGCGCTGCTGTTCGCCGCCGCCAGTCTGCTCGAGCTGCTCGGCCGCCTGGTCGGCTCGACGTCGATCACGGTCGCCGCAGCGGCCGCGCTCGGCGCTCTGATCGGCGACGCCGCCCTGACCCCGCACATCGAGGGCGTCACGCTCATCCGGCACAGCCCGAACCGGATGACGGCCGGCGTCGAGGTGCCGATCCAGGTCATCGTCACGCTGCCGCCCCGACGGCGTACCGAGCTGGCGCCGATCCTGCTGATCGAGGACCACCCGGCCTTCAGTCGAATTCGCGCGATGACCCCTACATTGCGCCCTGGCGCCGAGGTCGTGATCGAGCTCCGGGGCCGGCCGGCCGTTCGCGGACACTGGCCGGCCGGCGGAAGCGACCTGCTTGAGGCGCACTCGCCCCTGGGCGGTTTCGTCCGGCGCCGGCGGTTCCCGATCACCGAGCCGGCCTGGGTTCATCCGGCGCCGGCCCGCCCGGTCCCGCTGCCGGAGCTCGCGGCGAGCAGCGCCGCAGCGGTGCCGGGGGCGAGCCGCAGCGGGCCCGGGATCGAGTTCTACGGCACCCGGGAGTGGCGCTCCGGCGACACCGCAGCCAACGTGCATTGGCGCGCCTCCGCCCGTC
Source organism: uncultured Frankiaceae bacterium (assembly GCA_964395425.1). Classification (GTDB taxonomy): domain Bacteria; phylum Actinomycetota; class Actinomycetes; order JAFAQI01; family JAFAQI01; genus DATAUK01. The sequence continues at coordinate 7,826 of CAYNDD010000088.1, forward strand.
GCAACCAGCTGATCGTCATGGAGCGCGAACGCCCGGCCGGCGCCGTACTCGTCATCGCGATCGGGACGGCCACGGCGACGCCCGGCTGGGAGTGGGCGGTGGCGTGCACGGCGGCCACCGCGGTCGCCGCCCGGCGATCGGGCAACCCGGTCACGGTGATCCGCGGGCCCGAAGCCGGATCGCCCCACACCGCGGGCGACATCCTGGACTGGTTCGCCGAGCTCGACGCCGCCGCGGCGAGCGACCCGGCCCGGGTGACCACCTCGCTCCGCGAGCAGGGGCCGGGCACGACGCTGCTGTGGCTGTCGACCGAACCAGCGCCGGCCGAGCTCCAGCACGCCGCTCGAGCCGCGGGCGTGAGCATCATGCCGATCGGCGTCGATCCGGCCTCGGTCCGCCGATGACCACCTCGTCGTTGCAGCAGACCCGCGGCTGGGTGGTCACCGCCGCCGGCCTGGCCCAGGTCGCGGCCGCGCGGGCCGGGATGCTGCCCTGGTGGGCGCTCCCGGTGACCGTGACGTTCACCCTCGTCGTCGCCCGCCAGACCGGCCCGGTCGACGAGGCCCTGGCCCGGATCGTCCGTGGCGTCGCGGTGTCGGTGATCGGCGTCTTCGCGATCTTCGTCACCGCGCGCGACCTCCTCGACGTGTCGGTCCGCGCCAACCCGGTGTCGACGATGCGGTCGTTCACCGAGGCGCTCGTGGTGCTGTCCCTGGCGATGGCGCCATCCTGGCGCTCGGCGCGTGACTACCGGGTCTGGCTGTGCGTCACAACGGGGATCCTGATCGCGGCCGCGGTCGGTTCTCAGAGCCTCACCACCGACATCCTGCTCGTCGCCGCGTGGGTCCTGGTCCTGCTGGCGATGGCCGCCATCCAGCGCGCCGCGCTCGCCGCCAGCGTGACGACGCCGAGAGCGTCGACTCCACCGGTTGACCCGGGGCGGATCGGTACGGCGATGCCGGTCCTCGCATCGCTCGCCGCCGGCATCCTGGTCTTCCTCGCCCTGCCGGCCGGCGTCGGTGGTGGCGGACTGGCCAGCCACCTGGTGCACGACGCGGTCGGCACGACACCGAGCGCGGCGCCCACCACCCGCGGTGCGGTGGGCGTCGACACGGTCGGCGCCGGCACGCTCGACCTGCTGGTCCGGGGTTCGCTCCCGACCACCCCGTTGCTGCGGGTCCCGGCCGACTCGCCGCCGCTGTGGCGCGGCAGCATCTACACGACCTACACCGGCGACGAGTGGCTGGCCGATCCCGACGAGCGGCTGTCGTTCGTACCGGCGACCGACACGACCGTGCCGACGACGCCGGTCGACCCGGTGCCGGCCGGCACCACCAGAGTCGACCGGGCCACCTTCGCGAACGGGTTCCACAGCTCGCTGCTGTGGGCCCCCGGCGTACCCCTGGAGGTTCGCGGCGTCGGCGGGCAGCTTCGCGGGATCATCCGCGGCACGACCAATGTCCGGGTCGTCGGCGCGCAGGAAGTCTCGGGCTACCGCGTGACGTCCGCGGTCGCACCCACCTCGCCGGCCCGGCTCGATGCCGCCACCGGGTCGGGCCGGGTCAGCCCGATGTGGACCGCGCTGCCCGCCGAGCTGCCGGTCCGGGTGTCCCAGCTCGCGCACGAACTCGTGGCGCACGCCCCCACCCGCTACGCGCAGGTCACCGCGATCGAGGCCTACCTGCGCACCCACGAGACCTACTCGCTCAACTCGCCGGTGCCAGGCCCGGGTCAGGACGCGGTGTACGACTTCCTGTTCCGCGACCACGTCGGCTTCTGCGAGCAGTTCGCCTCGGCCGCGGCGGTGCTGTTGCGGACGATCGGCGTACCGGCTCGAGTGGTGACCGGCCTCGCCTACGGCACCCCCGAGGGCAATACCCGGCTGCTCACCGCTGCGGATGCGCATGCGTGGGTTGAAGTCTTCTACCCGGGGATCGGCTGGTCGCCCACCGACCCGACCGCGGGAGTCCCGCTCGCACCGTCGTCGACCGGCTCGCGGTCGACCCTCACCGCGGTGCTGCATCGGATCTCCGCGGCGCTGCCCGGCGGCCGGCTGGCCCTGCTCGGGCTGGCGATCGCGGCGCTCCTGCTCGCGATCGCGATCGGCCAGGCGGTGCGCCTGCGGCTGACCCGCCCGCGCTCGCCGCGCTCGGCCGGCACCGACGGGCGGCCGGTGCTGGCCGCGTTCCTGCGGTTCACCAACCGCCGCCGAGCGCCTGCGCGGGAGCGGGCCGAGACCGCACGGGAGTACGTCGGCCGGGTGGCGCCGGACGGGCAACTCGACCCGGCGGTGGCGACGCTGGAGCAGGAGTGCTACGGCACCTGGCCTCCCGGCGACGACGAAGTGGGCCTCGCGGTGGCGGCGTTTCAGGGTGAACGCCTACCGTGATCGTCACCCGGTGAGCGGCACCGGACCCGAGGAGCGAGATGAAGATCCACGTTGACACGGACAGGTGCACCGGGCATGGCGTCTGCGAGTCGCTGCTGCCCGAGGTGTTCGAGGTCGGCGACGACGGCATCGTCCACCTGTTGACCGAGGACTTCGAGCCCGACTGGCGCGGCGATCTCGAGGCAGCCGTCGCCGAGTGCCCGACCCAAGCCCTGCGCCTCGAGGACTGACGTGGCCGAGGACGAGCCGCATCTCGTCGTCGTCGGCGCATCACTCGCCGGTCTCCGCGCGGTCGAGTCGGCCCGGCGAGCCGGCTTCGCCGGAACGATCACCCTCGTCGGTGCGGAGGAGCACCTGCCGTACGACCGGCCGCCACTGTCCAAGGAGTTTCTGACCGCGGCCGAGCCGATGCAGGCACCGACCCTTCGCGATCCCGCCGTGCTGCGCGACGAGCTGCACATCGACCTGCGGCTCGGGAGCCCGGCCACTGGCCTCGACACCGCAGACCGGGTGGTCTGGGTCGGCTCAGAGCCGATCGGCTACACCGGCCTCGTGCTCGCAACCGGTGCCGCCCCGCGCACCCTGCCGGGGTCGGACCACCTCGCCGGGGTGCACACGCTGCGCACGCTCGATGACGCCCGCCGGATCCGAGCCGCGCTGGACGCCGGTGCCCGCACCGTGGTCGTCGGCGCCGGCTTCATCGGTTCGGAGATCGCCTCGTCGGCGCGCCAGCGTGGCTCGACCGTGACCGTCGTCGAGGCGCTGGCGACCCCGCTGGCCCGGCCGGTCGGCGAGCAGATGGGCGTCGTACTGGCCGGCCTGCACGAGCGGCACGGCACAACTCTGCGGTGCGGGGTCGGCGTCGAGGCGATCGAGGGCGTCGACTCGGTCGAGGCGGTCCGGCTCGCCGACGGCACCCGGATCGAGGCCGACCTGGTCGTGGTCGGCGTCGGCGTGGCGCCCACGATCGACTGGCTGTCCGGCTCGGGACTGCAGCTGGACAACGGCATAGTGTGCGACCAGACCCTGCAGACCAGCGCTCCCGGCGTCTACGCGGCCGGCGACCTGGCGAGCTGGCCCAACCCGGTCTTCGACACCCGGATGCGGCTCGAGCACTGGACGATCGCGGCCGAGCAGGGTGGCGTCGCCGGCCGGCACGCGATCGACCCGGCCGGCGCGACGGCGTACTCGACCGTGCCGTACTTCTGGTCGGACTGGTACGGCCGCCGGATCCAGTTCGTCGGCATCGCCGCCGGAGTGGAGGAGGTGCAGGTCGTCGCCGGGGACGTCGACGGCGACACGTTCCTCACCCTCTACCGCGCCGGCGACCGGCTGATCGGTGCGCTCGGGCTCGAGCAGCGGGGCCAGATCATGAAGTACCG
>CAYNDD010000089.1:0-11523 GCA_964395425.1 uncultured Frankiaceae bacterium
GATGCGGCCGAGATCCGGGAGGGCCTGCTGCTCGTCCACGAGGCGTCCTGCCATCGGCCGCCCGGTCGCTACGCGCTGCAAGCCGCGATCGCCGCGGTGCACGCCTCCGCGCGCACCTGGGAAGCCACCGACTGGGACGAAGTGGTCTCGTTGTACGACGGGCTGTGCGCGATCTGGCCCTCCCCGGTGGTCGCGCTGAACCGAGCGGTCGCGATCGGGATGGCCCAGGGACCCGAGGCCGGGCTGCGCGCGATCGACGAGATCGCCGGCCAGCCCGAGCTCGCCGGCTACCGCTACCTGCCGGCCGCGCGGGCCGACTTCCTGCGCCGGGCCGGGCGGGTGGCGCAGGCGCGCACGGAGTACCAAGCCGCGATCGCGCTCACGGACAACGGCGTCGAGCGGGAGTTCCTGACCCACCGGCTCGACCAACTCGACCGCCCGCCCGACGACCACCTGTAGACGTCGGTCCCGGTGTCGGACCCGGGCGCTAACGTGCCGAGCATGAGCACCCGCTACACCTTGTTTGCCACGGCGATCGGCGGCGTCGGCATCGTCTGGGGCGAGCGCGGCGTCATCGGCGTGCAGCTGCCGGAAGGCAACGACGCCGCGACCCTCGCCCGGGTCGAGCGGCAGCATCCGCAGGCCGAGGCCGAGACCGCAGCCCCACCGCCCGACGTGCAGCGCGCGATCGACGGCATCGTCGCGCTCGTGGCCGGCCGGCCGGCCGACCTGCGGGACGTTGCGGTCGACCTCGCCGCGACGCCGGAGTTCGATCAGCGGGTCTATGAGGTCGCGCGCGGCATCGCACCCGGCGACACGACGACGTACGGCGAGATCGCCGCCCGGCTCGGCGAGCCCCGCGCGGCCCGGGAGGTCGGTCAGGCGCTCGGGCACAACCCGGTTCCGCTGATCGTCCCGTGCCACCGGGTGCTGGCCGCCGGCGGCAAGCTCGGCGGGTTCTCCGCACGCGGCGGCGTGACCACCAAGCTGAGGCTGCTCGGCATCGAAGGAGCCACCCCGAACGGCCAACCGGCGCTGTTCTAGCCGCGCGCCGACGCCCTCGGCTTCGTTGCGTTACACCACGAAACGTTTTAGGGTCGGCGCATGTCCGACCTAGCCTCGGCCAGGGTCGGGCGACCGCGCGATCCGCGGGTCGACGCCGCGATCCGTCGGGCCACCTTGGAGCTGCTCGTCGAGGACGGTTACCAGGCGACCACGATCCAGGCGATCGCACGCCGGGCCGAGGTCAGCGCCCCGAGTGTCTACCGCCGCTGGTCGAGTAAGGCCGAGCTGATCGAGGAGGCGGTGTTTCCCTCCGGGCTGCTCGCGCCGGAGGCGCTGACCGGCGACGTCATTACCGACCTGCAGCCGTACTGCCAGCAGATCCTCGAGTACCTCTCCGATCCGGCGATCCGCGCGGCGATCCCCGGGCTGCTGGTGGAGTATCAGAACGACCCGCTGATGTGGCAGCGAGTGGTCCAGCGAAGTGTCGTCCCGATGCGGGTGTCGTTCGAGGCGTTCATTGCCAAAACCGGCCGGACCCCGGCGGTCAGCGTCGACGCGCTGTTCGACGTCATGCTCGGCGCGTTGTTCACCCGGGCGCTCAACCAAGGCGCGGACGGCGCGAAGGAGTTCGCGCACGCGGTCGCGCTGGTGGTGACCACGACCTTGCAATCGAGGAGCTGATGCAGCGCAGCAGCCGCGATCCCGGGCAGGTGCAACAGCGGCTCCAGCGCTGGCTGGCCGGCGTGCTCGGTCCGACCCTCGCCGAGGGCCAGACCCCGCGGGTCAGCGACCTCGCCGGCGTCGAGGCGAACGGCATGTCGAGCGACACCGTGTTGTTCGCCGCCAACTGGATCGCCGACGACGGGTGGCACGACGAGCGGCTGGTCGCCCGGATGGCACCTGACGCCGCCGACGTGCCGGTCTTCCCGACGTACGACCTCAAGGCACAGTTCGACGTAATACGGGCAGTCGCCGCACACACCGATGTCCCGGTCCCCCATGCCTGGTGGTGCGAGACCTCGCCCGAGCCACTCGGCGCGCCGTTCTTCGTGATGGGCCGGGTGGACGGCGCGGTGCCACCCGATGTGATGCCCTACACCTTCGGCGACAACTGGCTGTTCGAGGCCGGCGCCGAAGAACAGCGACGGGTGCAGACCACGACGGTCGAGGCAATCGCCGCGCTGCACGACGTCAGCGATGCCGCGCAACGGTTCCCGTATCTCGAACGGACGCAGCCCGGTGACACCCACCTGCGCCGGCACGTCGCGAACACCCGCGACTGGTACGACATGGTCGCGCGCGAGGGTGCCGCGTCACCTCTTGTCGAGCGCGGCTTCGACTGGCTCGATGCCAACTGGCCGTCGCACCAGAGCCCGACCGTACTGTCGTGGGGCGACGCGCGGATCGGCAACGTGCTCTACGACGACTTCGCGCCGGCCGCGCTGCTCGACTGGGAGATGGCCGGGCTCGGCCCGTGCGAGCTCGACGTGGCTTGGATCACCTACGCCCACCTCGTTTTCCAGGACATCGCCGCGATGCTCGGGCTGGCCGGCATGCCGGACTTCTTGCAGCCGGCCGACGTCGCGACGCACTACGAGGCGCTCCGCGGGTACGCCGTCCGCGATCTGCGGTTCTTCATGGTCTACGCCGCGGTGCAGTGGGGCATCGTGTTCCTGCGAACCGGCCAGCGACAGGCGCACTTCGGCGAGCGGGAGATGCCGGCTGATCCCGAGGACCTGCTGCACAACCGGCCGCACCTGGAGTCGTTGCTCGCCGATCTCGACGGGATCTGAAAGGTCACCACATGCCGGTAGCACTCGACGAATACCCGCTGCACCAGGCGCCGCTGTCGATGCGGTACGTCGCGAGCAGCGACCGGAACTTCTACGACCGGTGCTACTTCAACGCCCACGACCGGACCGGCGAGGTCTTCCTCGTCACCGGCGCCGGCATCTACCCGCAGCTCGGCGTGAAGGATGCCTACGCGGTCGTCCGCCGCGGCAACTTGCAGCACGTCGTTCGGTGCTCCGACGCGCTCGACGACGAGCGGCTCAACCTCGCCGTCGGGCCCTATCGGATCGAGGTGGTCGAACCGCTGCAACGGATCCATCTGGTCCTCGACGCCGACGAGGCGGGGATCGGCTTCGACCTGACGTGGCAGGGGTCGTTCGCCGCGATCGACGAGGAGCGCCACCTGCTGCGCACCGGCGTCCGGCCGATCCTCGACACCTGGCGATTCGCCCAGCTGGGCACCTGGTCCGGCCAGCTGCGAGTGGCCGGTGAGACGTTCGAGGTCACGCCGGACCGCTGGGTCGGATCGCGCGACCGCTCGTGGGGCATCCGCCCGGTCGGCGAGGCCGACCCGGCCGGGCGCCCGGCCGACGACCCGAACGACTTCGGGTTCTGGTGGCTGTATGTGCCGATCCGCTTCGACGACTACGCGATCGTGCTGATCGCGCAGGAGGACGGCAGCGGCCACCGCACGCTGAACGACGCGGTGCGCATCCGCGCGAACGGCCGGATCGAGCAGCTCGGCTGGCCGCGGGTGCGGATCACCTACCGCTCGGGCAGCCGGCATCCCGAGCACGCCCGGATCGAGCTCACCGAACCCGACGGCTCGCCGCTGGTGCTGGAGGTCGACACCCTCGCGCCGGTGCCGCTGCACGTGGGCTGCGGGTACGGCGGGGACCCGGAGTGGGGACACGGTCAATGGCGCGGTCGCGACTGGCTCGACGGCGCCACGTACGACTTCGACGACCCGGCGATCGAGGCGCGCTCGCCCTGGGGCGTCGTCGATCACGTCGGGCGGGCGACCTGCAATGGCGACGTCGGCTGGGGACTGTTCGAGCACGGCACGATCGGGCGGCACGCGCCGAGCGGGTTCGCCGATCTCGGCTCGGTCGCACCGTGACCGCGCCGGACGATCCGGCCGGGGTGATCTCGGGTGCGCGAATCCTCGTCACCGGCGTCACCAGCGAGGTCGCGAAGCCGGTCGCACTGTCGCTCGCCCGGGACAACGAGGTCTTCGGCGCCGCGCGGTTCCGGGACCCCGCCGCGCGCGAGCCGCTGCACGACGGCGGCGTGCGGACCGTGCGACTCGACCTCGTGCGGGCCGACCTCGACGACCTGCCCGACGCGGTCGACTACGTCGTGCACTTCGCGGTGGTCAAGAGCGGGAAGTGGTCGGTCGACCTCGACGGCAACGTGAGCGGCCTCGCCTACCTGATGGAGCGCTATCAGAACGCGCACGCCTTCATGCACTGCTCGACGACCGCGGTCTACCAGCCGAACGATCACGTGGAGTTCAGCGAGGACTCACCGCTGGGCGACAGCCACCGCAACTACTACCTGCCGACCTACTCGATCTCGAAGATCGCGGCGGAAGCCACCGCCCGGCACGGCGCCCGGCGCTACAACCTGCCGACGACGATCGCGCGGCTCAACGTTCCGTACGGCGACGGCGGTGGCTGGCCGGCGTTCCACCTGGCCCAGATGCAGGCCGGCGACGAGATCGGCGTCCACCCGGACGCGCCGAGCATCTTCCAGCCGATCCACTCCGACGACATCGTGGCGATGGTGCCGCGTCTGCTCGCGGTCGCCGGCGTGCCGGCGACGACGGTCAACTGGGGTGGCGAGGAGAAGGTCAGCATCGAGGAGTGGACCGCCTACCTCGGCGAGCTGACCGGCCTCGAGCCGAGGCTGGTCACATCCGAGCAGTCGCTCGCGAGCGTCGCACTCAACCTCGACCGGATGCACGAGCTGGTGGGCCGCTCGGCCGTGCACTGGCGTGACGGTTTCCGCCGGATGGTCGAGGCGCTGCGCCCGGACCTGCTGCAGACCTAGGTCCGGGTGATCCGGATGGTCAGCCGGTCGCCGGGGGTGTGGGGCGAAAAGTGCAGGTGCCTGCGCCGCAACACTCGAACGGTCACGACCCAGTGCCCGGCCGGCACGGCAAGCGACGCCGACCATTGACCGGCGGAGTGGCACTTCACGACCTGGGTGATGTGATGCGACGAACGGGTGACGACCACCTGGACGGTGGCGCCCTTGAAGTACGCCGATGTGGTGCCCTGCACCACCAGCGGAGTGGAAGCACTCGACGACGAGCCGTGCACGGGAGACGTGACGTGCAACGGGACCCGCACCACCGTCTTGACCGGTTTGGCGGTCGTCCAGCTCGTGGACGGGAGGAGCGTCGAGGTGCCCGCGACGCTTGCCCGGATGTAGCCACTGCTGGTCACGGTGACCCGGTGGTGCCACCGACCCTTGCTGTCGGTCGTGGCCGACCCCAAGGGCGTACCGTTCGGTTCGGTCTTGCTGGCCAGCAGCTCGAGGTGCACTCGCCGGCCCGCCAGCGGTGATCCGCTGGTCTCGCTCGTGAAGCGCCCGTGCAACAGCACCCGCTCGCCGACGACCGCAGACCTCAGGCGGGGCTCCAGGGTCAAATGCCCGCTGTGCCCCTTGCCGCACTCGACCGCCGCGCTCTCGGCGCTGAAGTTGGCAGCTGCGTCGCGGTCCATCGCGGTGAACTGGTAGAGCCCGTTCGGGCCGTGGCCAAGGTTCATGGTCGTCGACCAGTGCACATGACCATGGCCGTCGCTGTGCCCGTGCGGAGTCACGGTGGCCTTGATCTGCTGCCCACCCAAGACCGGAAGCGCGACGATCAGGACGCTGTCGCCGACCGCGCTGACCCCCTTGATCGTCGCGATCGGCTTCGACGGCGGGATCGCGGCCGGCGAGCAACTCAGCTGCTTCGGCGGGGCCGGCGGCACGGTGTCGACCCGTTCGGTCCAGGTGCGGCTGAACGTGTCGCTGCAGGGTGGGGTCGGGCCACTCGGGCAGGTCGCGGCGTACGCATGGAGGGTCGCGGTCACGACCGTGCCGTTGGGCAGGTCGGTCGGGGTGTCGATCGAATCGAAGTTCAGTGTTTCCAGCCCGAGGTTGTCCTGGCCGTCGACCGGCACACCGCCCTTCGTGGTGAGCGTCAGCGTCGAGTTGGCTCCGATCGGCTCGTCGAAGGTGAGCTGCACGTACGGCTGCGCGCGCACCTCGGTGTCCGAGGGGTAGTACTTCGTGGGCGCGAGCGCAACGGCTTCCTGCGTGGTCTGGACCAGGGTTCCCTTACTGATGTCGCCGTAGGAGTCGAAGGCCAAGGCCCGGACCGACAGCGTGCCGTCGTAGAGGCGACTGAGGTCGACGGTCGTGGTGACCTGGCCGGCGACCGCGGCGAGCAGGACGGTCGGGCCCGGGTCGGCCGGGCCGACCGGCGAGGAAGTGCTGGTCTTGATAGCCACGCCGACATCACCGGCCGGCACAGTCACCGAGATCGGCACCGCACTGACGTTGGCGGCGTTCACGAGGTCGGGCACGTCGACCTGGGTCGGAGCGGCCGGCGAGGTCATCTTCGGCTGGATCAGGCGGTCCGGCGTCGACGCCACGGATGTGTTGTCACTGAACACCCGCCAGGCAAACGTCGTCGCGCCAGTCAACGTCTTGCTCGGGACGGACTGCGTCCACGGGCACTTCGCCGACGAGCAGGCGGGCACCGTGACGGGCACCGTGTTCGCCAGGACGGGATTGGTCGGGTCGTAGAGCTGGAGATCCAGCGTGGCGCCGCTCGGGCCGGTGCCCGTGACAGTGAGCATGCCCGGTACGCCGCCGACCGATCCGGTGATCGCCCTCGTGACGTCCGGGACGTTGTCGAGGTTGGTCGGCACCGAGCCCGCGAAGAACTCGTCGGTGGTGTCGGTGAACGACGCCGGATCGCCGGTTGCCTCCGCGTGGACGACGAGCGCGTACTCGCCATCGGCGAGTGCCGACTCCGGGGCGTACGTCGCGGTCTTGCCCGATACCGACGGCGTACCGGGGACGATCGTCCGGGTCTGCCCCGACTCCGCGAACAGCTCGACCGTGGTGGACGAATCGAGCACCCGGTCGTAGGTCGCCGAGGGCGATCCGGAGGTGTAGTCCACCGGCGTGTCATGGGTGAGGACCGGCGTGGACGCGGTGAAGGTCCAGGTCGTTGTTTGTGGGTCACCGGTGGCGAGGTCGACCTCGTGCGCGTACGCGGTGTAGACGTCGCCGCCGGTCAGCGGCGGGAGCTGACAACGCAGTTCCTCGTCGCCCGAGACCAGGTTGATCGGACTGGCACAGGGCACCCCTGCCCCGGTCGTCGAATCCCGCACGGTGAGGTGGGCCTTGCCGGTGACGTACGGAGACAGATACGTCGCGGTGACCGTCGGGGTCGTGTTGAACACCTTCGCGCCGTCGCGGGGGAAGGTAACCGGTGCGACCGGTCCGTCGGCGCGCGCGATCGACGGCTGAGCAAGCGCGAGCCCGCTCCCCGCGAGCGCGACAACTGCGGTGAGCGTGGCCGCGCGGAACCCAGCTCGGCGCCGCATCACGTCCCCCTGGGTCCAAAAGTCGTCGGGACTATTGTCACCCAAATCGGACGCCCGGGCAGGCGATTCCGTCGATCGTGGCAAAACGCGCGAAAAAGGCGCGTTAGGACCCGGTTGTTACCGTGCTCAACCCGGCGTCCGGGTCAGTGGTGCGTGACGGACAGGCCGAGCGCGAGGCAGTCTCTGATCACGTTGTTGTCGGCGCTCGAACCGACCGCGCTGGCACCGGCGAGCGCACCGAGCCCGCTGTCGTCCGCGCTGCTCCCGTCCGAGAGCTCGCCTTCCTGGTTGGCCTCGTTCGCCGCCAGTGCCCCCTCGTCGCCCGCCAGGACGGCGTACTGCGGGTTCACCGCGGCGGCGTGTGCCGCGAGCGCCGCAGCGTGAGCGCCGGTGGACTGGCAGGCAGCCGCGGCGTCGGACTGCCCGGGCACGAGCTTGCTCGCGCCACTGCCGCAGCCGGCGAGAAGGACCAGCGACGCGACCGCACCGGCCGCGAGCCACGAGGTACGCATGCTCCTCTGATCGGCATTCCGAGCAGCCGGATGAAGCGATCGGCGGGTGCGGGCGGCGGCAGCGGTCAGGTCAGGCGGTCGAGGACGTCCTCGGCCTGGGCGATCATCCGCTCGATCAGCTGGGCGCAGCTCGGCAGGTCATCGATCATGCCGACCACCTGCCCGCTCGCCATCACCCCAAGGTCGACCCGGCCCTCCACCATCGCGGCGCGCAGCATCATCGGCGTGTTGGCGGCCATCACGACCTGGCTCCACGACAGCTCCTGCGTCTTGCGCATTGCCCGGCCCTCGCGCAGCAGGTCGCGCCAGGATGTGCCGCTCTCCGTGCGGAAGCGCATCGCGTTGCGCGCCGCGCCGCCGACCCGGCGCACCGCCGACGTGCCCTCCAGCTGCTCGACCAGTGGGCTGCGCAGCACCCGGTGCGGCACCCCGTCGACCTGGTCGGTCACCACCGTCTCGGTCACGGTCTTCGACAGGTACAGGTCCTTGACCGCCTGCGGCACCGGCGAGTCGCTGGTCAGCAGGAAGCGGGTGCCCATCGCGATCGCGCTGGCACCGTAGGCGAGCGCCGCGACCAGGCCGCGACCGTCGAAGTATCCCCCGGCTGCGACGACCGGCAGGTCGGCACCGACCACGTCGACGACCTGTGGCAGCAACAGCGAGGTGGGCACCGAGCCGGTGTGGCCGCCGCCCTCGCCGCCCTGCACGAGGACGGCGTCAACCCCCCACGCAGCCACCTTCTCGGCATGGCGCTTCGCGCCGATCGACGGCATGACCAGGACGCCACCGTCGCGCAACCGCGCGATCAAGTCCGGCTTCGGCGCCATCGCGAACGACGCCAACCGCACGCCTTCGTCAACCAACACGTCGATCCGCTCGCGCACATCGGGCTGGTCCGCCCGGAGGTTCACCCCGAAGGGCTCCGGCGTACGCCGCTTCACCTCCGCGACCGCGGCGACGAACTCCTCGAAGGACATCGTCGCCGCCGCCAGGATGCCGAGCCCGCCGGCGGCCGCGGTCGCCGCCACGAGCTGCGGCGTCGAGACCCACCCCATTGCGGTCTGCACGATCGGATAGCGAACGCCGACGAGCTCGGTGAAGCGGGTCGACAGCGCCGGATGGCTCACGCGGGCACTTCTTGAAAGCGGGTGCCATCGGGGTCGAGCTCGGCGATCAGCAAGAGCTCGTCCTCGGTGGGCAGCCTCGACTCGCCGACCTCGGCCGGGATCACCAGCTCGAAGCCGGTGGCCGCAACGACGTCGTCGACACTCACGCCGGGATGCACGGACTTCAGCCGCATCCGCCGATCGGGGGTGTCGAAGTCGAGCACCGCAAGGTTGGTGACGATGTTGCGCAGCTCGTGGAACCTCGACGCTGCGGCACCGGCCGAGGCGGCCCGGTCGTAACCGACGCCGGTGACGACGTCGACGTGCGCGACGAACACTCGCGGGCCATGGTTCGGCACCCAGTACGACGTGACGTTGTTGACGGTGTTGCCGGGTGCGCCGCGGAAACCGAGCAGCTGCGCCTTCGGTCGCTTCATGTCGCCGATCGCGGCGAAGTTGTGATTGCCGTGCGGGTCGAACTGCGAACCGCCCATGATCACGTGCCGCCGACCGGACCACACGACGTCGAACATCGAGCGATACGGGTTCCACGCCTCGACCACGCCGGTGGACCCGGTGAACATCGCTTCGCCGTCGGTCATCACGAGGTCGGGCTCGAACGACCGGCGGGCCAGCAGGCCGCCAATGCGCGGCAGGGTGCCGATCGGGTTGGCGACGATCTCGCCATCACCGCGGAAGCACTCGGCGAGCGCCACACAACAGACATCGGCCCGGGTCCCCGTCAACGCGCCGCAACCTTTCGCTGATAGTCGGCCTCGCTGAGGTCGACCCAGTCGGTCCGCCACCGCTGCCACGCCTCCGGCGACGCCGCGGACGCGGCGTACTCCTGCTGGAACTCCTCGTCGCGCTCGTAGTCGGGCACGCACGAGGTGAAGTGGGCGCCGTTGGGGGTCTCGGCGACACCGTCGGTCCACAGCCGGCTGATCCGTTGGGTGTGATGCGATCCCGCTGCGGCGAAGTCCTCGGTGTCGACGAGTCGCTCGCAGGTCACGAATGATCGCGTCGCTGCCTGACACATCAGGTCGTCGAAGTACAGGTCCGGGCCGAGGAACTGCGCGTTGCCGGCTGCGTCGGCCCGGTTCTGATGCACGAGTGCGACATCCAGCGGCAAGGCCGGCATAGCCACCAGCGTCTCGCCGTCGTCGTACGGCGAGGTGACGGTTCGGATCTCGGCCTGCTTCTCGACGACGTCGGAGCCGAGCCCGGCCCGGGTCGGCAGGAACGGCACCCGCCATGCCGCCGCTTGCAGGCCGAGCAGCAACATCCCCTCGTCGACCTCGAGCGAGTCGACCGTCCCGTTCTGCCGCGCGATCCGGAAGTGCGGCTCGAGCGCGATCGAGTCCAACGACACGAACGCGAACACCACCTTGCGCACCTTGCCCGCGGCGCACAACATGCCCACGTCCGGTCCGCCGTACGACACGATCGTCAGGTCGGTGAGCGCCGAGCGGAGCATCGCGCGCACCACTGCCATCGGCTTGCGCCGAGACCCCCATCCGCCGATTCCGATCGTCATGCCGTCACGAAGCTCGCCGACCATCTCATCGACGGTCATCCGTTTGTCAGGCATCAGGAGTCTCGGCCGCCCAGCGGTCGCGTCGATCCACGAAGGCATCGCGGGCCTGGTCGGAGACGCCGGCCAGGTTGAGCTCGAAAGTGAAACCCTGCTCGAAGCGATACGACCGCTTGACGTCAACCGGGTCGATGCCGTTGAGCGATGCCTTCGCGGCCCGGATCACGGTCGGATCCATCGCCGCAATCTGCGCCGCCACGACCCGCGCCGCCATCCGCAGCTGCTCCCGGGGCACGACGGTGAGCACCGTGCCGTACGACGCAAGCTCCTGCGCGGTCGCGTGCTCGGCGGTGTAGACGAGCTGCCGCATCCGCTGCTGCGGCACCAGGCGGGCGAGGTGGGTCGCGGCTCCCAGCGCACCCTGCTTGACCTCGGGCAGGCCGAAGGTCGCGTCGTCCGAGGCGACGATGAGGTCGGCGTTGCCGGCCAGGCCGATGCCGCCGCCGAGGCAGTAGCCCTGCACCGCAGCGATGACCGGAACCGGGCAGTCGTAAACGGCCGCGAACGCGGCCGCACAACCCTGGTTGGCGCCGACGAGGGCGGTGAAGCCTTCGGTCGATTGCATCTCCTTGATGTCGACGCCGGCGTTGAATCCCTTGCCCTCGGCCGCAAGGACGACCACCCGCACATCGGGATCCCGACCTGCGGCGGTGAGCGCATCAGCCAGCTCGAACCACCCCGCCACCGGCAGCGCGTTGACGGGCGGCACATCGACAACCACCTCCGCGATGTGGTCGGTGACGTCGATCGTGATTCCCACGATGGCCTTTCTGATGTGGCGTCAGATTCCTGCGCGCCAATCCTGCCACCTGAGGCGGGCTTTGCGACGATGAACCGGTGAGCGTCGACCTGAGTGGCCGCGTCGTCCTGATCACCGGTGGCACCAAGGGCCTCGGGCGCGGGCT
>CAYNDD010000090.1:0-6698 GCA_964395425.1 uncultured Frankiaceae bacterium
CCTCGACGACAAGGGCGACACCGCGACGACCCCCGATGGACTCAGGTCGCTCGTGGCAGCGGGTGCCGCGATCGTGCCGGGGTTGGCAGCAGAGGAGGTCACCAACAGCTACGCCGGGCTGCGCGCCGCGACCGAGCACCGGGACTACCAGATCCGCTGTGACCCGGACCGCCGCTACGTCTGCGTCGGCGGGATCCGGTCGACCGGCCTCAGCGCATCGATGGCCATCGCCGAGCATGTCGCCGGCTTGCTCGGCGAGGCCGGGATGACCGTCGCTGAGCGCCCCGACCTGCCCGCGCCGCCACGCCTGCCCAACCTCGGCGAGGCCTTTCCCCGGCCGGCCACGACGGCGGAGACGGTGGCCGCCGATCCCGAGTACGGCCGGATCGTCTGCTTCTGCGAACGGGTCAGCCGGGGCGAGTTGCGCGACGCGCTCGCCGGGCCGATCCCGCCGGTCGACCGGGGCGGCCTGGCCCGCCGGACCAGGGCCTCCAACGGGCGCTGCCAGGGCTTCTACTGCGGCGCAGAGGTGGCCATGGCACTGGCGGCTGCGGGCGGACCGACGCCAAGGGGCTCCTCGTGAGCGCGGCGGAGCACCGACACCAGGTCGTCGTGATCGGCGCCGGCCCGGCCGGGCTGTCGGCGGCCCGGTCGCTGGCGGCCGGCGGGGTGCGCGACGTACTGGTGGTCGAGCGCGAGCGGGCGGCCGGCGGGATCCCGCGGCACTGCGACCACACCGGCTTCGGCCTGCGTGACCTGCACCGATCGCTGCGCGGACCTCGGTACGCCGAGCGGCTCGCCCGGATGGCAGTCGACGCCGGCGTGCGGATCGAGACCGAGACGATGGCGACCGGCTGGCTCTCCCCCGGCGTGCTGGCGCTCACCTCGCCGGCCGGGGTGCGCGCAGTGGCGGCCGACGCGATCGTGCTCGCGACCGGAGCGCGCGAACGGCCGCGCGCGGCCCGGCTGGTGTCCGGTGACCGCGGCGACGGCGTGTTCACAACCGGCCAGCTCCAGCAGTGGTCCCACCTTCGGGGGCTGCCGGTCGGCGAACGCGCAGTCGTGGTCGGAGCGGAGCACGTGTCGTACTCCGCCGTCCTCACCTTGCGCGACGCGGGAGTGCGCACCGTCGCCATGGTCACTGACCTGCCCCGCCACCAGTCGTACGCCGGGTTCGCGGCGGTGACCCGGCGCGGCCTGCGGGTCCCGCTGTTGACGGACACCGACGTGGTCGCGATCCGCGGCCATGGTCGCGTGTACGCGGTCGACGTCATGAATCACACGAGCGGTCGGGCCTCGACGCTCGACGTCGACACCGTCGTCTTCACCGGGGACTGGATCCCCGATCATGAGCTGGCCCGGTCGGCCGGGGTCGCCATCGACGCCGTGTCCGGGGGCCCGGTCGTCGATCTGGCCGGCCGGTGCAGCGTCCAGGCGTTGTACGCCGCCGGCAACCTGGTGCACCCGGCCGAGACCGCAGACATCGCCGCGCTGCGCGGAGCCGCGGTAGGCGCCGATCTGGCCGGCCGACTGCTCGGCGGCGCCGCGCGGGCCGACCCGAGCGGGGTCGCGATCGTGGTCGAGTCGCCGCTGCTGTGGGCATCGCCGGGCCGGATCGGCCCGAGCGACTCGCGGTCCGGCGCCGGCCTTCCGGGCGGGCTGATCCTACGCACCGCGGAGTTCCGGCGGCGCCCGACGGTGGTGATCGAGCAAGGTCAGCGGCACCTCGCGCGGTTCACCGTGCGCGCGGCAGTCCCGAACCGCTCACTGCGGGTCCCGCTCGGCTGGTCGGCGCTGGTCCGACCCGACCAGGGCGACGTCCGGGTGCGTCTCGACCGCTAGGAAGCTCGCTCACCAGCCGGCGATGTGGTCGAACTGCGCCCGCAGCCGCGCGCCCTGAGCCGAGTCGACCGATGTCACCCAGGCGATCCGACCGAGCAGGTGGGCCCGGAAGTCGTTGTGCCCATTGCGGTTCTGCGACTCGGGCCCGTGCAGCCGACAGTTGTGCAGAAGCGCGCGCAGCGCGTCGCGCTCCGCTCTCAGCACGCCCGGGTGGTCGTTCACGACGACCCCGCAGAGCAACTGGCGCTGGTCGCGGGTGGCGATCCGGGTCTTGGCGTCGTTGACCCGGAACCCCTCCTCGCGGACGACGGCGCGGACCGTGTCGACCAACCGGCGGGCCCGCCGGGGCGCGTCCGGGCCGTGCAGCGAGAGCGCGAGGTCGTCGGCGTACCGGGTGTAGGTCGCGTCGGCCGCCCGGGCCAGACCGGCCAGCCGGGTGTCCAGCCGGTAGGCCACCAGGTTGGCGAGCGCGGGTGAGGTCGGCGAACCCTGCGGCAGGTGCGGGCGGGCGAGGTGCTCGAGCAGACGGCGGCGCGGGTCGACGTCGTCGTCCCGCAGCGCCGGCGGCGCCAGCCGGCGATCGGCCAGTGGGAGCACGGTCGTCGAGAGCCCGGTCAGACAATGCGCGACCGGTTCGGCGTACCCGATCGAACGGAAGACACCGAAGACCCGGCCGGCCGAGATGGTGGCGAAGAAGGCGCTCAGGTCGAGGTGGATCACCACATCGCGACCGGCGTGCGGCGCGGCGAAGGTCCGGATCGATCGGCCGGCCACGAACCCGTGCGCGGCATCGTGCGCCGGCACCTGGTCGAGGACCTCGTGCAGCAACCGGCGCTGCAGCGCCTTCAGCCGGGGGCGGGGCTGCTCCAGCAACCGCACCCGGCCGGGCCGGTTGTAGCTCCAGGTGCGGTCGTAGTGCCGCAGCACCGCGGGCACGCTGCGCTCCAGCGACCGCACATCGGCGTACCAGTCGAGGTGGGCGGCACTGAGGTCCGCCCAGCTCGCGAGGTCCGCCATCGAGTCGATCGGCGGCACCTGCCACCGCATCGGCGCCATCGCCACCGTGGGAGTGGCGTGCCGGCGCACCTGGGGCGGGCGACCCCGTCTCCACAGCCGCTCGTACGACGGCAGGGCCTGGACGAACGCCGCGAGCTCGCGTGGCCGGTCCCGCGGCGGGGTTCGGTAGGCGTCGAGGACCGCTCGGGCGGTGGCCCGGAGGCGACGGGGGGTGACGTCGAGCGCTTCGGCCCCGCGGCCGGCGAGCGCCGCGGCCGTCGTCCAGGGCCCGTCAAGGAACGCGGCGCTGAGGGCGACGGCCGCCGCGGTCCGGGGCGTGGTCACCGGTCGGGCGGCGGCACGCGGCTGACCAGCCCCGCTGTGCGCGTGCGTCGTTGCGTGGAGCGCAAACCGACACGTGCGATGCCTTGCGTGACGCGATTGGTCTGCCCCGGGGTTGCCCCGGAGCGGTCGAGGATGTCCTCGACGTGCTCAGTCGCGCGCCGCCGCACGCGCGGACTGTAGCGGACCTGGCGGCCCGGCTCAGACCGCTGAGCTCAGCCAGCGAACCGGGGTTCCGTCGCCGGCGCAGCGATACGGCTCGAGCTCGTCGTCCCAGGGTGCGCCGAGCAGGCGCTGCAACCCGTGCTGGAGGGACGGCGAGTCGCTCGCCTCGGCCAAGACCGAGCGCAGCCGGTCCTCCTGGACCAGCACATCGCCGTTCGCGCTCATCGCGGACCGGAACACCCCGAGGTCGGGCGTCATGGCATAACGCTCGCCGTCGCACCCGTCGCTCGGCTCCTCGGTGATCTCGGCCCGGATCAGGGGCCAGCCCCGCAACGACGCCGCGATCCGGCCCGCCGTACCGCTGGGACCGCGCCAGCCCGACTGGGCCCGCAGGCATCCCGGCTGGATCGGCTGATCGAGCCAGTCGAGGCGCACGGGTACGCCGAGGACACCCGCAATCGCCCATTCGACGTGCGGGCGCACCGCTGGCGGGCAGGAATGCACGAACAGCACACCTCGAGCGCTCACCGTGACCTCCGTCGTGTCGTGAATCGCCTTCCCCAGCGGCCCCGACTCGACAGGACGAGCGTGTGCGCCACCCAGTGTGCCCCATCTGCCACACGAGTACCAGCACCGGGGCCCGGTTTTCCCGGCGTCTCATGCGGGCTTCAGAAGCGCCCGGATAGGTTCATGGACGTGCGCTACATCGCCTTGCTCGTCCTCGCGATCGTGTTCCTGACCGGGCTCGTGTGGTGGGCAGTGTTCCTCGGCAACGCGGCGCTCCGCCTGATCCGGCGCCGGTGACCGGCCGGACCCTGGTCCGCCTGCGCCGCGGCGTTCTCGTATTCCTCGCCACCCTGGTCGTCGCGACCGGGTGCGGCGGATCCGGCTCGACCCCGTCGGCGCTGTCCTCGCCGACCGGCGAGACCCCGCCCGACCTGGCGAAGTTCCTCCAGCTGCCGGTGGCGACGCCGAGTGCCTGCCCGAGCAACGTCAGCGGCTCGACCGTCGGTCGGGCTTCACCGTGGGTCGGCCACGTCGACCTCTCGGTCTTCATCTCGACCTCGGCCACGAAGCCGGAGGTCGCGCATCTCGCTGCGACCCTGCACGGCGCCCCGCTGGTCCACAAGGTCTACTTCGAGTCCCAGGACGAGGCCTACCAGGAGTTTCAGCGCCTCTACACCTGCTGGACCTCGGTCTCGAAGTCCCAGACTCCGGCGTCGTACCGGGTGGTGCTGGTCGGCACCGCAACGTTGATCGAGCGCAACGACCTGGTCCAGCGGCTGGTCAACATCGACGGCGTCGACTCGGTGAGCTGCAACCCGACCGTCCCCTGCACAACCATCCACAAGACCAGTTCGTGAACCGTTACGAGTAGCCCAGTACTAACTGCTAACGGTTCACAAACGGGTGCGGACCTTTCCCGGTGCGGCGGCCGCCACACCGGTCAGGACCTGCGGGACGAGCAGCACCAGCAGCAGGATCAGCGGCGGCTTCCAGCTGCCGGTCGCCGAGTGCAGCGCGCCGACGACCAACGGCCCGATGCCGGCGATCACATAGCCGACCGACTGTGCCATCGCGGACAGTTGCGCGGTCGAGCCGTGCTCGCCGGTCCGGAGCACGAGCAGGATGAGCGCGAGCGCGAACGTCGCTCCCTGGCCGATGCCGAGCAGCACCACCCACAGGACCGCAGCGGGCGTCGGAGCGAGCAGCAATCCGGCGAACCCGCACGCGGTGAAGGCGGTCGCGATACAGGCCAGGCTGACCTGGCTGCGCATCCGCGATGCCAGCGAAGGCAGGACCAGCGCGACCGGGATCTGGAGCGCCGACGTCAACGACAGCAGGCCACCCGCGGCCGCCGCGGAGTAGCCGTGGTCCTGGTAGAACGACGGCAACCAGCTGAGTACGGCGTAGAAACCCAGCGACTGGAGGCCGAAGAAGCCGGTGACCATCCAGGCCAGCCGGTCGCGGTAGAGCCACACCGGGCCGGCGTCGGCCTCGATGCTCGCGTCAACCCGCTCATGGCGCGCGTAGGGCAGCCACAAGAGCAACGCGACCGCGGCGGCGGCCGCCCAGATCCCGAGGCCGCCTCGCCAGTCGTGGCCGATGGCATCCTCGATCGGCACCGTGAGACCCGCGGCGATCGCCGCCGACCCGACCACCGCAGTCGTGTAGAGGCCCATCATCAGTCCGGTCGCGTCCGGGAAGTCCCGCTTGATGATCACCGGGATCAAGACGTTGCACGCGGCGATGCCGCCGGCCGCGAGGCCGGTGCCGATGAACAGCGTCGCGATGTCGGGACCGATCCGCACCACGAGCCCGGTGAGCAGGACCGCGACCAGCACGAGAATCGCCCGGTGCAGGCCGAATCGCCTGGCCAGCTTCGGCGCGACCGCGGCCAACAGCCCGAAGCAGAAGACCGGTGCCGCGGTCAGAACTGACGCGCCGGCGGAGGACAGGCCGAGGCCGGCCTTGACGTCGTTCAGCACCGGTCCGACGCTCGCCACAGCGAATCGGAGGTTCAATGCGACGATCAATACGGCGACCGCCAGGCCGACCGACGGCGACTTCGCGGCGGCCGTCGACTCTCGCGGCCCGGTGCCACCGGGCCGGCGGGTCACCAAGGCCGGAGGCCGACGTGGATTTCCGCGATCCTTCGGTTGCGCACACCACGAACCTAGAACGGGATCTCGAAGGGAACTGAGATGGGCGACGAGCAGCCCGACCTGCCGGGCCCGGACCCGCAGCCCGCATTCGTGCTGCACGACCACCGCAAGCCGCGGCCGCACTTCGACCTACGGCTCGAGGAGGGCGGCGTACTCCGGTCGTGGGCGTTGCCGCGCGGCCTGCCGACCAACCCGGCCGGCAACCGACTCGCCGTCGCCGTCCCCGACCACGAGCTCGACCACCTCACCTACACCGACGCGGACAAGTCGATCGCGGACATCGGCTGGTGGGAGGAGCACGACCGGGACGAGCGCCGGATCGTCTTCACCCTGCACGGAGCGGCCGGCGCGCGCCGGTACGCCCTGATCCGCACCGATCGGGACTGGTTGCTTCATCTGACCAAGGAGCAACCCGCCTGACCCGGCGCTCCAGCGCTAATGGTGAGTCGCGGCCTCGTGCTCGCTGTGGCCGGCCGGCTCGAGCTGGAAGGTCGAGTGCTCGACGTCGAAATGACCGGCGAGGCACGCCTGCAGCTCATCGAGCAGGACTGGAGCCTGCCCGGTCGAGAAGCAGTCCTCGGCGATCACGACGTGCACCGACAGCGCCGGCAGCCCCGAGGTCACCGTCCACACGTGCAGGTCGTGCAGGTCGACGACGTACGGCGACTCCATCAGGTGCTCGCGGAC
>CAYNDD010000090.1:6798-11447 GCA_964395425.1 uncultured Frankiaceae bacterium
CGTGCAGGTCGTGCAGGTCGACGACGTACGGCGACTCCATCAGGTGCTCGCGGACCAGCGCGAGGTCGACCTCGGTGGGCGCCGCCTCCAGCAGCACCCGGCCGGACGCGGCGATCAAGCCGCGGGCCGCGTGCAACAGCAGGACGACGACCACGAGAGACGCGATCGGGTCGGCACGCTGCCACCCGGTAGTCACGATGACGACGCCGGCGATGATCGTTGCGGCGAATGCATACGCATCGGTCATCACGTGGGCAATCGCCCCGGCGACGTTTAGCGACCGGCGCTCGGCCCGGGCCAGCACCGACGCCACGACCAGGTTGACCGCCAGGCCGATCGACGCGACCACGATCACCGTCGTCCCGCCGACCGTTGCCGGGTGGATCAGCCGGCGGATCGCCTCGACCGTCACGATCGCGGCGACCACGACCAGGGTGATCCCGTTGATGGCCGCGGACAGGATCTCGGCCCGCGCCAGGCCGAAGGTCCAGTGCCCGACCGCCGGCCGCCGGGCCAGCCGGGCCGCCACGACCGCCGCGGCAAGCGCGATGACGTCGGTGGCCATGTGCCCGGCGTCGGACAGCAGCGCGAGCGAGTGGGCGAGCACCGCCGCGGTCAGCTCACCGATAAGGAAGGCGGCCAGCAAGCCGAGCGCGGCGAGCAGCAACCGCTCGTCGCGCTTCATACCTCGATACTGGCACGCCACGGGCGCACGAGCGGTCAGCGGTCGAGCGCGCGCCGGTATCCCACCAGCTCGGGGAACGGCGGAAACGGCGAGCGCAGTTGCCGCCCGTCCGGCAGCCAGCCGTGCCGCTCGTAGAACCGCCTGGCCCGGACGTTGTCGGCCATCACCTCGAGCTCGGCCTCGTCGTACCCGGCGTTCGCGATCACCTCGAGCGCGCGGGCGTGCAGGACGTCGGCAACGCCCGCCCCCCACGACTCCGGTACGACGAACAGTGCTTCGACCCGCGGCGGGCGGGCGCTGATCGTGCCCACGATCCGGCCGCCGTCCGCCGCCAGGACCACGGTCGCCTCGCTGCCCAGCCGCTCGACCCACTCGGCCCGGACGACGTCGTCCGGGAACGGGAATTGCTCCTGCGGAAAGATGTGCGCGTAGCCGGTGATGGCGGAGCGGCGCTGGACCGCGAGACACGTCTCGACGTCGGCGCTGGTGGCCAGCCGCAGCTCGATCATCGGTCCATCTAAGCCGGATCGCGGCGGGAATAGTCGATGGGTTGTGATATGTTACCGATATATCGCGAGCACATCCGAGTGCTCGGTAGCAAGGAGAAGACATGAAACACCACACTGAAGATTCGGCCCAGCGCCGGATCCACGATCGCGGGGGACGCGACGAGCGCCATGGGCACCGACACGGCCGCGGCTTCGACCGCGCCTGGGGCGGCCCACGTGGGCGCGGCCTCGGCGGCTCCTTCGAGTCCGGTCGGCGAGCCGGCCGCGGCGACGTCCGCGCCGCCGTCCTGGCCCTGCTGAGCGAGTCGCCCATGCACGGCTACCAGGTCATCCAGGAGATCGTCGAGCGCAGCAACGGCGCGTGGACCCCGAGCCCCGGCTCGGTCTACCCGGCGCTGCAGCTGCTGCAGGACGAGGGGCTGGTCACGGCCACCGAGTCCGATGGCAAGCGGGTATTCACCCTGACCGACGCCGGACGCACAGAAGCCGAGTCCCGCAAGGGCGGGCCCCTGCCCTGGGATGCGGCCGCCCGCGGCGAGCGCGGCGGCTCCAGCCAGTTGCGCGACGTCGTGATGCAGGTCGCCGCCGCCGTGCGGCAGATCGGCATGGCGGGAAGCGAAGCCCAGGTCGCCAAGGCGATCAGCGTGCTCAACGCGACCCGACGCGACCTCTACCGCATCCTCGCCGAGGATGACGACGTCGAGCCGACGACCAACACCCAGGATGAGCCGGCCGACGGGGATGCCACCGCGTAACCAGTCGCCACTCCCACGCCAGGCTTGTGAGCCGTCAGCAGTACCCCAGTAACCCGGTACGGCTGACGGCTCACGAACCCTGGGTGACGGGCCTCGGTCGCGGCTTCGTCGATGCCATGCCGAGCACGCGGACCGCAATCGCGACCAGCACGCCGGCAATCGTCGCCAGCACGACGTCGAGCATCACGCCGCTTCGCAGGTCGGCGGCGGCACCGATGCCATGGATCGCGGCCAGCGGCCACACCGCGTATGCCAGCCAATGCACTGCGCGCCACGCCTTGATGCCGATCCGGAACCGCAGCAAGCTCGTCACCACGACCGCAGCGGTCAGGTCGATCGCCAGTGCGCCGAGCCCGAGCCACAGCGGCTCGTAGCCCGAAGTGAACGGCACGATCGCCGACACCAGGCCGATGGTCACGAACGGGTCCATCACCGCGGTCCCGATGTGAATGACCAGCAGTACGACGGCGAACAGCGCCGCGTTGCGATGCAGCCCGACTCCCGCGAACCGCGGCAAGCCGGGAATCTTGGCCTTGCGGCCGACGGTGGTGCCCAGCACGACCACGAGCGAGAGGACCACGAAGGAAACCAGGCCGGTCGCGCGGCTCAGATACCACAGGGCGGCGCTGCTCATCGGAGCGCACCGACCGGCTCCGGCCAACCGGGGAGCACCGTGACGCGGCCGTCGACGTCGACCAGTCGCGCCGCCAAGCCGCGGCCGATCAACCAGTCGATCGCGTCGAACCCGCGCACCACCGATGCGGTGCTCGCGACGTTGGCACTCACACAAGTGGGCGCCGCAACCGTGACCGTGCGCCACGGCGAGGCCACCGGCACCCCGCTGCGCGGGTCGAGGATGTGGTGCATCACCCGGCCGCCGCGCACCCACCGGCGCGCCGTGGTGCTCGAGGTGGCGAGCCCGCCACCGGTGAGCGCGACGACTTGGTGCGGTCCGGACGCCGGCGCATCGATCGGCCCGGTGATGTCCTGCACCCGGATGCTCCAGCCGCCGGCCGGCGACTCCCCGGCAACCGCGATGTCACCGCCGATCGCGATCAGTGCGCCGCGGCCGTCGATCGCCGTACCGATCCGGGTGGCCGCCCGGTCGGCGGTGAGTGCCTTCGCGGTCGCGCCGAGGTCGAGCTGCAGCCCGAATGGAAGGCTCAGCGTGCGCGCGATTCGGTCCAGGGTCACTCGCCGCCAACCGGGCGCGGGCCGGTGCACGACGGCGACCGGTCCGGGATCGGTGGCAATCAGCTCGAAGTCTCGGTCGTAGCCCGCGGCGACCATCGACGCGCCGACCGTAGGGTCGACGTCGCCCTCGGTCGCCTCGGCGGCTTCCAGCGCGACCGCGACCGCCTCGGCCAGCAGCGGGCTGATCGGCATCGGTCGATGGGAACCGGCCGCGATCAGCGACAGCTCCGAGTCGGACCGGAACCGGCTGCACGCCAGGTCGATGGCAGCGAGCTCCTCGGTCAGGATCGCCCGGGCCACCGCGAGGTCGTCGGGCTCGCTGACCACCAGTCGCACCATGCAGCCGAGCGCGGTCCAGTCGGCCGAAACCAGCTCCGGTGCGGGCGGGGTCAGCGTCGCAGTCGTACTCATGACCCACCTGATGTGGCCTGTGGCAGCGACTGGGTCGGGAGCAGGGTCGACGATCCGCCGGAGCTCGAGGTGCTGCTCGTGCTGCCGTCGCTGGAGCCGTCGACCGCACTCTCGGTCGTGGTGCTCTGGCTCACCGAGGTCGAGCCGGAACGGGCCTGGTGAAGCTGCGCGTCGTGGACCGCGATCCCGGCGACCCCACCGACTCCGAGCACCACCATTCCCACGGTGGCCCGCTGGAGCCGGCGGGCCCCAATGGCCCGAACGCTGCCCGGTCGAGGTTTCGATGTCATGTCACCTTTGTGCCAGCCGGGCCTGAAGGCACTGTGACCGGCGTCTGTGTGTCGGCTGTGAGCCCGAATTGCCGGCCGAGGCAATCCCGGTGATTCCTGTGACGCTGGTGTGACGCCCGTCGGAGACTCTTCGAAAAGCCGGGCAGGTCGCCCGTCGCTTCACAGGGAGGCAACATGAGGGGTCTAGGCGTCGCGCCCGCCGGCGCGGTCGGCTTGGGAATCGCCGCAACCGCGGCCATCGCACTCGTTGGTGCGGGGGCCACCGCAAGCGCGGCCGGCACGCATGCCGCGCAGGCGGCTCCGCGGGCCCACCACGCGGTCGCGCACACCCCGCACCTCGCGGTCACAATCTCAAAGAAGCACTTCAAGGTCTCCGGACCTACCACGTTTGCTGCCGGGCGGGTGGCGATCTCGCTGACCTCGAAGGGCGGCGAGTACCAGTTCGGTGTCGGGCGCCTGAAGAAGGGCTACACCTGGCACAAGCTCCGCGCCGATCTCACCGCGTTCGGCGAGAAGGCCGGCACCGGCCCGAATGGGTCGACTCCGAAGTCCGCGTTGAAGCACCTGGACACGGTGATCCGTCGTACCGAGCTCTACGGCGGTCTGGACTGCCAGGCCGGCCAAACCCTGCACGGCACGGTCGTGCTCCCGAAGCCGGGGACCTACTACGTGTTCGAGGACGTGAACCTGCCGTCGCACCCGACCAAGATCACCGTGACCGGCCCAGCGGTCACGCGGGCGACGCCGAAGTCGACCGCAACCGTGACGGCCTTGACCACCCGGCGCTTCGGCGTTGCCACGGTGC
>CAYNDD010000091.1:0-11388 GCA_964395425.1 uncultured Frankiaceae bacterium
CGTCATGCTCCACGTCGCGGCCAAGGCGTTCTGGCCGGCGCCGATCCCTTTTCCGGTCATGCACGTCGACACCGGCCACAACTTCCCCGAGGTGCTCGCCTTCCGCGACAGCACGGTCGAACGGCTCGGGCTCCGGCTGGTCGTCGCCAAGGTCGAGGACTCGATCAAGGCCGGACGGGTGCGCGAGCGGCCCGATGGCGTCCGCAATCCGCTGCAGACCGTGACCTTGCTCGATGCGATCACCGAGGGCCAGTTCGACGCGGTGTTCGGCGGGGCCCGTCGTGACGAGGAGAAGGCCAGGGCCAAGGAGCGGGTCTACAGCTTCCGCGACGAGTTCGGCCAGTGGGACCCGAAAAACCAGCGGCCCGAGCTGTGGTCGCTCTACAACGGGCGGCACCACAAGGGCGAGCACATCCGGATCTTCCCGTTGTCCAACTGGACCGAGCTCGACATCTGGGGCTACCTGTCCGCGGAGAGCGTCGAGTTGCCGAGCATCTACTTCGCCCACGAGCGCGAGGTCTTCATGCGCGACGGGATGTGGCTGCCGGTCAGCGAGTTCACCACACCTCGGGAGAACGAAGAGATCGTGACCCTGTCGGTGCGATACCGAACGGTGGGAGACATCCCGATCACCGGCGCGGTCGAGTCGACCGCGGCGACGTACGAAGACGTCATCGCCGAGGTGGCCGCCACCCGGGTCACCGAGCGCGGGGCAACTCGCGCGGACGACCGGCTGAGCGAAGCCGCGATGGAAGACCGCAAGCGCGAGGGGTATTTCTAGCCGTGGAGCTACTCAGGTTCGCGACCGCGGGCAGTGTCGACGACGGCAAGTCGACCTTGATCGGACGGTTGCTCTACGACACCAAGTCGATCTTCGAGGACCAGCTCGAGGCGGTCGAACGCACGTCGCGGGATCGCGGGGACGAGCACGTCAACCTTGCACTGCTCACCGATGGGCTGCGGGCCGAGCGCGAGCAAGGCATCACGATCGACGTCGCGTATCGCTACTTCGCGACCCCCAAGCGGTCGTTCATCATCGCCGACACCCCGGGGCACGTGCAGTACACCCGCAACATGGTCACCGGCGCATCGACGGCAAGCCTCGCGCTAGTGTTGATCGACGCCCGGAAGGGCATCGTCGAGCAGTCCCGCCGGCATGCGTTCCTCGCGTCGCTGCTGCGGGTGCCGCACCTCGTGCTGTGCGTGAACAAGATGGACCTGGTCGACTATGACGAGGGTGTCTTCAACCGGATCAAAGATGAGTTCCGGTCGTTTGCGACCAAGCTCGACGTCTCGGACCTGTCCTTCGTCCCGATCAGCGCGTTGCACGGCGACAACGTCGTCCATCGGTCGGAGAACATGCCGTGGTACGAGGGTTCGTCGCTGCTGCACCACCTCGAGGACGTCTACATCGCAAGTGACCGCAACCTGATCGACGTACGGTTCCCGGTGCAGTACGTCATCCGGCCGCAGTCCTCCGCATACCCGGACTACCGCGGGTACGCCGGCCTGGTCGCCGGCGGGGTGTTGAAGCCGGGCGACGACGTGATCGTGCTGCCGAGTGGGCTGCGGTCGACGATCGAGTCGATCGACACCGCCGACGGACCGATCGACGAGGCCTTCCCGCCGATGTCGGTGACCGTGCGGCTGGCCGACGACATCGACATCTCGCGCGGCGACATGATCTGCCGGCCACACAACCAGCCGCGGTCGAGCCAGGACGTCGACGCGATGGTGTGCTGGCTGACCGACGAGCCGTTGCGGGTGCGGGGCATGTACGCCGTGAAGCACACGACCCGGTCGGCTCGGGCGCAGGTTCGTGCCATCGACTACCGGATCGATGTGAACACTCTGCATCGCGACGAGGCGGCCGAGACGTTGTCGCTCAACGAGATCGGGCGGATCCGGCTTCGTACCACGCAACCGTTGTTCGTCGACGAGTATCGGCGGAATCGCACCACCGGGTCGTTCCTGATCATCGACGAGGCGTCGGGCGCGACCGTCGGCGCCGCGATGGTGCTCTGACTTGATCCAGGTGTCGGGCGTAGCCGGCGTTGCAGGCCCCCGGTGGGGTGGGGTCGAGTCGCTTCGCTGGACTCGACCCACGCCTCCTCCGCGCCCGCAACGCCGGACCTGCTGCTCGGCCCGGCCGGGAGCGCGACGGTGAGTCCTCAGCGCAGCGACGCGGAGTTGGCGCGGGACTTTGCGACCAGTGCCGGCGAGTTGTTGCTCACCTTGCGGGCCGAGTTCGGGTTCGACGATCCGTGGGCGCTTCGGGATGCGGGGGACTCGCGGTCCAACGTGCACCTGCTCGAGCGTCTTGCTGAGGCACGGCCGGACGACATCGTGCTGTCGGAGGAGTCGGCGGACGATCCTCGGCGGCTCGATGCGGACCGGGTCTGGATCATCGACCCGCTCGATGGGACCACCGAGTTCGGCGAGGAGGGACGCACCGACTGGGCGGTCCACGTGGCGTTGTGGGTCCGTGGTGCCGGCCTGGTCGACGGGGCGGTCGCCTTGCCGGCGCGGGGGATGACGCTGTCGACCGCGGACCCGTTGCCGGCGCTGCACGCGCCTGCGGCGCGACCGAGGTTGGCGGTGAGCCGGACCCGCCGGCCGGGCTGGGTCGTCGAGGTGGCCGATCGGGTCGGCGGCGAGCTGACCCCGATCGGCAGCGCGGGGATGAAGGCGATGTCCATCCTGCTCGGCGAGGCCGACGCGTACATGCACAGCGGGCCGATGAAGGAGTGGGACTCGGCCGCACCCGTGGTCGTCGCAGCAAGGGCCGGGCTGGCGGTCAGCGACCTCGCGGGTGAGCCACTCGTGTTCAACAAACCGTCGCGGCTGACCGACCGGCTGCTGATCTGCCACCCCGCGCTGCGCGATCGCCTCCTCGCCGCCGTCACCCACGTCACCGTCTAGCTCGCTCCCAAGCAATGTCACATTGCCCCCACGGAGTGGGGGGCAATGTGACATCACCCCCACGAACCCCTGGGTGATGTGACATTGCCTGGAACGGGTCAGTGGGGGATGAGGGCGGCGATCTGGTTGACCGCGTCGCTCAGTGAGGTCACGGTCGTGTCGATCGTCAAGGTGGCGTCGAGCGGCGGTTCGTACGGATCGTCGATGCCGGTGAAGCCGGTGATCTCGCCCGCCCGGGCCTTCGCGTAGAGGCCCTTCACGTCGCGGCGCTCGCACTCCTCGAGCGGCGTGGAAACCCAGACCACCACGAACGATCCCGGTCCACCGGCTGCCTCGACGGTCCGTCGGACCCACTGCCGGGTTTCGTCGTACGGCGCGATCGGGGCGCACACCGCGAGGCCGCCGTGCTTGGTGACCTCGGCCGCGACCCAGCCGATCCGGCGGATGTTGAGGTCGCGATCCTCGCGGGAGAAGCCGAGACCGCGGGAGAGGTGCGTGCGCACGACATCGCCGTCGAGCAGCGTGACGCTGCGATCGGCTGCCAGCCGCTCGACCAGGGCACGCGCGATCGTCGACTTGCCGGAGCCGGACAGGCCGGTCAGCAGCACGGTCCGGCCGGTGCCGGTCGGCAGCGGCTCGGTCTCGACCTCGATCAACGGACCCGAGGAGTACGCCGCGGCGAGCTCGGATGCGCGCGCGCCGGCCTCGGCCGGGGGGATCGGGACGGTGACAACCTCGGACGCGGTCGCCGACCACCGCTGGGCCCACGCGATGTGCCGGGCGTCGTCGAGTCGCACTCCCGCTGACGCGAGCAGCAACAATGCGCGGTCCGGCAGCGCTCCGGTCGGGATCCGCCCGTCGCTCGCGACCACGACCGCGCGCGAGCTGTCGACCTCGGCGGGGCGGCGCCACGACGGCGGCTGGAGCGGTGTGATTGCGCCGTCCTCCCGCCGGGCGAGCGGGGTGCCCTCCTCATCGACGTATACGTCGCCATCCGAGCCGGCCAGCCCGTCCGGACCGGCGAGGCCGACCAGGACCTGGTCGAGCCGGGCCCGCTCGGCGACGTCGAGGGTGATCTGAGACATGGCCCGGAGGGTAGCCCGCGGGCCGGCTGGCACACTGCCTTCGTGGACTTCTCCCTCACCGATGAGCAGAAGGCGTTCCGGAGCAGCGTTTACGACTGGGCAGCGGCCACGGTCGCTCCCGGCGCCGCGGATCGCGACCGGGACGGGCGGTGGGACCCCGAGATCTGGAAGTCCTTCGCCGCGCAGGGCCTCGCCGGGCTGCCGATCCCTGAGGAGTACGGCGGCGCCGGCGCGTCGATCATGGACTGCCTGATCGCCAACGAGGCGATCGGCGAGGCCGGCCACGATGGTGGTTTCAACCTCTCGCTCGGGGCGCATTGGGTGATCGGTTGCGTGCCGATCTGGCTGCACGGCACCGAGGAACAGAAGCGCCGTTGGCTGCCCGGGCTCACCGACGGTTCGATGATCGGGGCGTGGGCCTCGACCGAGCCGGAGGCGGGCTCCGACGCCGGTGGCCTGCTCACCACCGCCGTACCCGACGGTGACAACTGGGTCCTCAACGGCACCAAGATCTTCATCACGAACGGGCCGATCGCTGACGTCTGCACGGTGCTCGCCAAGACGAGTGACAAGGGCGCGAGCGCGTTCATCGTCGACACCGGCAATCCCGGGTTCCAGGTCGGGCGCGAGCTCGACAAGATGGGCTGCCGGTCGTCGCCGACCGCCGAGATCGCCCTGGTCGACTGCCGCGTGCCGGGCGATTCGCTGCTCGGCACCGAGGGCGCGGCGCTGTGGCAGATCGCCTTCGAGTGCTTCGACTGGGAGCGCACCGTGATGATGGGCGGGGCGCTCGGTGGCATGCAGAGCACCCTCGACGCCTCGATCGCCTACGCCAAGGACCGCAAGCAGTTCGGTCGGCCGATCGCGTCGTTCCAGGCGATCGCGCACAAGCTGGCCGAGATGAAGGTCCGCCTCGAGACCTGCCGCACGGCGGTCTACCGCGCGGCGCACCTCAAGCAGACCGGTGCCGAACACCAGATGGAAGCCTCAATCGCGAAATATCTGGTCGGGGAGATGAGCGTGCAGAACGCGCTCGACGCGATCCAGATCCACGGCGGCTATGGGTACCTCCGCGACTTCGGGGTGGAACGGGCGCTGCGTGACGCCAAGCTCGGCTCGATCGGCGGCGGCACGTCGGAGATCCAGAAGATGATCATCAGCCGGCTGTTGCTCGGTGAGCGGTGAGGGCGCCGCGATGACACCAGCCGACCCGGCCCGGGCACTCGACTTCCTGATCGGCACCTGGCGCGGCGAGGGAGTCGGCGCGGTGCCGGGCGGCGACGGCCCGGACTATCCGTACGCCGAGGTGCTCCGGATCCACGATGACGGCTCGTCCTGGCTGGCCTACACCTCCCACCTCGTCACGGTCGACGATGGCAGCTGGCTGCAGTCAGAGTCCGGGTGGTGGCGCCCGCAGCCGCCGGCCGAGGACGGGTCGATCGTGGTCGAGCTGGTGGTGACCCGCCCGAGCGGGGTGACCGAGGTCCTGATCGGGGCGCTCACCGAAGGTCCGGCCGGGCCGCAGGTCGAGCTGGTCAGCGACGTGGTGGCCCGCACCCCGAGCGCGCCGCCGATCACCGCCGACCGGCGCTTGTACGCCGTCCGCGCCGGCAAGCTGATGTACGCGATCGACCTGGCCGCCGGCGACACCGGCCTTGTGCCGCATCTCGCTGCGGCGCTCGACCGCAGCACGGACTGAGCCCCGCACCACCGGACCGATCCTCAGGGTCCTGGCTCTTGGCATCGCGGCGCGAATGTGCGAGCCTCGGCCGGACCTGAGAGGGCGGTCCGGGACGACGTGTCGTCCCGCTATCCAGAGACCCGCATGGAGGATCGACCATGTCCGACGCCTTGATCCTGGAGTTCGCCGACGTCTCCAAGGAGAAGTACGACTCGGTGAACTCGCTGCTCGGCATCGATCCGACCACCGGCGGAGGCGACTGGCCGCCAGGTTTGCTCAGCCATACCGGTGCGGCCGGGGATGACGGATCCCTGCTGGTCTTCGAGGTGTGGGACTCCCAGGCGTCCCAGCAGGAGTTCATGGAGAAGCGGCTCGGCCCCGCGCTCGGGCAAGCCGGCGTTTCCGAGCCCACTCGCGCCGAGTGGCGCGCCGTGATCGGGCACCACACGCATTGAGCCGGCCGGTTGCGCTCGGCGGGCTGGGATTTGCCCGAATTGCTGCGGTAGCGGGGTCAAGGCCCCCGGGGGGCCGTGCCGAAACTCCTGATAGCGGAAGTTGACAGCGAGGCCCCTGACGGAGGTGTGACGTGCGGTCGTGCGTGCTCGGACCGCGGTCGCTCCGGCTCGGCGTGGCAGCCTCGACGCTCGTCCTCACGCTGACCGCCGCGGTTGCATCGCCCGCCGCGCACGCCGCGGGCTCGCGCAAGGCTGCGGTGACGACGTGTGCGGTGCTCGGCCAGGGCGCGACCGGTGCTGCGGTGCGATCGATCCAGACCGCGATCGGCCACCCGGTGAACGGGAAGTTCGGAAAGGGCACGGTCAAGGCCCTTCAGGCCTGGCAGAAGGCGCACTCGCTGCCGGCGACCGGCGCTGTCGATGCAGCGACCTGGGCGGCGTTGCCGCTCACCACGGCCGAGGCGGCCTGCGGCTCGCGGGTGCTCGGCACCGGCGTTCGGCTGACCTGCGCCCGGCTGTCCTCCGGCGCGAAGGGTCTCGCGGTGGCGGTCCTTCAGCGGATGGTCGGCACGACGGTCAACGGGGTCTTCGGCGGCCCGACGACCGACGCGGTCGAGATGGTCCAGGCCGCAGCACACCTGCCGGTGACCGGCATCACCTCGCCGGCGACCTGGAAGGCGCTGACCTTGTTCGGCACGCCGGAGTGCTCGACCGCGAGCTCGATCCTGCCGAGCCGGACCGCGGACGCCCGGGCCCAGGCCCGGATCCGGCAAAAGGTGGTGACCCTCGCCGCGGAGCTGGTGAAGCGACCCGGCACGACCAAGAACCCGGTCGCATTGCAGGCGATGGCCTTTGCCCACAAGCAGCTCGGGAAGCCCTACGTCTGGGGTGGCATCGGCCCCAACGGCTATGACTGCTCAGGCCTGCAGATGACGTCGTACCTGCATGCCGGGCTGACCATCCCGCGCACGGCGGCCGAACAGTACGCCGGGGCCGGCAAGCTCGTGCCATTGAACCAGGCTCAGCAGGGCGACCTGTTGTTCTACGCCAGCGATGTCAGCAAGCCCTCGACGGTCTACCACGTCGCGATGTACGTCGGCGGGGGCGACCTGCTCGACTCCCCCCAGACCGGTGAGAACGTCCAGGTCGTGCCGATGTGGACGACCGACCTGCTCCCTGAGGTGGTCCGCCCGGTCGCCGGCCTGACCTTGCCGGTGAAGCTCGGCGCCAAGGGCTGGACCGTGACCCAGCTCCAGCTCGACCTCAACCGCCACGGCGCGTCGCTGACCGTCGACGGCGGCTTCGGCGCGGCCACCAAGGCTGCGGTCATCGCCTGGCAGCAGGGTCACAAGCTCACTGCGACCGGCGTGGTCGACGTCGCCACCTGGCTCTCGCTCAAGTAAATGCCCCCGGGCTCTGCAGATGAAGATGCCCCCGGGCTCTGCACATGAAGATGCCCCCGGGCATTTACCGGTCGCTCGCTGATGCGAGCGCGGTTGCCGGCTGGACGGGCCGGCTGCCCGGGGGCGCAGTAACCGTCGAGGGATTTGCCGGACGCCGCGCGCCCGAGCTTGTCTCACAACGAGTCCGAAGACGGCGTCTAGCGGACGGTCACCTCACGAGTCCAACGTGTACTCAAAGTGTGGACCACCTCCTTTCTCGTGTGGGGGAAGCCTAAGCCTTCCGGGCCGAAATGCCGATGCATTTACCAGACGGAAACCTGTTCTTGACGCCGCTCGAAACCCCGCGTAGCGGCGTGGTCACGATCCCGGCTTGGGATAGGGGCTGACAGGCGATTGAACGCGCCCTAACCTGGAGCGGCTCCTTTGAGAATGTGGGGACAACGCGTGACGCTGGCTGCCGAAAACGGCTCGGCCACGCCCGATTTGACCCCCGCTGTTCGGAACCTGCTCCAACGAGAGACTCGCGAACGACAGCGGCCGGTCGACATCTGGCAGCGCCGCTATCTCGCGATGGTCGTTGCGGTCGATTTCCTCATCATTCTCGGCAGCATGCTTCTTGCGCTGCACGTCCGGTTTGGCAACGCCGACGACCACGTGAGCGGTCTGTCCTATCCGATGCTGTCGGTGCTTCTCGTGCCGGTCTGGATGGGCGCACTCGTGATCGCCCGTGCCTATGAGATGCCGTTCCTCGGCACCGGTGCCGACGAGTTCAAGCGGGTGAGCGGTGCATCGCTTCGCCTCATGGCGGTGCTGGCGGTGGTCGCCTACACCTTCAAGATCGACCTGGCCCGGGGCTATGTCGCCGTCGCGCTCCCGGTCGGCACCGCGTTGCTGCTGTTCGGCCGGTACGCCCAGCGCCGCTGGCTGCACGCCCGCCGGCGCAAGGGCAGCTACATGCACCGGGTGCTCGTGGTCGGCGGCGTCGAGGGGATTCGTGACCTTGCCGATCAGCTCAACCACGACCCGTACGTCGGGTACACGCTGGTCGGCGCATGCATGCCGACTTCCAACGAGGCTCTCGTCATTCCCGACCTTCCGGTTCTGGGCTCGTTGACGCAGGTGCTGACCGCGGTAGCCGAGGCCGGCGCCGACACGGTCGCGGTCGCTTCCGGACCGGGCATGTCGCCCGCGGTCCTGCGGCGGCTGTCGTGGGAGCTCGAGAGCACTGGGGTCTCCTTGATCGCCGCGCCCGCGCTGCTCGACGTCGCTGGGCCGCGGATCAGCGTTCGGCCGGTGGCCGGCCTGCCGTTGCTGCACGTCGAGGAGCCGGAGCTGTCCGGCCCGCGCCAGCTGCTGAAGGCGACCGTCGAATGGCTGTGCGCGACGGTGGCGTTCCTGCTCGTCCTGCCGCTGTTGGTCCTGCTGGCGATCATCGTCCGGATCGACAGCCAGGGTGCACCGTTGTTCCGCCAGACCAGAGTCGGGAAGAACGGCCGGGAGTTCACCGTCTACAAGATCCGAACGATGCGGGCCGACGCGGAGTCGTTGCTCGACTCGCTGCGTGAGCAGAACGAGTCGGCCGACGGGCTGCTGTTCAAGATCCGCGCGGATCCCCGAGTCACCCGGGTGGGGCGCCTGCTACGCAAGTGGTCCCTCGACGAAGTCCCCCAGCTCTGGAACGTCGTCCGGGGCGACATGGCCCTGGTCGGGCCGCGCCCGCCGCTGCCGGGTGAGGTCGCGCAGTACGGCACCGAGGTGGCCCGGCGGCTGCTGGTCCGGCCCGGGATCACCGGGCTGTGGCAGGTGTCCGGCCGGGCCAACCTGAGCTGGGACGACAGCGTCCGCCTCGATCTCTACTACGTCGAGAACTGGTCGTTCGCACTCGACGCGATGATCGTCTGGAAGACGCTGTTCGCCATCCTTCGCAACGACGGCGCCTACTAACCACACGCATGGCCCACCGCTGGGGCGATAGCCCCACCTGTGGCCCATTGGTGTGGTTGGGCTCAGCCGGCCAGGCCGCCGGCAAGCGCTTCGTGGAGAGCGTCGCGCCATGGCGGCAGGCCCGGGAGCCCGGCTGCCAGCCACTTACGGTTGGACAGCACCGAGTACGCCGGCCGCGGAGCCGGCCGCGGGAACTCCCCGGTCGTCGTGGGCGTGATCCGGGCGGGATCGAGCCCGAGCTCACCGAAGATCGCGCCGGCCAGGTCGTACCACGAGGTTTGCCCCGCGCCGGAGCAGTGCCAGATCCCGGGCTCGACCGGGGCGAGGCCGAGCGCGACCAGCGCGTCGGCCAACTGGTGCGACCAGGTCGGCGAGCCGATCTGGTCGTCGACAACTCGAAGGGTCTCCTGCTCGCCCGCCAACCGGGCGATCGTCTTCACGAAGTTCGCGCCGGTGGCGCCGTACACCCAAGCGGTCCGTACGACGTGCGCATCGCCGCCTGCGGCGAGGGTGGCTCGTTCGCCGGCCAGCTTCGAGCGGCCATATGCCGAGCGCGGATCGGTCGGGTGGTCGACCTCGTACGGAGTCGTGGCGTCGCCGGCGAAGACGTAGTCGGTGGACAGCTGGATGAACCGGGCCCGATGCGCCGCGCACCACTGGGCAAGGTGGCCGGGGGCGTCGCCGTTCACCACAGTGGCGGTGGACTCGTCTGCCTCTGCGGCGTCGACTGCCGTGTAGGCGGCGCAGTTGATCACGACGGTGGGCGCCGTCGCCGACAGCGTCGCGTCGACGGCGTCGGGATCGGTGATGTCGAGGGTGACTCGGTCGAAGGCGTGAGCGTCGGCGTGCTGGGAACCGAGCACTGCCATGACATCGGTGCCGATCTGCCCGCCGGCGCCGGTGACCAGCCAGCGGGTCACGAGACCACGCGTTTGAGTGGCCGCCACCAGGCCTCGTTGTCGCGGTACCACTGCACGGTGGCGGCCAGCCCGGTGTCGAAGTTCGTCCGCGGCGAGTAACCCAGCTCTTCGTGCAGCTTCGTGTCGTCCAGGGAGTAACGACGGTCGTGGCCCTTGCGGTCCTCGACCGGGTGCACCGACGACCAGTCTCGGTCGCAGGCGGCGAGCAGCCGCTCGGTCAGCTCGCGATTGGTCAACTCGGCCCCGCCGGCG
The DNA here is from genome assembly GCA_964395425.1 of uncultured Frankiaceae bacterium. GTDB lineage: Bacteria > Actinomycetota > Actinomycetes > JAFAQI01 > JAFAQI01 > DATAUK01. The sequence goes on from CAYNDD010000091.1 coordinate 10,663, forward strand.
ATGTTGTAGGTCTCGCCGGTGCGGCCACCTTCGAGCACGAGCGCGATGCCCCGGCAGTGGTCGTCGACGTGCAGCCAGTCGCGGACGTTGAGACCGTCGCCGTACAACGGCACGGGTAAACCGTCGAGCAGGTTGGTGACGAACAGCGGGATGATCTTCTCCGGGAACTGGTACGGCCCGTAGTTGTTGGTGCAGCGGGTGATGACGACGTCAAGCCCGTGGGTCACGACGTACGAGCGGGCGATCAGGTCGCCGCCGGCTTTCGCCGCCGAGTAAGGAGAATTGGGCTCGAGTCGATCGGACTCGCGGAACGCCCCCGATGCGATCGAGCCGTAGACCTCGTCGGTCGAGACCTGAAGAACCCGCGGGGTGTTCGCGCGCAGGCAGGCATCGAGCAACGTCTGGACGCCGACGACGTTGGTGATGACGAAGTCCGCGGCACCGGCGATCGAGCGGTCGACGTGGGACTCGGCCGCGAAGTTCAGCACTGCGTCGTGGCCGGGAAGCACGTCGTCGAGCAGGGCCGAGTCGAGGATGTCGCCCTTGACGAAGGTGTAGCGCGGACTGTCCGCGACGGACGCGAGGTTGGCCAGGTTGCCGGCGTACGTCAGCTTGTCGTAGACGGTCACGTCGGCGCCGCGGTAAGCCGGGTAGTCGTCGGCAAGCAGGGTCCGGACGAAGTGCGACCCGATGAAACCGGCGCCGCCAGTGACGAGAAGTCGCACG
>CAYNDD010000092.1:0-11385 GCA_964395425.1 uncultured Frankiaceae bacterium
CGGGGATCGAGGTCGTCGGAGTTCTCCGGCCAGATGACGAAGTCGGGCCGTGGGGCCGAGCCAGCGGCGACCTGCCGGGCCAGCACCAGGGTCTCGGCCAAGTGGTTGGCGGTGACCGCGTGCCGCTGCGCGAAGGCAGCCAGCCCGAGGCGCGGCACGTTGCCCTGCACGGCCGCCACCACCACCGACGACGGTGCTCCCCCGCGCGACGTGCCGCTGGTGGGCAGCCGGATCGCCAGCGGCGCGAGGACGACCACGGCGATGCCGGCCAAGGCGGCCGCGCTGCGCCTGGACGGCCGGACGTTCACCGCGAGGTACGCCAGTGCTCCCCCGCCGAGCGCCACTGCGAAGGTCACGAGCGGCGCGCCGCCCAGGGCCGCGAGCCGCAGCAGCGGGCCGCTCGCCTGACCGAACGCCAACCGGCCCCAGGGGAAGCCGTCGAAGGGCACCCGGTCCCGGAGGAACTCCTGGCCGACCCACACCAGCGCGCTCGTCAGCGGCCACCACCGGCCCCGGAACACGGCCCGAAGCGCGAGGGCCAGCCCCAGGAACCACAGCGCCTCGATGACCACCAGACCGAACCACGCGTCCAGGCCGTACCCGCGCAGGAAGCTCAACAGGGGCACCCACAGGCCCAACCCGAACGCATAGCCGTAGACCGCGGTCGAGCGCCAGCTCGGTGCCCCCCGCAGCGTCACCGCGAGCCCGGCGACTCCAACGATCCCCGCCGGCCACCAGCCGAGCGGAGGGAACGAGGTCCAGACGGCGAGGCCCGAAGCCAGGGCGGCGCCACACCGGGGAATGTGTCGGATCACTACCGATCGGACGGTATCAACCGGGTCGCCCCGACCGGGTCACAACCGGATCACGTCGCTGTCACGCCGACCCGAAACCGCTCGACGCGGCCGTCGCCGGCCGGTCCGAGAAAGGCCCGGGTGCCCTTCGGACCGCCGCGATGGCGACCGGCCGTCGCCGTGGCGGCGTTGTCTACTGGGCACCCGGGCCACTCCCGAGTAGCCGCACCACGCCCGAGATGCCGCAGCGCCGACGGGCCGTCGACCAACTGGACCTGGCACCTGCTCGGCGCCGCGGGTGCACGCGGACCGCCGACCGGCCAGCTGGGTTCTCCGGTGTCGGACTGAGGACGCTCGGGCGTCCCTGTGGTGGACGCCAGGCAAACTAGCGGTTGCCCCCGGGAGGCTGTCAACCGCCCTCTGACCTGCAACAACGCGCGAAAACGCAGGTCAACGGCATGATCGACGATCATCAAAACCTTTGCTGTGGACCTGATCGGAGCAACGCCGGCGAGGCCCTCGGCCCGGTCCGATCCGAGTGCCCATCGCGGACCAGCCACCGGTCGGACGACCCGGCGATCGACCGTACGACGAACCGAGGCCAAGTCAAGCCGGGCGAGTAGGCCTTGATCTCGACCTGAGATCGAGAGTTCTAGAGCGCGAGTGGACGGTCCTCGTACGGGGTGGACAGCACCACCGTGGTGCGGGTGGACACGTTCGCGGCCGCCCGGATCTCCTGGAGGAGCAGCTCGAGGTCGGCCGGAGAGCCGACCCGCACCTTGAGGATGTAGCTCTCCTCCCCCGCGACGCTGTAACAGGCCTCGATCGCACCGAGGTGGGCGAGCCGGTCCGGAGCATCGTCAGGCGCGCTGGGATCGATCGGCTTGATCGAGACGAAGGCGGTCAGCGCCAGGCCGAACGCGACCGGGTCGGCGATCGTGCGATAGCCGCGCAACACCCCACGCTGTTCGAGCCGGCGAACCCGTTGATGCACGGCCGAGACCGAAAGTCCGGTTTCCCGGGACAAATCGGTAAAACTTCGACGTCCGTCCTGGCTCAGCAGTCGGACAATTGCCCGGTCGACGTCCTCCACGAACGCAAACCTTAGGGCATCGCCGGGTCTAGGTTGCGAAAATCTTCGGTGGCGGGTACGGCGGGGACGCCACGCTGCCCACCATCCCCGAATGAACGAGGATGAACGAGGCGTGCCCCGCCGACCTGTCCAGGACCGTGCGCATCGAGTGCTCCCAACCTACGGGCTGTTACGCCCACCGGCCGGGTCGGTCTCGCCACTCACTCCCCGAGCAACCTAGGCGACCGTTTGTCTCCGTGCTCCTGGCGCGCGTGAACGCGCCAAGCGCCGGTGAGGGTCGCTCGGATCACCGTGTCCCGTATGTCCCCAGCGGTTGCTGGTGACAACTACCGATTCGACCGCTGCATCCGGTGGCTTGAGTCGGCGTGCGGGTGAGCGCGAAAACGCTCAGCTGCGGCCGGGCAGCCCGGGCGCGATCTCGCCCCGGCCGGCCTGCTGGACGTCGGCGGGCAGGGTGACCCCACTCCGGGCCGCAACTGCCTCCAGCTTGGTCCGCCAGATGATGATCGCCAGCCGCTGGGCGTCCTGGGTGTTCGGGAGGTTGTCGAAGTCACCCTCGGCCAGATCCGACGCCATCGTGGCGAGGTAGCTGTCCTCGTAGAAGTAGGTCTGGGCGTACGGGGCGTTCATCGCCTCGAGCTGGCGGTTCGAAGGTTCGATCTGCTGCATGTGCATCGTGTAGCCGGCAAAGGCCTGCTCGAGCGCTCCCATCCGGGCCGATGCCTGCGCCGGGGTGATCCGATGGTCGTGATAGGCGTCGAGGATCGGATCCGCTCCGTTCAGCAGGGTGTTGACCGGCAACCGCACCTTCTCGACCGCGGCGACATAGCTGCGGACATCGGCCGCCGGCACCTTGTGGTTGCCGCCACCACAGCCCGCGGCTGCGAGCATGCTCAGGCCGACCGCCGCGGCACCGGCGGCCCGCAGGCCTCGCTTCATGCGATCAGCTGGCCCGGGATCTCCTGATCACCCAGGCGGTGATCAGGAGCAGGACGGTCGCGGCGACCTCGACGGTCAGCGCCCAGTTCGAGTCGCTGGTCGTGTAGGGGTCATGCCAGCCGAACAGCCCGGCTGAGCGGTAGTGCGAGATCAGAAACCCGACGAACGTCCCTGCCATCAGGGCCGCACCGGCCAGAACGGTCAAGAGGTGCCGCGTTGCCAGGATCGCGATGGCGATCACCAGGCAGCCGATGACCTGCAGAAGGAACAGGTCGTTGATGTGCCCGATCGTGAGGTGGCGGTACGGACCGCGCCACAGGTGGAAATGGATCTCGCCGGAGATCAGGATCAGCGCGGCGTCCACGATGGATAGCGCCCAGATCACCAGGCTGCTCGAAGCACTGGCCTGACGCCGGCTGGTCAGCTCGGGTGAGGTGGTCATGACTGAACTCCCTGCTCAGTAGTGAATGGTTGGATCAGTTGGCGGACAAAGGTGCGGAAGAGCTGTGGCCGGTCTGCGGCCTGCTCGACCGGGATCGGGCGACCGGCCAGACCGGTGGGGGCGACTTGGGCGCTGCGGACCGGGTCGATCGCACGTCCGGTCATCCGGTCCCAGACCGCCAGCACCGTACCCATGTTGATGTCGAGCCGGCCGGTCGGTGCATGGTGAAGGCGGTGGTACGCCGGGCTCACGAACACCGTGCCGAGTCGCCCGTAGCTCCAGCGGACGTTGGCGTGCGGGAGCGCACCGAAGCACGCGTACGCGGTCAGCACCGCGGCCGGCGTCGCTGCGTTGGACGCAAGCGCCAGGACCGGTATCGCTGAGATCACAAAGCTCACGTGCACCAGGGGGTGAGTGCGAAAAGTACTGAGAATGCTGAGTTCTTCCTGTGAGTGATGCACCGCATGCAGTCGCCAGAGCGAGCGCACCTTGTGGTTGGCCAGGTGCGCAAGCCAGTCGACCGCGTCGATCGCGATGACCGCGATCACGACGTAGCACCAGTGCGGCACGGACGAGAACCGCGGCAGCACGAGCCACGGGGCGCTTCGCGCCAACACCGAGGAGAAGCCGGTGCCGATCAAGATGATCAGCGGTACGACGAGCAACGCGTGGGCGAGCATGTAACCGACGTCCAGCAGGTGCCCTCTCGCCAGCACGTTCTGCCGCTGCGCCGGGACGATCTGCTCGATCACGAAGACCACTACGACGAAGCCGAGGACGACCGGCCCGGCCAGCTCGATCTGGCCGGCGTGGATCGAGCGCAGCGGTCCGTAGCCCTGCAAGGCCGACCAACCGCGCCAGGCCAACACCGCCGTCACGGCCGAGACCGCCACCGCGGGAAGGGCGATCTGGTGCTCAACCTCACGGCGTGACAGGACTGCGGTCATCGTCATCGCAATCCCTCCGGCGCCTGTTGGTGACGGGCTCGCTCCGGCGAGCCACGCCCAATGACACGGACCGATGGTGTGTGCTGGTTCAGTGTCCGCCGTCGATAGGCGTTTCGTGAACCACCGGGGTGGGTGGGCCGTGCCTCTTTCTGAGCCCTGAGCCACCCGGCACGGGGCGACAGCGAATGGGAGCCGTCATGACTCACCTAACGGGTCGGACCGCAGGTCTGATCGTGATGCTCGCGCTCGGGGCCGCGGTGCTCGCCGGCTGTGGCAGCAAGAAGTCGTCCTCGAACACCAACACGCCGGTGACCAACGGCACGACCGCACCGGCGTCACAGCCGTCGAGCTCCTCCGGCGGAGGCTACGGCTACTAGCGGCCCGATCCTTCCCGGCGACTCGCGGTGAGCTGGCGGCTGATCACGAGACGCTGGATCTGGTTGGTGCCTTCGAAGATCTGCATGACTTTCGCCTCGCGCAGATAGCGTTCCACTGGGTATTCGGTGGTGTACCCGTACCCGCCGAACAACTGCACCGCGTCGATCGTCGTCTTCATCGCCGTATCGGTCGCGTGCAGCTTGGCCATCGCGGCTTGGGCACCGAAGCTCTGGCCGAGGTCGCGCCGCCGGGCGGCGGCGAGATACATCGACCGGGCCGCTTCGATCCCGGTCGCCATGTCGGCGAGCATGAAGCTGACCCCCTGGAACTCGACCACCGGCTTGCCGAACTGCTCGCGCTCGGTCACCCACGCAACCGCCGCGTCGAGTGCCGCCTGTGCCAGCCCGGTTGCGATCGCCGCGATGCCGAGCCGGCCGCTGTCGAGTGCGGTCAGCGCGATTCGCATCCCAGCACCTTCGTCGCCGATCAAGCGGTCGGCATCGATGTGCACACCGTCCAGCGCGATTGACGCGGTCGGTGATGACCACAAGCCCATTTTTCGTTCGGGTTGTTGAGGGTTCAGCCCCTCCGCCGATGCGTCGACCAGGAACGCCGACACCCCTTTCGACCCGTTGTCGGACGTCCGGCAGAAGGTCACGTAGTAGTCGGCCACACCGCCGTGGGTCACCCACGCCTTTGTGCCGTCGAGGAGATAGCCGTCGTCCACCCGGGTCGCCCGAGTGCTCAGCGATGCAGCATCGGAGCCCGACTGCGCCTCACTCAGGCAGTAGGCGCCGAGCAGGTCGCCACCGACGAGATCGGGCAGCCAGCGTTCGCGCTGTGCGTCAGTGCCGAACACGGCCAACGGGAAGCACGTCATCGTGTGCACACTGACCGCGAGCGCGACCGCCGCCCAAGTCACCGCGAGCTCTTCCAGCACCTGCAGATAGACCTCGAACGGTTGCGCGCCGCCGCCGAACTCCTCGGCATAAGGCAGGCCGAGCAGGCCGGCCCGGCCCAGCATCCGCACCAGTTCGCGCGGAAACTCCTTGCGGGCCTCGAAGTCGGCGACTCTGGGCGCGAGCTCGGTCCTGGCCAGGTCGCCGACCAGGTCGAGAAGGTCGCGCGCCTCCTCAGACGGCAGGACTCGCTCGACCACCACGGCGCAGCGCCTCAGCCGTCGAGCATGACGAGATCACGGTCGATCGTGTCGAGCCGCTCGACGCCGTCGTCGGTCACGACCACGATGTCCTCGATCCGAGCGCCGTGCCGGCCGGAGGCGTAGATTCCCGGCTCGATCGAGAAACACATTCCCGGCGCCAACACGGTGGGGTTGCCCGCCACGATGTAGGGATCCTCGTGCTCCTCGAGCCCGATGCCGTGGCCGGTGCGGTGGATGAACCACTCACCGAAGCCGGCGTCCGCGATCACGTTCCGAGCCGCCGCGTCGACCTCCTGGGCGGTCACGCCGGGACGCACGCTCGCGCACGACGCGTGCTGAGCCGCCAGCAGCACGGCGTAGTAGTCGGCGTACTCGGATGGTGGGCGGCCACCCGCCACGTAGTTGCGGGTGCAGTCCGAGCAGTAGCCGTCCGGGAGCGCGCCGCCGATATCGACCACCACCGGATCGCCGACCTCGATCACCCGCTCGGAGAGCTGGTGGTGCGGGCTCGCGCCGTTCGGGCCCGAACCGACGATCACGAAGTTCACCGCGGTGTGCCCTTCGGCGATGATCGCGTCCGCGATGTCCCGGCCGACCTCGGCCTCGGTGCGGCCCGGGCGCAGCCACTCGGCCATCCGTTGGTGGACGCGATCGATCGCCTGACCGGCTCGGCGCAGCGAGTCGACCTCGCCCGCCTGCTTGCGCAGCCGAAGCGGCCGCAGAACCGATCCGGCCGCGACCTGGTCGGCGTGCGGCATCACGTCGCGGAACCGCAGCACCTGCTCGGCCCACATCCGGTCGGCCAGCCCGACCGTCTGCGCCGGGCGGCCGATCGCGTCGGCGATCAGTCGACCGGCCATCGCGAATGCGTCATCGGTCTCTTCGTGGCTGACGATTCTGACGCTCTCTCCCGCCCCACTGGCGACTGCCGCCGGCTGCTCGAGGCGCGGGACCAGCAAGGTCGGTTCGCCGCCGGCCGGCACGATCAGGCAGGTGAGTCGCTCGAGCGGGAGCGCGGCATAACCGACCAGGTAACGGAGGTCGGCGCTCGGCGTGACGATGAGCGCGTCGATCCCGGCCTCGCTGGTGGCAGCGGCCGCGGCCGACAGCCGGGTGGCGTGAGTGGTGGTCGTTGCGGTCACCCGGCCAGGTTATCGAGGCGGGCGGTCGGCCGGGGTCCGGACGCGATCAGCCGGCCGAGGAAGCGCTGAGGATCCGGCGCCTGACCCGCCAGGACATCAACGCGAACAAGGACAGTCCCGACATCATCGAACCCACCGAGCAGAACGACCCGACCGACAGCACCGAACCGAACGACCCGACCGAGCCGATCGACAGCGCCGATCCGACCGAGCCAATCGACAGGACCGACCCGCGCGAGGCGATCGAGAGATGCGAGCCCTCCGAGCAGATCGACCACCGCGACGTTGCGACCTCGTCACTCACCTCACCGACAATGCACTGCGGCGGGCACGGAGGCAACTCCGGGGCGGCGCGACCTGCAACCGTCCGCACGGGGTGGCAAGGTAGGAATCATGCTGCTGCTGCTCGACACCGCCTCGTTGTACTTCCGCGCCTTCTACGGTGTGCCGGACTCCGTGACCGCGCCGGACGGTACGCCGGTCAACGCCGTGCGCGGCCTGCTCGACTACATCGCGCGGCTGGTCGATGACCGCAAGCCGACCCGGCTGGTCGCCGCGATGGACGAGAACTGGCGGCCGGAGTGGCGAGTCGCCGCGATACCGACCTATAAGTCGCACCGGGTGGCCACCGAAGGAGCGACCGGCGAGGAGGAGGTGCCGGACACGCTGACGCCGCAGGTGCCGATCATCTGGGCGGTGCTGGACGCGATCGGGATCGCCCGGGTCGGGTGGCCGGACCACGAGGCGGACGACGTCATCGGCACGCTCGCGACCCGCAGCGACGGTGCGGTCGAGATCGTCACCGGCGACCGGGACCTGTTCCAGCTCGTCGATGACACCGTGCCGGTCCGGATCGTCTACGTGGTCAAGGGGGTCGGCAACCGCGAGATCATCGATGAATCCGAGGTGGCGCGGCGCTACGGCATCCCCGGCCGCGCCTACGCCGACTTCGCCACCTTGCGGGGCGACCCGTCCGACGGGCTGCCCGGGGTGCCGGGGGTCGGCGACAAGACCGCGGCTGCCCTGATCAGCCAGTTCGGGTCGGTCGCCGGGGTCGTCAGCGCCGCGCAGGGATCGGCGGAAGGGTTCCCGAAAGGTGCTCAGGCCAAGGTGCTGTCCGCGCTGGACTACCTGAGCCGAGCCCTGGATGTGGTCCGGGTCGCCTGCGACCTCCCGCTGCCCGAGGTCGACGACCGGCTGCCGGCGAGCCCGCGCGACCCTGAGGCGCTGGAGGACCTGGCGGAGCGATGGGGCCTCGGCAGCTCGGTCCAGCGCGTGCTGGCCTCGCTGGCTCACGCCACGGCGGAGTAGGCGACCACGCCGCGTCGCAGGGCCGCGACGGCGTGCCGCGCGGTCGAGCGGACCGGCGAGTCCTCGGCCGCGGCCACCCCGATCTGGTCGAGCAGGTCGATCAGCTGCTTGACGCAGCGGACGAAGTCACCGGGCGCCATCGACGTATCGAGCAGCACCGCATCGAGCGGGTGGCCCTTCGCCCACCGCCAGGCCAGCCAAGCGAAGCCCGGATCGGGCTCACGGAGGAAGTCGAGGCCGACATCGCCCTCGACCTGGTGCAGGCGCTCCCAGCACTCCGACAGCGCCCGCAACGCCTCGCGGACCGGACCCGGCGGCAGCTTGGGCGTCGGGTCGTCGTCGCGGCGCGCCTCGTAGACCAGCGACGACACCACGGCGGCGAGCTCAGCCGGCGGCAACTGGTCCCACGCACCGGTACGCAGCGACTCGGCCACGACCAGGTCGGACTCGGAGTAGAGCCGGGCCAGCGACTGCCCAGCGGGGGTGATCGCGTCGTCCTCGAGGTAGCGCAGCCGCTCGAGCACGTCGCAGACCTTGTCGAAGGTCCGGCCGAGTGTGCCCGTGCGGCCTTGTACGCGGCGCTCCAGCGCGTCGGTATCGCGCCGCAGCCGGTCGTACCGTTCGGCCCAGCGAGCGTGGCTCTCGCGGTCGGAGCAGCCGTGGCAGGGATGCCGGCGGATCGCGGCCCGGAGCCTGGCGATCTCGAGGTCGTCGGCCGCGGTCGCCCGCTGCCTCGCCTTCTGACCGGCCTGTGGATCGAGGTCGAGGTTGCGCAGGCTCGACACCAGGTCGCGGCGGGCCTGCGGCGACCGCGAGTTGAAGCCACGCGGCACCTTGACGTGCCCGAGTGGGGCGATCGGTGAGGTGAAGTCGGAGGCGGCGAGCCGCTTGAGCTGCCGGTCCGACGTCACCACCAGCGGCCGCGGCGCGCCGATGTCCGAGCCGTTGTCCGGGTCGATCACGATCGCCATCCCGGTCCGCCGCCCACCCGGGAGGTTGATCACGTCACCGACGACCAGCGCCTCCAAGGACTCAGCGGTGGCGAGCCGCCGCTGGCCGGACCGCTCCCTGGCCAGCTCCGCCTCCCGATCCGAGAGCGACCGGCGCAGGGCGGCGTACTCGGCAAAGTCGCCCAGGTGGCAGGTCATCGCCTCGGTATAGCCCTCGAGCGCCTCCAGGTTGCGCCGGACCTGGCGGCCGAGACCGACCACCGCCCGGTCGGCCTGAAACTGCGCGAACGACGACTCGAGGAGGTCACGCGAGGCGGCCCGGCCGATGTCGCTGACCAGGTTGACCGCCATGTTGTACGACGGGCGAAAGCTCGACCGCAGCGGATAGGTGCGGGTCGAGGCGAGGCTGGCAACGTGCCGTGGGTCGAGTCCGGCGGTCCACAGCACCACGCCGTGACCCTCGACGTCGATGCCGCGCCGACCGGCCCGGCCGGTGAGCTGGGTGTACTCCCCCGGGGTCAGGTCGACATGCGCCTCACCGTTCCACTTGACCAGGGACTCGAGCATGACGCTTCTGGCCGGCATGTTGATCCCGAGGGCGAGCGTCTCGGTCGCGAACACGACCTGCACGAGCCCCTCGACGAACAGCTCCTCGACGATCTCCTTGAAGACCGGAAGCATGCCGGCGTGGTGTGCGGCGACTCCGCGCTCGAGCCCGTCGAGGAACTCCCCGTAACCCAGGACCGCGAGATCCTCGTCCGGGATCAACGCCGACCGTTGCTCCACCACGGTGCGGATTCGTTGCCGCTCCTCGGGTTCGGTCAACCACAGCCCAGCATGCAGGCACTGGCGCACGGCGGCGTCACATCCGGCCCGGCTGAAGATGAAGACGATCACCGGCAGCAGCCCCGCGTGGTCGAGGATCGACACCACGTCGGCGCGCCGGGGCACGTCGACCCGGCTCCGGGGCCGCCGCCCGCCGCGTTGCGGGCGCCGATCACCGTGGATCCGCGCGAACCGGGCCTCCTCCGCGGCCAGCCGGGTCAGCTGGGGGTTGACCACCGGTTGCTCCCCCTGTGCGAGCTGGTCGGGTGGAGCGACGAACAGGTCGTGCAGCTGGGTGCCGACCAGCACCGACTGCCACAACGGCACCGGACGGTGCTCCTCGACAATCACCGTCGTGTCGCCCCGCACTTCCTGGAGCCACTCGCCGAACTCCTCGGCGTTGCTGACCGTCGCCGACAGCGAGACCAGCTTGACGTGTTCCGGGAGGTGAATGATCACCTCCTCCCACACTGCGCCACGGAAGCGGTCGGCCAGGTAGTGCACCTCGTCCATGACGACGGTCGAGAGACCGACCAGCGCGGGCGAGCCGGCGTACAGCATGTTGCGGAGCACCTCGGTGGTCATCACGACCACGTCGGCGTCACCGTTGATCGAGTTGTCGCCGGTCAGCAGCCCGACCCGATCCGCACCGTAGCGATCGCTCAAGTCGTGGAACTTCTGGTTGGACAGCGCCTTGATCGGCGTCGTGTAGAAGCACTTGCCGCCGGCCCGCAACGCGAGATGCACCGCGAACTCCCCGACCACGGTCTTGCCGGCACCGGTGGGTGCCGCGACCAGCACACCGTGCCCGCCCTCGAGCGCTTCGCAGGCGGTCCGCTGGAAGTCATCCAGCTCGAAGTCGTAGCCGGCCGCAAACTCGGTGAGGGCCGGATGGTTGGTGCGGCGGCGTGCCGCGGCGTACCGCTCCGCGGGACTTGCCATCCGTCCAGACTAGGTGGGCTCACCCCGGCCGGGCGCTAAGCCAGGATGCGCACCGCTCCCGGAACGCACTCGCAGGTGACCGGCAGGTTGGCGAGGAACTCGCCATCCGCGTACGCCGTGATGCCCTCGCCCTCGACCGTCACGACCTTGGCCCGCATCGTCGTCACCGCCGGGTGGGTGATGTGGGTGCCCTTGAAGACCTTGGGGAAGGTCTTCAAGAACTCCGGCTTGCTCACCGGACCCAGCACGGTGATGTCGACCAGGCCATCGGCGAGGTCGGCGTCCGGGCAGACCAGCATGCCGGCGCCGTAGGACTTGGCGTTGCCGACCGCGACCAGCATCGCCTCGGTCTCCCAGGGCTCGCCGCCGTCGATGGTCAGCCGGAACGACAGGGGCTTGAAGACCCGGAGCTCGGCCAGGATCGCCAGGTTGTAGCGCATCCGGCCGCGCGGCCACGACA